>NZ_CP031223.1:1317000-1646250 GCF_008973485.1 Psychrobacillus glaciei
AAGCACAAATATCAAGGCTAGAGAAAAGTGCTTTGTCTATTATTCAAGGACAGTTGAACCCAAAAGAATGATAACTACAATTAAAGATAATATTATTTCCGCTTTTTCTTCATAGAAAAAGCGTTTTTTTTTTATTTTTGGCTCATATAATAATAAAAAGGGGGAGCTGAGATGAAATTTTCTGATGCACAACAAAAAGAAGTAATTGAAGCGAGTAGTGGAAAATTATTAGGATATATCGTTGATGCTGAAATAGATAAAGATACTGGTTTCATCCTATCGTTCATAGTAGAAGCACAAGGAACATATCCTAATTTTTTTAATAAAAAGAATGAAACAAAAAAAGTTGCCGTTCAAAATATATCTATAATTGGGAAAGATGTCATAATTGTTTCAAAAAATATGTTGTTAGATTGATTCATCATTGATAAAACCCCTTTTCATTGTTACAATAAACAAAAACAATTGATGAAAAGTTGGTTTTTATATGACAAACGTTCAACAAAATTTAGAATCGATAAAAGATAAAGTGAATGCTGCTAGTTTACGTGGCAATCGTAATTCTTCAGATGTTACGATTATTGCCGTTACGAAGGAAGTTTCTGTGGAAAGAACGGAAGAGGTAGTTCAAGCTGGAGTGAGACATCTAGGTGAAAATCGACCTGAGGGTTTAAAAATGAAATTAGATGCCATTAATGATTCCATCAAATGGCATTATATAGGGACGCTACAAACGAGAAAAGTAAAATCAGTAATTAATGATGTAGATTTTTTGCACTCTTTAGATCGATTAAGTTTAGCGGAGGAGATAGAAAAAAGAGCTACTTCGGTAAAGGACTGTTTTGTACAAGTAAATGTAGCCGAAGAGCAATCAAAACATGGATTATCGTTGGAAGATGCGGAATCTTTTATGAAAGAATTAGAAAAATATTCGCGTATACGAGTAATTGGCTTAATGACAATGGCTCCAAATACGGAAGATGAGACTGTCATACGTACTGTCTTTCGTAATTTAAAACAATTACAGGAAAAAATTTCGAAACAACAACTACCACATGCACCTTGTACGGAATTATCAATGGGGATGTCGGGTGACTATGAGATTGCAATAGAAGAGGGCGCAACCTTTGTACGAATAGGAACAGCTTTAGTCGGTAAAGAGAGGGAGGAAGTTAAATGAGCATGAAAGACTGGATGAAAAATTTCTTCTACTTGGAAGAGGATGAAGAAACTTCAACAGATCAGCAGCCAAAACCTCAACAGCCAAAACCGGTGGAACATCAAATGCGACAGCAATCGGTGAGACCCTCAACAAAAGAACGAAAATTTAATACAGTAACGAATGAAACAGCTGCATCTAATCTAGTTAGTATTCAAAATGTGCAAAAGTCTTCCAAAGTAATTCTAATCGAGCCGCGCGTTTATGCAGAAGCCCAAGATATTTCCGAACATTTGAAGAGTAAAAAAGCTGTTATTGTAAATTTACAACGCATTGATAAAGAACAAGGAATAAGAATCATCGACTTTTTAAGTGGAACAGTGTACGCTTTAGGTGGAGACATTCAACGAATAGGAACGGATATTTTCCTGTGTGCACCAGATTCAGTAGAAGTGGCTGGAGCAATATCGGATTATTATTACAACGACCTAGATTGATAGAGGAGTTAATACTATTATGACCACAGTTTTAATCTTGTTAATTTATGCAGTTAAATACTATACCTATGCATTAATCGTTTATATTTTTATGTCATGGGTCCCAAGTATACAGCAATCTAGCTTTGGACAATTTTTAGGAAAAATTTGCGAACCATATTTAGAACCATTCAGAAAGATTATTCCTCCAATCGGAATGATCGATATATCACCTATTGTTGCGATTTTTGTATTGAATATTGCGATAAGAGGAATAATATCTTTAGTATCCTTTTTTTAAACCTCACTTCAGTGGGGTTTTTTACTATATTCGAGAGGGAATATTGACATGGAAAATGTAATGCAACATTTTAGAAAAGAAGAGCAGCCATTCATAGAACAAATTGTTAATATGCTGCGAGAAGTTGAGAATCGATATGCGCCTAAGTTAACAGACTTTTTAGATCCTAGACAACAATTCATTGTAGACACTTTGCGAAGACAGTATGAGGATATTGAAGTAGTAGCAAATGGAGGATTGGACGAAGTAGAAAGAAAAAGAATGCTTCTATATCCTTCTTATTATGTGCCATCAGATGCGGATTTTACGCTGACTGTCGTGGAAGTTCAATATCCTAAAAAGTTTGTTACATTACAACATAAAGATGTATTAGGTTCGATGATGTCCTTAGGAATTGATCGAAGTAAGTTTGGTGACATACGAGTGGAAGATGGAGCTATTCAATTTGTCGTTGCAACAGAAGTGTTAGACTATGTACGCGCAAACTACACGGCAATTGGAAAAGTTAAAGTTCATATTGAACTAGTAGGAGATAGACTAAATTATTTTTTGCAACGAGAGGAATGGACATCTGAATCTTTAACGGTGAGTTCATTAAGATTAGATACTATTATTTCAGCGGTTTTTAATATTTCTCGACAGAAATCATCTACGCTCATTCAAAGCGGAAAAGTAAAGGTTAACTGGACAGAGAAAGATCAACTGTCTATGGAACTGCAAGAATTAGATCTAATTTCCATTCGGGGTCTTGGTAGAGTCAAAGTTTTAATGATTGAAGGCAGAACAAAAAAAGACAAAATTAGACTACAAATAGGTCGCTTAGAACAAAAAATTAAATAATCAAATAAATATAGCTGATTTTTGATGAATTCGCTCTAACCTAAATGTATAATAGAGAATAAGAATGCTAGAAAAGTAAAGGAGATGGAATATATGCCATTAACACCACTTGATATACATAACAAGGAATTTAGCAAAGGATTTAGAGGATATAATGAAGATGAAGTAAATGAATTTTTAGATCAAATTATGAAAGATCTTGAAATTATAACAAAAGAGAAAAAAGAACTGGAAATAAAACTGAAATCATCAAGCGAAAGAGTTGGGCATTTCACATCGATTGAAGAGACTTTACATAAATCTATCGTTGTCGCACAAGAAGCAGCAGAGGAAGTTCGTCGAAACTCTCAAAAAGAAGCAAAACTAATAGTAAAAGAAGCAGAAAAAAATGCAGACCGTATTGTGAATGAAGCACTTACAAAAGCAAGAAGAATCGCACTTGAAATTGAAGATCTAAAAAAACAATCAAAAGTTTTTCGGAATCGTTTCAAAATGCTCGTAGAAGCCCAATTAGATTTGATCAATACGGATGACTGGAATCATTTAATGGAATATGATGTGGATACTACGGATATAGATAGAATTTCTATAACGGAGGACTAATACATTTCTTGACTGATTCGCTTACTTTTCCTATAATTATTTCATATCATATAAATATGCGTTGAAAAAGACGTCTAAATAAGATTTCGAACAAGCGACTTGGGGATGGTGCGAGCTCAAGCAATGGGACTTTTTTAGATTATCACTTTTGAGCAAAGACACTGAACTTAAAAAAATGAGGCTAAGTGTCTTCGGATTATGTCCCGTTATGGCATACTAAGCGGCGATTTTTTTTAGAAAATCGCAAGTAGGGTGGTACCGCGAGTAAAAACTTCTCGTCCCTTTTTGGGATGAGGAGTTTTTTTGTTTTGTCCAATAGGGGAATAAACCCCTAATTTTTAAAATAGATTAAGGAGGAATTATGAATGGAGTACAAAGACACATTATTAATGCCGAAAACAGATTTCCCAATGCGTGGAAATTTACCAGTGAAAGAAGTAGATATTCAAGCGAAATGGGCTGAAATGGATATTTATAAAAAAGTACAAGAAAGAACAGCGGGTCGTCCTTTCTTCGTATTACATGATGGCCCTCCATATGCAAATGGTGATTTGCATATGGGGCATGCACTAAATAAAGTTTTAAAAGATATGATTGTAAGATATAAATCAATGAGTGGTTTCAATGCCCCTTATGTTCCGGGCTGGGATACACATGGTCTGCCAATTGAACAAGCACTTACAAATAAAGGTGTAAAACGCAAAGAGATGACTTTAGCAGAGTTCAGAAAGCTTTGTGAAGAATATGCGTATGAACAAATTAATAACCAACGCTCTCAATTTAAACGTATAGGTGTTCGTGGAGACTGGGATAATCCATATGTAACGCTAACGCCAGCTTTTGAATCTCGTCAAATTGAGGTTTTCGGTGCAATGGCGAAAAAAGGATATATCTATAAAGGTCTAAAACCAGTTTATTGGTCACCTTCAAGTGAATCTGCACTAGCAGAAGCGGAAATTGAGTACCAAGATAAAAAGTCACCATCTATTTATGTTAGCTTTGCTGTAACAGATGGAAAAGGTATTCTTGATGAGGGGACAAAAATTATTATTTGGACGACAACTCCTTGGACAATTCCAGCAAACTTGGCTATTTCGTTGCATCCAGCTGTAGAGTATGCTGTTGTTCAAGCAAAAGGTTCAAAATTTGTAGTGGCAAAAGATTTAGTGGAATCTGTCGCTACTGAGCTAGGTTGGGAAGAATATTCGGTAGAACGTACAGTAGTTGGGAAAGATATGGATAGACTTGTTACCAAACATCCTTTATATGACCGAGATTCACTTGTGATTCTTGGGGAGCATGTAACTACTGAATCAGGTACTGGTTGTGTACATACAGCTCCTGGACATGGGGAAGATGACTTCTATGTGGGGAAAGCTTATGGATTAGATGTACTATGTCCAGTAGATGACCGTGGTGTGATGACTGCAGAAGCACCTGGATTCGAAGGGTTATTCTATGACACAGCAAACAAAGCAATTACAGAAGCACTAGAAGAAGTAGGGGCCCTTGAAAAACTTACTTTCTTTACACATTCATATCCACATGATTGGCGCACAAAAAAACCAGTCATTTATCGTGCAACTGCACAATGGTTCGCATCAATCGAATCATTTAGAGATGAATTATTGCAAGCAATCCGTGATACATCATTTACACCGGCTTGGGGTGAAACTCGACTTTATAACATGATCCGTGATCGTGGGGATTGGTGTATTTCTCGCCAACGTGTATGGGGTGTACCAATTCCGGTATTTTACGCGGAAGATGGAGAACCAATTCTTACAGAAGAAACAATCGCACATGTAGCAAAATTATTCCGTGAACATGGTTCTAATATTTGGTTCCAAAAAGAAGCAAAAGAATTGCTACCAGAAGGATTTACACATCCAAGCAGTCCAAATGGTATCTTCATGAAAGAAACAGATATTATGGACGTTTGGTTTGACTCTGGATCAAGTCATCAAGGTGTGTTAGAAGAACGTGATGATTTGGTATTCCCAGCAGATTTGTATTTAGAAGGGTCTGACCAATATCGTGGTTGGTTTAACTCATCATTAATCACTAGTACGGCAATGTTTGGTCATGCACCATACAAAGGATTATTAAGCCATGGATTTACGCTAGATGGAAATGGACGTAAAATGAGTAAATCTCTTGGAAACGTTATCGTACCTGCCAAAGTGATCAATCAACTTGGAGCAGATATCGTTCGATTATGGGTTGCATCTGTAGATTATACTGCAGACGTTCGTGTATCCGATGCTATATTTAAACAAGTATCTGAAGTGTATCGTAAAATCCGTAATACATTCCGTTTCTTGCATGGTAATGTTAGTGATTTCCATCCAGAGAATAACCGTGTGGAATTTAAGGATCTCCGTGAAGTAGATCAATTTATGTATATGAAATTACAAGAAGTGATTAAAACAGTGGAAGCGGCATATGAGCGTTATGATTTTGCAAGTGTTTACCATATTGTAAATAACTTTGTATCAGGTGAGCTAAGTTCATTCTATTTAGATATCGCCAAAGACGTTGTATATATTTATGGTCAAGATGACCATGAACGTCGCGCAATGCAAACCGTAATGTATGATACACTTCTTGCTTTATTAAAATTAATGACGCCGATTTTACCTCATACAACAGATGAATTATGGGCTTATTTAGAAAATAAGACAGAAGAAAGTATTCAACTTACAGATATGCCAAAAGCTATTGAAGATCCAGCGTTTGAAGCGTTAGCAGCTAAATGGGATAAAATCATGGAATTACGTGATGATGTGTTAAAAGCATTAGAAGAAGCTCGAAATGCTAAAACTATCGGTAAATCATTAGAAGCAAAAGTAACATTGTATGTAAAAGATGAATTGAAAGTAATGTTTGACACAGATGCAATTGACTTTGCTCAACTATTCATCGTATCGCAATTTGCACTTGGTGGTGCACAACAAGACGCACCAGAAAATAGTTTAGTGCTTGAAAATGCTTCTGTTTTAGTTGAAAAAGCAGACGGAGAAAAATGTGAACGTTGCTGGACAATTACTGAAACAGTTGGTTCAAATGAAAAACACCCAACATTATGTACTCGTTGTGCGGAAGTTGTAGAAAAACATTATATTTAATGTAATGAATGTGGTCCTAAATTAGTAGGACCACGCTTTTTATTTTGGATGAATTTTGTCCTGCACTTTTACTTAGGGTTACTTTGTATGGTAAACTAGTTTAGATTCTGTTAACTTTTTTTAGTTGGAGTTCAAACCCCAGTTAATAAAGTTAAAGCTTACGGCGGATGTCACAGATTTTTAGAGGAACTTATCGAGTAAGCTCGATAAAATCTGGACTAAATATGCAAAGGCGAATTTGATATTGGGGGAAATAATGTGTGGAAATTTTATGGACTTGCCGCATTTGTTATTGCGCTTGATCAGTGGACAAAATGGCTGATTGTAAAAAATATGGTTTTTGGCGAACGAATCACTATTTTAGATCCTTACTTTGAATTACTTTCTCATCGAAATCGTGGTGCCGCATGGGGAATGTTGCAAGGCCAAATGGGGTTATTTACAATCATCACGATTGTCGTCATTATTGCCATTATTTATTATTTTCATAAAGAAGCAAAAGGAAAGCCAATGTTTCAGGTTGGTTTAATGATGCTATTAGGTGGAGCAATTGGGAATTTTATCGATCGTATTTGGAGAAACGAAGTTGTGGATTTTGTGCATGTGTTAATACCAATTATAAATTACGATTTTCCTATTTTTAATATTGCAGATGCTTCCTTGACAATAGGTGTTGTGATTATCATATTATTCATAATTAAAGAAGAACGAGATGGAAAGAAAAAGGTGAAGTAATGGAAGAGTTAACATTTATAATAGAAAAAGAACAGACAAAAGAACGAATTGATAAAGCAATTGCATCTTTTGATACGGATTGGTCACGTACTCAAATCCAAAACTTTATAAAAGACGGGCATGTACTCGTAAATAAAGAAGCAGCCAAATCAAATTATAAAGTGAAGGAAGGGGATGTTATAGCTGTAGCTCCCCCTGAAGCAATTGAACTGGATATTGTATCAGAAAACTTAAACTTAGAAGTTGTTTATGAAGATGAAGATGTACTAGTTGTTTATAAACCTCGTGGAATGGTTGTTCATCCTGCACCAGGACATATTAGTGGGACGCTTGTAAATGGTCTAATGCACCAAATAAAAGATTTATCTGGCATTAATGGTGTTATGCGTCCAGGAATTGTTCACCGGATTGATAAAGATACGACTGGATTATTAATGGTTGCCAAAAATGATGTAGCACATGTTTCATTAGTAGACCAATTGGTGAAGAAAACAGTTACTCGAAAATATATTGCGCTTGTGCATGGTCGAATTCCTCATGACAAAGGAACAATTGATGCTCCTATAGGTAGAGACAAAAAAGAACGCCAAAGTATGGCGGTAGTGGACAATGGCAAACATGCTGTGACTCATTTTCGCGTATTAGAACGTTTGGATAAATTCACGTTGGTTGAATGTCAATTGGAAACAGGAAGAACACATCAAATTCGTGTGCATATGAAATATATTGGTTATCCATTAGCTGGCGATCCAAAATATGGTCCAAAGAAAACCATCGATTTTAATGGACAAGTTTTGCATGCAGGATTATTAGGATTTATTCAACCAAAAACGGGTGAATATCTAGAGTTCTCTTATCCAATTCCAGATGATTACACAAATTTATTGCAAGATTTAAGAAAACAATCATTGATTAAAGAGGATTAATCCTTTATACTACTTTTAGAAAACAAAATAGCTTCACCTTTAATAACAGTCCAGAGAGGCTGAGAAGGTACATGTGAATGTGACGAACACTATTGGTCTGCGGACTTTTAAGTGTAGTTACCTTAATTAATGACGCATATACAACCTCTTGGGCATCTCAGCTCAAGAGGTTTTTTATTTTACAAAATAGGGGGATAACAATGGCGGAGAAAGCAAGTATTTTAGATGAACAAGCAATGAATAGAGCGCTAACACGAATTGCACATGAAATTATCGAACGTAATAAAGGGATTGAGGAATGCATTTTAGTTGGTATCAAAACAAGAGGTGCTTTTTTAGCAGAGAGGCTAGCTAATAAGATTGAGACGATCGAGGGTAAAGCAATTAAAACAGGTGAGCTGGATATTACATTATATAGAGATGATCTTTCATTGAAAAATGATTCAAATGAGCCGCTCGTTCAGCAAGTAGATATTACACATGATGTAACGAATAAAAAAGTAATTTTAGTAGATGATGTACTTTATACGGGAAGAACAGTTCGCGCAGCAATGGATGCTGTCATGGATTTAGGAAGACCTGCCCAAATTCAACTTGCGGTATTAATAGATAGGGGTCACCGAGAGCTACCGATAAGAGCGGATTACGTAGGTAAAAATATACCGACGTCAAGCAATGAACGAATTGTAGTGAAAGTTATCGAAACAGATGAACTGGACGCAGTAACAATTTTTGAATAAGAAATCTTTTGGAAAAGGTAGGAACAATCCATGTCAACTGCAGTTTTAGATGTTAATGAAAAGCCATCAGGAGGACAACTGATCACATTTAGTTTTCAACATATGTTCGCCATGTTTGGTTCGACAATTTTAGTACCACAGCTAGTTGGATTAAGTCCTGCAATTGCATTACTTACAAGCGGGATAGCGACCATATTCTTCTTAATGATTACTAAGTTTCAAGTACCAGCATATCTAGGATCATCCTTTGCTTTTATTGCCCCAATCCTCATTGCTACGAATGATAAGACCGAACCTGGTAACGCAATGATTGGTGCAATGTTCGTCGGATTAGTATATGGGATAGTATCACTTATTATTTGGAAGAGTGGTTATAAATGGATTCTAAAGCTATTACCACCGATCGTTGTTGGACCAGTTATCATGGTTATTGGTTTAGGTATTGCAGGAGTAGCGGTTGATATGGCCATGAACATTCCGGTAGATGGTACCGATTTAAAAGTGTATAGTTTCCTGCACTTCTCAGCGGCATTAGTAACATTGTTTACAGCAATTTTCTGCACCATTTATTTTAAAAACATATTAAGCACAATGCCGATTTTAATCGGGTTAATCGTTGGTTACATATATTCTGCTGCTATCGGAATCATAGATTACTCTGCAGTACATGATGCAAAGTGGTTTTCTTTACCACCATTCTTAATTCCAGGTGTAGATTATCATTTCGTCGTTACATCAAAATTGTTATTAGTCATGGTACCGATCGTTATTGTAACAATCTCAGAGCATATTGGACACCAATTAGTTCTTGGGAAAGTAGTAAATCGTGACTACATTAAAGAGCCTGGTTTACATCGTTCTTTACTAGGAGATGGTTTTGGAACATTTATCAGTTCTTTAATCGGTGGTCCTCCAAAAACAACATATGGTGAAAATATTGGGGTACTAGCAATCACTCGCGTTTACAGTGTGTATGTAATTTGTGGTGCTGCCGTTGTTGCAATTGCCATTTCATTTTTAGGGAAAGTAATGGCCGTCATCTCTACAATCCCTACAGCAGTTCTTGGTGGGGTATCCATTCTACTGTTTGGAATCATCGCATCAAGTGGTCTTCGTATGTTAGTTGAAAATAATATTGACTTTGGAAATAATCGTAACTTAGTTATTGCTTCGGTTATTTTAGTAATCGGAATTGGTGGAGCTAAGTTTGTTGTGTCGGAATCATTGAGTATCGAAGGTATGGCTTTAGCTGCAATCATCGGAGTTATACTAAACTTAGTACTACCAGGTAGAAAAAATGAACAAATAGCAGGTATGGATAAAACTGAATAAATGACCTTTTAAGAAGTTGAACAGAGAGTCAACAAAAGGTTCGGGTAGATAAAGTGGGGGCTTTCTAATAGTCGCCTCTACTTATCTATGCAAAATCGAACCTTCTTGAGATCTTTTCGAGAAGGTTCTTTTGATAGAGGAGGATACAGATGAAAAACTTATTATCAATGAAAGATTTAACTGTAGAAGAAATAATGTCGATTTTAAAGCAAGCGCAATTATTCCGTGAAGGTGCTAGTTCTCAATTAAAGCAAGATTATACGATGGCTAATTTGTTTTTTGAACCGAGCACACGAACGAAAATGAGTTTTGAAATGGCAGAGAGAAAGTTACATTTAAATGTCCTCCCCTTTGATGCAGGTTTTTCTAGTACGTTAAAAGGTGAAACACTATATGATACGGTCAAAACATTGGAATCTATTGGTGTAGATGCGCTGGTGATCAGACATGAACAAAATGATTTTTTTAATGATTTAATAGGTAAAGTAAAACCAGTAATTATCAATGGTGGAGATGGAACAGGAAATCATCCTACTCAAAGTTTGCTCGATTTATTGACAATACAACAGGAATTTGGAACTTTTAAAAATAAAGTTATTAGCATCGTAGGGGATATTGCACATAGCCGAGTAGCTCGTTCAAACGCAGATGCATTTTCTAGACTTGGTGCGAAAGTTAATTTCGTGTGTCCGCCAAATTGTAACGCGGAATTTGAAGCAACTTATAATATTGATGAAGTAATTGAGTCTAGTGATGTCATGATGATGCTAAGAGTGCAACATGAAAGGCATGATGGTAAATCTAATTTCTCTAAAGCTGAATATCATCAACAGTATGGTTTAACAGTAGAGAGAGAAAAAAGAATGAAAGAAAACGCCATTATTATGCATCCTGCTCCGATGAACCGGGACGTGGAAATTGCAAGTGAAATTGTAGAATGCGAGCGTTCTAGAATATTTAAACAAATGGAAAATGGTGTGTTTGTTCGTATGGCAGTCATTGAAATGATTTTGAAAGGGAGAGAATAACATGACAAAAATTATTCAAAACGTTCAAGTTATGAACAATGAGGGAGATTTAGAATTTACATCCGTTCTAATTGAAAACGGGAAAATTGCTAAAATCGGAGCAAAAGAAACGGAAGATCATGCACAAGTAATTGATGGTAATGGAATGCTTCTTTCGCCAGGGTTTATCGATGTGCATGTCCATTTACGCGAACCAGGAGGCGAACATAAAGAAACGATTGAAACAGGAACGAAAGCTGCTGCAAAAGGTGGCTATACGACTATTTGTGCCATGCCAAATACTAGACCAGTCCCTGATACAGCTGAAAACTTCTCTCATGTATTAGATTTAGTTGAAAAACATGCACTTATTCGAGTTTTACCATACGCATCGATTACTATTCGACAAGCTGGGAAAGAAAGAACAGATATCGAAGCTCTGAAAAAACTTGGCGCATTTGCTCTAACAGATGATGGTGTAGGAGTTCAGGCTGCAGGAACGATGTTGGAAGCGATGGAAGAAGCAGCAAAACTACATATCCCTGTTGTCGCACACTGTGAAGATAATACACTTATTTACGGTGGTGTAATGCATAAAGGAAAACGAAACGAAGAACTTGGATTAAAAGGAATCCCTTCTGTTTCAGAATCAGTACATATTGCGCGAGATATTTTACTCGCAGAAGCTGCAGGAGTCCATTACCATGTATGTCATGTCAGTTCAAAAGAATCAGTAAGAGTGATAAGAGATGCTAAAAAAGCAGGTATACATGTTACAGCTGAAGTAAGTCCCCATCACTTGTTACTTTGTGAAGATGATATTCCAAGTAATGATGCAAATTGGAAAATGAATCCTCCGCTTCGAGGAAAAGAGGATATGCTCGCATTGCGTGAAGGACTGCTAGATGGAACTTTAGATTTCATTGCAACAGATCATGCACCACATACAGAAGAAGAAAAAGCAAATGGCTTTGAAAAGGCACCATTTGGAATTGTCGGTTTAGAAACTGCATTTACACTTTTATATACACATTTCGTGAAAAGTGGAGAGTGGACTTTAAAACAACTGCTAGAATATTTAACGACTAAACCATCTGAAGTTTTCGGATTTGAATTCGGAAAATTAGAAGTTGGAGCGTCAGCGGATTTAGTATTAATTGACCTAGAAAAAGAACAAGCAATCGATAAAGAAGCATTTCTTTCAAAAGGAAAAAATACACCATTTAACGGTTGGGTATGCACAGGTTGGCCACAAGTTACCATTTATAACGGAGAAATCATATGGCAGGAGGAAAACGCATGAAAACGAGATACTTAATTTTAGAAGATGGTACAGCATTTAAAGGTAACGCTTTTGGTAGTGAAGAAGGAACAATTGGAGAGGTTATCTTTACTACAGGAATGACTGGATATCAAGAATCGATTTCGGATCCTTCTAACTGCGGGCAAATTCTAACTTTCACATATCCAATGGTTGGCAACTATGGTGTGAATCCTGATGATTTTGAAGCGATTCAAATTGGTCTATCTGGAGTTGTAGTAAGAGAGCTAGCTGAGCAACCATCAAATTTTAGAAGTACAGGTACACTAAGCGAATTTTTAGAGGCAAAAAATGTTCCTGGAATTGAAGGAATTGATACAAGAAAGCTAACACGTATAATTCGTAAGCATGGTTCTTTAAAAGGGCAGCTAACAAAAGCTGGAGAAGAAGTGAATGTGGAGGAAGTAGTGGAAGCATTGAAAGCTACAGAAATTGCTAAAAACCAAGTAGAACAAGTTTCCATCACTCGTTCATATCCAAGTCCAGGACGCGGGAAAAAAGTTGTACTCGTAGACTTTGGTATGAAGCATGGTATTTTAAGAGAATTAAACAAACGTGATTGCGACATCATTGTCGTACCCTACAATACATCTGCAAAAGATATTTTGGGCATGTATCCTGATGGTGTAATGCTTTCAAACGGACCTGGGGATCCAACCGATATTCCAGAAGTAGTTGAAATGGTTAAAGAGATTATCGGCCAAGTTCCGATTTTCGGTGTATGTCTTGGACATCAGCTTATTTCTCTTGCAAGTGGCGCAACATCTTTCAAATTGAAATTTGGACATCGTGGAGGAAACCATCCTGTTAAAGATTTAACTACTGGAAGAACCGAGCTAACTTCACAAAATCATGGTTATGCAATCGTTGCAGATTCAATCGCTAATACAGATTTAGAAATTACACATGTTGCTTTAAATGACGGTACTGTAGAAGGGGTACGACATACAAAATTTCCAGTGTTCTGCGTGCAGTTCCATCCAGAAGGTTCTTCAGGACCTGAGGATTCTACCCACTTATTTGACCAATTTATCGAATTAATGATACTAGAAAGCAAAAAGGAGAATTCACATGCCTAAACGTAAAGATATAGAAACGATATTAGTAATTGGTTCAGGTCCAATTATCATAGGTCAAGCAGCTGAATTTGACTATGCTGGAACACAAGCATGTATTTCATTGAGAGAAGAAGGATATCGTGTCATTCTAGTGAATTCGAATCCAGCAACCATTATGACGGATACAGAAATCGCGGATAAAGTATATATCGAACCAATCACATTGCCATTTGTGAGTAAAATCATTCGTAAAGAACGTCCGGATGCCATTCTACCAACACTTGGTGGACAAACGGGATTAAATATGGCAATTGCGCTTGATGAATCAGGTATTTTAGATGAATTAGGAATAGAAATTTTAGGAACAAAGCTAGAAGCAATTCATAAAGCAGAAGACCGTGATTTATTTCGTACATTAATGAATGAATTAGGTGAACCTGTACCTGAAAGTGATATTATTCACAACTTGGATGAAGCAAAAGCATTTGTTGAAAGAATTGGATACCCGGTAATTGTGCGTCCTGCTTTTACACTAGGTGGAACTGGCGGCGGAATTTGTAATAACGATACAGACCTAGCGGAAATCGTGACAAGTGGGTTAAAATATAGCCCAGTAACACAGTGTTTACTTGAAAAATCGATTGCTGGATATAAGGAAATAGAATATGAAGTAATGCGCGACTCGGCGGATAATGCGATCGTTGTATGTAATATGGAAAATGTGGATGCAGTAGGTATTCACACAGGGGATTCCATCGTAGTTGCTCCAACGCAGACCTTATCGGACCGTGAAAATCAAATGCTTCGTAATGTATCATTAAAAATTATTCGTGCACTAAAAATTGAAGGTGGATGTAATGTACAACTTGCACTTGATCCAAATAGCTTCAATTACTTTATTATCGAAGTGAATCCACGTGTAAGCCGTTCTTCCGCGCTTGCATCCAAAGCAACTGGTTATCCAATTGCAAAACTTGCTGCGAAAATAGCAGTAGGTCTAACATTAGATGAAATGATGAACCCAGTAACAGAAAAAACATATGCATGCTTTGAACCAGCATTAGATTATATCGTTGCTAAAATTCCAAGATGGCCATTTGATAAATTTGAATCTGCCAAACGTAATCTAGGCACTCAAATGAAAGCAACTGGTGAAGTAATGTCTTTAGGACGTACATTCGAAGAAGCAATTCTTAAATCAGTTCGCTCTCTTGAGACTGGACATTTCCATATCGAAATGAAAAACAGTGATTCGATTACAGATGAGTGGATAGAAAAACGTATCCGTCGTGCAGGTGACGAGCGTTTATTCTTCATCGGCGAAGCACTTCGTCGCGGAGTATCAGTAGAGCAAATCAACGAATGGAGTCAAATCGATGTGTTTTTCTTAAATAAACTTCAAAACATCGTGAAATACGAAGAAGTAATTCAAGCAAATCCATTTGATCAAGAGGTGCTATACAAAGCAAAACGTATGGGATTTGCAGATAAAACTATCGCGAAATATTGGCAAGTAAAAGAAATTGACGTGTATAACTTTAAAAAAGAGCATGGCATTGTACCTGTGTATAAAATGGTTGATACTTGCGCAGGAGAGTTTGAATCAGAAACTCCATACTTTTACGGAACATATGAAGAAGAAAATGAATCCATTCGTACAGACAAAGAAAGTGTTATCGTATTAGGCTCTGGTCCAATCCGCATCGGGCAAGGGGTAGAATTTGACTATGCAACAGTGCACTCGGTTTGGGCGATTAAAGAAGCAGGTTATGAGGCAATCATAATAAACAACAACCCTGAAACGGTTTCGACAGATTTTTCTATCTCAGATAAATTGTACTTTGAGCCATTAACTGTAGAAGACGTTATGCATATCGTGGATTTGGAGCAGCCAAAAGGGGTAGTAGTCCAGTTTGGTGGACAAACGGCTATTAATCTAGCGGAAGCGTTAGAAGAAAGAGGCGTAAAAATTCTAGGTACATCACTAGAAGATATTGACCGTGCAGAAAACCGTAATAAGTTTGAAGCTGCACTACACGAAATAGGTATTCCTCAACCACTTGGAAAAACAGCAGTTTCAGTAGATAAAGCAGTAGTAATAGCGAAAGAAATCGGATATCCAGTACTAGTAAGACCATCTTATGTACTTGGTGGCCGTGCGATGCAAATTGTCTATAACGAAGGTGAAATTAAATACTATATGGAGCATGCAGTAGAAGCAAGCCCAGAAAAACCAGTGTTAATCGATCGTTACTTAACTGGAACAGAAGTGGAAGTAGATGCCATTTGTGATGGTGAGAATGTATTAATTCCTGGAATTATGGAACATATTGAACGCGCAGGAGTTCACTCCGGTGACTCTATCGCTGTATATCCACCGCAAAAACTATCGCAGCAACATATCGACACATTAGTGGACTACACAACTCGTCTTGCAAAAGGATTAAAAATTGTTGGTTTGATGAATATCCAATATGTCATATCAAAGGATGAAGTATACGTAATTGAAGTAAACCCGCGTTCAAGTCGTACAGTACCATTCTTGAGTAAAATTACGTCGATTCCAATGGCTAATATTGCAACCAAAGCCATTTTAGGACAATCGATTGTAGAGCAAGGATACAAACCAGGACTTGCTCCAAATAGTCCAGGAGTATATGTGAAAGTTCCAGTTTTCAGCTTTGCAAAACTACGCCGAGTAGACATAACGCTTGGACCAGAGATGAAATCTACTGGAGAAGTAATGGGGAAAGACATTACGCTAGAAAAGGCATTATATAAAGGGTTAGTAGCTGCTGGAATGGAAATAAAAGATCACGGATCAGTGCTAATGACTATAGCAGATAAAGATAAGGAAGAAGCTACTGAGATTGCAAAGCGATTCAATAATATTGGCTTTCGCATCATTGCTACGCAAGGAACGGCAGAAGCAATCCAAACAGCTGGTATCCCGGTAGATATTGTAGACAAAATTGGATCTAAAGGAACTACCTTGTTAGATGTCATTCAAAAAGGAAATGCACAGTTTGTGATTAACACATTAACAAAAGGTATGCAGCCAGAACGTGATGGTTTCCGTATTCGTAGAGAATCTGTGGAAAATGGCATTCCATGTTTAACTTCTCTAGATACTGCTGAGGCAATGCTGCGAGTGATTGAATCCATGACATTCTCTACAGAGACGATGAAACATCAGGAGGTTCGTGCATGATTAGACAAGGACAAATGCAAGTCGTAAAACAGAAAAAAATTGCGACGAACATTTTTGAACTAACATTAATAGGACAACATGTACTGGACATGAGACAACCCGGACAATTTGTCCATATACGTGTGTCTGATCAAATGGAACCTTTACTAAGAAGACCAATCAGTATTTCTTCTATTAACAAAGAAACGCTTGAATTTACAATGATTTACCGTGCAGATGGAAGGGGAACAACACTTCTCTCTGAAAAAAAACAAGGGGACCAAGTCGATGTACTTGGACCTCTTGGTAACGGTTTTCCTATTGATAAAGTGGAAGCTGGTCAGAAAGCGCTTCTTGTTGGAGGAGGAATTGGAGTACCGCCTCTATATGAGCTTTCAAAAAGACTAGTGGAAAAAGGAGTCCAGCCAATTCACGTACTCGGCTTTCAATCAAAAGATGTTGTCTTTTATGAAAAGCAATTTAATGAGCTTGGTAAAACGTATATCGTAACAGCAGATGGCAGTTATGGTCATGCAGGTTTTGTTACAAATGTGTTAGAAACGTTAGAAGAGGATTTCGCTGTATATTACAGCTGTGGTCCAACTCCAATGCTTGCAGCACTTGAAAAAATGTATCCTGAAAAAGAAGGATATTTATCTTTTGAACAACGAATGGGTTGTGGAATTGGTGCCTGCTTTGCATGTGTTTGTGAAACAACAGAAAAAACAGAAGCTGATTATGTGAAAGTTTGTTCTGATGGTCCAGTGTTCCAGTCAGGAGTGGTTCAAGTATGAATAGATTAGCGGTCGAATTACCGGGCCTTTCATTGAAAAATCCAATTATGCCTGCTTCCGGTTGCTTTGGGTTTGGGAAAGAATATGCACAACTATATGATTTGTCTAAGCTTGGAGCGATTATGATCAAGGCAACAACGATTGAAACAAGACTTGGAAATCCAACGCCACGAGTAGCTGAAACGCCTGCAGGAATGTTAAACGCAATCGGATTACAAAATCCAGGATTAACTAAAGTAATGCAAAATGAGCTTCCATGGTTAGAACAATATGATGTGCCAATTATTGCAAATGTTGCTGGTACATTAACAGAAGATTATGTTGCAGTGGCGAAAAGCATTTCGGAAGCTCCGAATGTACATGCACTAGAGCTAAATATCTCATGTCCAAATGTAAAGCAAGGTGGAATTACATTTGGGACAGATCCAATAGTAGCAGAACAACTAACTAAAGCAGTTAAAGCAGTATCTTCGGTTCCCGTATACGTAAAGCTCTCTCCTAATGTGACAAATGTCAATGAAATAGCTAAAGCAGTAGAAGCAGGCGGAGCGGATGGTATTACGATGATCAATACATTACTTGGTATGCGATTAGATACTAAAACAGGACGACCTGTTATTGCAAATATAACAGGAGGATTATCAGGTCCAGCTATTAAACCAGTGGCACTACGTATGGTGTACGACGTAGCGAAACAAGTATCGATTCCAATCATCGGAATGGGAGGGATTTCTTCCATCGATGATGTCATTGACTTTTTATCAGCAGGCGCAAGTGCAGTAGCAGTGGGAACAGCAAACTTTGTTGATCCATTTATATGTCCAAATTTAATTGATCAGCTTCCAGAAAAATTAGATGAACTTGGCATTAATACAATATCAGATTTAGTTGGAAGGAGCCATCGATTATGAAAAACAGTCCAATTATCGCATTAGATTTTGCTTCTACAAATGATGCTTATAACTTTCTATTACTTTTCGAACAATCACTATTTGTAAAAGTTGGGATGGAGCTTTATTTACAAGAAGGGCCATCCATCGTTTATAAACTGAAAGAAATGGGACATGATGTATTTCTGGATTTGAAACTGCATGACATTCCAAATACAGTAGGTAAAGCGATGAAAGGGTTGGCTCGACTTGGGGCTGACCTAGTCAATGTGCATGCTGCAGGTGGAGAAGTTATGATGATTGCTGCACGCGAAGGACTTGAAGCAGGAACAACTGCTGGCAATAAAAGACCTTCTATTATTGCGGTCACTCAACTAACTTCGACTTCAGAAAAACAAATGCAAGAGGAGCAACTAATCAAAACATCAATTGATGAATCAGTTGTTCACTATGCAAAACTATCCAAAACTGCTGGATTAGACGGAGTAGTTTGTTCTGTACTTGAGGCAAAAGCAATCGCGGAAGCTTGTGGAAAAGACTTTTTACGAGTAACACCTGGCATTCGTTTAGCAGAAGGAGATTCACATGATCAAATTCGTGTAGCAACTCCTGCAAATGCAAGATTACTAGGTTCATCACATATTGTTGTTGGAAGAGCGATCACAAAAGCAGAAAATCCTGTTCAAGCATACAAGAACATATTAAAGATGTGGGAGGAAAACGCATGACTTTAGAAAATACAATCGCAAAAGCATTGCTTCAAGTAGGGGCAGTCGAATTGAAACCAAATGATCTTTTCACATGGGCTTCCGGTATTAAATCACCAATCTACTGTGATAATCGAATTACAATGTCATCCCCTGTAGTTCGTAAACATATAGCACAAGGATTAGCCGAAGCAATCGAGAAGAACTTCCCAGGAACAGAAGCTGTGGCAGGCACAGCAACAGCAGGAATTCCACACGCTGCATGGGTAAGTGATGTACTAGAACTTCCGATGTTGTATGTTCGTTCCAAAGCCAAAGAGCATGGTCGAGGCAATCAAATCGAAGGCAAAGTTGTTGCAGGGCAAAAAGTAGTGGTTATTGAAGATTTAATCTCAACTGGTGGAAGTAGCTTAGTAGCAGTAGAAGCCCTTCAAAAAGAAGGGCTTGAGGTACTTGGAGTAGTAAGTATTTTTACATACGGACTTCCAAAAGCAGAAAAAGCATTTAATGAAGCGGGCATTTCATTTGTGAGCTTAACGAATTATGATGCTTTAACGACTGCAGCAAAAGAGGTAGGTGCAATTACAGAAGCAGACATACCCATGCTTTCTAAGTGGCATAATGATTTAAAAGAAGGACTGTTGAAATAAAAGAAAAGATATCACCGATTGAAATAAACAGAAAAGACACTTTCCAATCACTTGGGAAGTGCCTTTTTTGATGTTAGAATTTTTCTATCTACAATTTTAACACAACTAAATATTTTAATATTTAGTTGAAATTTAACAAAAATAAGATAAAAAATTACCAGATATTATAATTCTATAATTTGATTTTCAACTAATTGGCAAATAAATAAGTAAAAATTCTGAAATTTAAACACGTAAATACCATCGAAAAATGTTATATTAATATAATGGATAAAAATATAAAAAAATTTATGAAGGAGATAAGAAAAAATGAGATTTACGATAAGAAAAAAGTTGTTAGTAAGTTTTATACTAGTTATTGCTTTACTTATAACTACGAGTACCATTGCCATAGTAAAGATGGAAGGCATGGGTAAAAAAACAGAAGAAATAGATCAAAATAGAATGCCTAGTATTGTTTTGCTTGGAGGATTAAATGGAGATTTTTCAGATCTGCAGCGATTACTTTTAAAATATACACTCGAGACAAATAAAAGCGAAATGGACAGACTTCAGTCAAGAATTAATGAAACAGAAGTATCGATTAATAAAAGAATTGAAAAGTATGAACCCTTAATTTTAAGTGAGGATGGAAGACTAATATTTAATAGTTTTGAAGAAAATTATAAGGCATATGTAGAAAAGTTGCCGACTATTATGGAAGCTGCTAGCAAAAACAACTTTTCTAAAGCAAACATTCTTCAACTCGAAGCACATCCTTTATGGCAGGAAGCTGATGCTTCCATTGACAAGCTAATTGAAAGAAATGAAAAAGCAGCATCTGCTGCATCAGCACAATCAGTAAAGTTATTTAAAACGGGTGTATTCTTTGTTTTAGTTTTATCTATCGTAGCAACTATTGTTGGAATAGTTGTAGCTTTAGTAATTTCTCGAATGATTTCAAATCCATTAATAAAAATGGGGAGATCGGCCGAACAAATCGCAGCAGGAGACTTATCTGCAAATGATATTGACATTAAAAATAGAGATGAGCTTGGTGATTTAGCTAAATCGTTTAATACGATGTCAAGAAATCTACGTACTTTAATACAAGAAGTAGGCTCAACTGCTGAACAAGTAGCTTCATCAGCTGAGGAATTGACAGCAAGTGCTGAACAAACGAGTACTGCAACGCAACAAGTAGCAAATAATATGCAGGAAGTAGCAAAAGGCGTCGAGAAACAGGTTCAAAGTGTGGAGGAAAGTTCACAAACTATTAATAAAATGTCTCTTGGTGCACAACAAATTGCAAGTAATGCTCAAGATGTATCTGATACTGCAATCGAAGCGTCCCAAAAAGCCTCTGAAGGTAGAATGGTAATAAATGCTGCTATTCAACAGATGAACTCTATCAATGAAACAGTTAATGGATTAGGAAGAGTGATAAAAGGATTGGGCGAACATTCAAATGAAATAGGTAAAATTATTGGTGTAATTACCGGAATTGCCGACCAAACAAATTTGTTAGCCTTAAATGCAGCTATAGAAGCAGCAAGAGCTGGGGAACATGGACGTGGATTCTCAGTAGTTGCCGATGAAGTTCGTAAATTGGCGGAACAATCAGGTGAATCGGCACAACAAATTTTTCAGTTGATATCAACAATTCAAGAAGAAACAAATAAAGCAGTCCAATCAATGGAAAATGCTACAAATGAAGTGGATGAAGGAATTGAGGTTGTAAACTCAGCTGGAGAGTCATTTGAACAAATTCAAGGTTCTGTAGATGAAGTGAATAAGCGAATAAAAGAGGTTTCATCTGCTGTGCAGCAAATGTCTGCTGGTGCAGATCAAATGGTTGGTTCTATGAAATTAATTTCGGAGGTTGCTGAGAATTCTGCATCAGGTACTCAAGAAGTTTCGGCAGCTACAGAAGAACAAATGGCATCCATGGAGGAAATTTCCTTTGCAGCGGAATCACTATCTAAAATGGCGGAAGAATTACAGACGCTAATAAGTAAATTTAAAGTATAAATGTAAAACAAAGAGATAGAAAATGGGAACTCATCATAATAAGAGAACTGAAAAAGGCATTCACTTTTGAACAGGTGAATGTCTTTTTTGTTGGTGAATACTGATATTCTGACACGTCTTTTGATTAACTATTTTCTTACATTCCAGCGGAAAAGGTCCATTGAATCCATTTGCATTTACACCTTTTCGGTTTACTTTGGACACTTTAGAAATAGTGCAACTTAGTAAGACTAAGATTTCCGCTCTAGGCGAACGCTTTCCGCGGGGGACACTTCACGCTTATGATGGATCATCTTTCTCCGAGGTACGAAGGCTAAGAGCACCACATCGTGTGGCAACGCCATCGTGATCAACATCCTGTTGGCCACCGTCTGGAATAGCTGCCTGACGCTCCAATCCAAGGAAGTTTGCTAGCTAATCAGTGCGAGTATCCTACAAAATTAAGACATATGCTCAACATTAAAATAGTGCACCATTAATAGACACATCTCATGCCAAGTAAAGGCTTTGCTTAGAGATGTTTGTTGAGCTCGGAATAGGTTTTGTCGCTCTCAAAGGGTAGCATGTCGCGTTCATAACCCGTTATGTCTCATTTAGTCGCTTATTGAATTTTTTTTAGAAAATGAAGATACTTATTGCCGGAGCGCGTCGGGCTGCATGAGCCGAAGGATGAGATCCACTCGGGCGCAACACGAGTTGGCTCATGCAAGGTGCGGCAAGTGCAGAGGCATACTGCGCACTATTTCTAAAATATAATTTGTTGATTAACTTTAGTTACATATGTTATTAGGAATAATTAGCTAATTAACAAACTTGAAATTCAGACATTTTCTAAGATGCCAAGTGCGTATCATTTTTTAAAGTATTTTTAAGTAATTAAAGGAATACACGATCAATTTAGCGAAGGAAAGGTATTATAGTTCAAATATTGATCAATATGAGGAGAGTGTACAATTGAATCCATTTGTTTTTGCATGTATCTCACCACATGGTGGAGAAATAATACCTGAATTAAAAGGAAAGAATCCTAACAGAATGGCAGTAACACGCAACAGTTTAATAAGGATTGGCGAAAATATGGAAAAGGCGATGCCGGATGTACTAATTGTACTTACCCCACATGGCACTCGAATTAACGGTCAATTTTCCATTTCAGCCTCTGAAAGGATGGTAGGAACAGTTGAAGAGAATGATTCCTCATATACGATGGAAAGGGTTGTTGACAAAGAGTTTGCAAGGAGGATTGCAGACGAAGCTATTTTAGCAGGAATTCCTACTGGTACTATAAATTACGGAACTTCATCGGGCCCAATATCTTGTTTACCTCTTGACTGGGGAGCGATTGTACCCCTTCGATTTATGCCTGATGTACCGATTATAGTGATTACACCTTCAAGAGATATTTCCTATGAAACGCATTTGGAGTTTGGTAAAGCACTGGGAAGAGCTGTACATGCATCACAAAAACGGGTAGGTCTAATCGCAAGCTGTGACTGGTCACATGCACATGATGAAGCGGGACCATATGGGTATGACCCGGCAGCAAAAATGTTAGATGAAGAAGTAGTAATAATGATCAAACAAAACCAACTTGAAAAGATGGCTGAGTTTGACGATGACTTTGTAGAAGCGGCAAAACCGGACGGTATTTGGCAAACCCTTATGTTGGCAGGAGCAATTCCACAAGAAGGACGTAGGATAGAATTTTTGTCATATGAGGCTCCAACATACTTTGGATTGTTATGCGCCATAATTATTTAACAATTTTTTGAAGATAAAAAACTTCCATGGCTAGTAAATTTCAAGTAAAGGTACATAAAAGCGAGAACTCTTAATCATTTAAGAGAATCTCGTTTTTTTTAGTGCTTTTTATGCAAATAATTGAAAAAGTTCATGTTGAGTTCATAATGTCATTCTATCTTTAACTTATGACAGAAATTTGGAGGGATTTAATATGAGTACAAAACAAAAAAAGAAGGGCAAAAAGAAATTTGTAATTTGGTCTATTCTTGGGTTAGTTATTCTTGGCGTATTGTGTGCAAGATTACTAATGTCGAGGGGATTAAGTGGGTTTGATGAGGAAACCGTAAAATCTGGTGATATTACAACATACTACAGCTTTTCTGGTGTAGTCGAATCAAAAAATAGGCAGAATGTGATGAGTGAGAAGGTCATGCAGATTGATCAAATAAAGGTGAAGGAAGGAGACAAAGTCAAAAAAGACGATGTATTGCTGAAAACGACACAAGGTGATGAGGTAAAAGCATCTATCGATGGGGAAGTCTCCAAAATCTATATAGAGGAAAACGCACAAGTCATGTCAGGCATGAAGCTAATGGACATTGTGGATTATACTAATTTGCAAACTAGTGTCAAGGTTGACGAATACGATCTAAAATATATTGCACTCGACAAAGATGTTCAGGTTACAATAAGCGCACTTGATAAAGAAGTGAAAGGATCCATTTCTGCTGTATCCAAGGAAGCAATCAACGACCATGGTGTTTCTTACTTTACAGCAACAATTGATCTTACTCAAGACGATTCAATTCGTGTTGGCATGAGTGCCGAGGCAAAAATTTTAAATCAAAGTGTAACAGATGCCACTACTATTACAATGAAAGCCATTCAGTTTGACGAAAACAACAAGCCATATGTTCTCATTTCAGGAGAAAAAAACATTCCGGTAAAAAAATATATACAAGCTGGTGTTAATGATGGGACGACCATTGAACTCAAAAGTGGATTAGTTGTCGGGGATGTTATTTTAATTCCCAAAACTACTTCTTCTACAAGAGGTTTCGGACCTGGAGGTAGCATGGGTCAAGGAGGATCGCCAGGAGGGAGAAACAATGAATAACCTTGTTCTGAACATGAAAAACATAACAAAAACTTACACTTTAGGTTCGGAAGAGCAAACGGTTTTAAATAATATTAATTTAACGGTCAATAAAGGGGACTTTATATCCCTACTCGGTCCATCAGGCTCAGGAAAATCAACGCTTATGAATATTATTGGCTGTCTAGATGTGGCCACAAGCGGAAAGTATATGTTATCCAATCAAGAAGTGGATTTTCTTACTGAAATTGAACTTGCCCAAATTCGCAATAAGCAAATAGGATTTGTCTTTCAACAGTTCCAACTTCTACCTAGGCTAAGTGCGCTAGAAAATGTAGAACTGCCTCTTATCTATTCTAAAGTTCCCGCAAAGGAGCGAAAAAAGCGCGCGGAGGAAATGTTGATTAGGGTAGGTCTTGAAGGGCAAATGAAAAATCGTCCTAATCAGTTATCTGGAGGTCAGCAACAAAGAGTTGCGGTTGCAAGAGCTATGGTTACAGAGCCAACTATTTTACTGGCGGATGAGCCAACAGGAGCGTTGGATCAAAAAACAGGATTTCAAATTATGAAGCTTTTTCAAGAGCTTCATAATGAAGGGAAAACAATCATTATGATTACCCACGACTTGGAAATAGCTAAGAATGCCAGTAGGATTGTTCAAATATTAGACGGTGTTCTTCAAGAGGAGGGAGCGTAATGTTTAAGGAAAATATTAAGATGTCCTGGATGAACGTCATTCAAAACAAAATGCGTTCATTTCTAACGATATTAGGTATTGTAATCGGTGTTGCTTCGATAATTGCCTTAATTACTATCGTGCAGGGAGCAACAAGTGAAGTTACTAATCAGGTTTCGGCATTCGGTGTTGATAAAATAACTGTTCAAGCAAAGGGAACCCCTTTGAAACAAGGTTTAATGGATAATGATATTAATAAGCTTGCGGAGATTGAACATGTTTCGGGTGTGTCGCCGACTTTATCAGGTCAAACATCTGTTGTCTATTCTGGAAAAGCAAAAGAGAATGTTTCAGTTCAAGGTAAAAATGACGTGTATTTTTCCAAGACGGCAAATCTTCTGGAAGCCGGGAGAGGGATAAATACGTTTGATATTGAGAGTAAAAACAAGGTAGCCTTGATTGGTGCAAATATAGCCGATGAGTTATTCTGGGGAGTGAATCCTGTAGGAAAAGAATTGCTGATTGGGGGAGTGACCTACAATGTGATAGGGACTTTGCAAGAGTCTAGCGGCTTTTCAAATGGGTCTAATAATGATGCGGTAATCATTCCTTATACAACTGCTATGAGCTTTCTTGGTACCAGATACATTTCGAGTGTGGATGTTTATATGGATGACTCGAATTATTCTGAAAGTATAACGAGCGATATGGAAAGAGTTTTAAACCAAGCATTTAATTATAAAGAGGATGGCTTTTCCATTATTAATATGCAGGATATGCTCTCATCCATCAATCAAATTACAAGTATGTTAACAGTCATGCTTGCTGGAATAGCATCTATTTCTCTGGTTGTTGGTGGAATAGGTATTATGAACATGATGCTCGTATCTGTAACAGAAAGAACAACTGAAATCGGACTAAGAAAAGCGCTTGGTGCTGAGCCAAAAAAAATACAGCAGCAATTTTTACTAGAGTCTATATTTTTGTCCCTAATTGGAGGAATCCTCGGTTTTTTAGTTGGATCCTTCATTGCTTTCGTCGTATGCATGGTGATTGGTGTCAGTTTCTCGTTATCCATTTCAACAGTCCTATTAGCAGTCGGTTTTTCTGCAGGCATAGGCATTATTTTCGGATTTGCCCCAGCTCGGAAAGCTTCCAGACTTAACCCGATTGATGCGCTTAGAAGCGTCTAAAAACCCAGTTTGTTATAATAAAAGGAATAGGTGGTGATTCCTTGATAAATATATTAGTAACGGAAGATGATCGGAATATTAGAAGACTAATCCGTGAGTACCTATTAAAGGCTGGCTATAATGTGTTCGATGCAGAGGATGGGTCAAGTGCCCTTAAATTGTTAGATAAACATCATATTGATTTGCTAATAACAGATATCATGATGCCAAGTATCGACGGATTGGAATTGACAGTTGCTCTTCGTAATTCAGGTTTCGATCTTCCGATATTAATGATAACGGCATTGGAAAGCTTTAAGGATAAAAAAAATGGTTTCTATTCAGGTGCCGATGATTATCTAGTTAAACCAATTGATATGGAAGAATTAGTGCTTCGTGTGTCTGCACTTTTACGAAGAGCAAAGATTGCCAATGATAAGAAGTTGGAATATGGTGATATAGTTCTTCATTATGAACAATACACCGTTGTGGCAAAGGATGCTACTTTTGAATTACCTAAAAAGGAATTCCAATTACTTTACAAATTGTTATCCCAGCCTAAAAAGATATTTACCCGACAACAGCTGATGGATGAAATATGGGGATTTGATACACAAAGTGATATACGGACAGTAGATGTCCATATTAAACGGATTCGAGAGAAATTAGCGGAAATGAAAGAATTTGAAATAGTTACAGTCCGAGGATTAGGCTACAAGGTGGAGAAAAAAAGATGAGAAAGAACAAACTTCTTCATTCAATTTATGTACGATTTGTCCTAATATTTGTAGGCGTATTATTCTTTTCATCTACTCTATCCTTTGGCATTATTACAACCATACATTTGGGGAGTATAAAAGCGGATGTTCAAAATCAACTTATCGATCGAACAAAAACGATTCAAAAACTAGTAATTAATAAAAAAACACCTATTAATGAGGCGGTTAGTTATTTTAAAGGTGATTCGAACATCCTTGTATTTAATAACATTGAAAAACTATTAAGTGATAAAAGGCTTACTTCTCTTTCAAGTGTTTCCGCTGATTTAAAAGATGGCAAAATAATATCCGGCGAATTGACGGGCAAAGCAGCTTGGCCTTTTTCCGCTGTCTATCTGAATGAGCACTATCTTGTTGTTCTTCCGAATATGGAGAATAATCAAATTGATAAATTTAGAAACACAGCAAAAACGTATTTACTAACAACTATTTTGCTTGGTTCTTTGCTTACTTTATTGGCGGTGTCAATGATTGTTAAACCAATAAAAGCGATAACAAAGGCTTCCATTGAAGTAGCAAATGGGCATTTTGATATTCGTATTAAGGAAAAAGGTAATGACGAAGTTACAGAGCTTGCAAGGAATTTTAACATCATGGCAAAAGAGTTAAAGGCAAACGAATATTTGCATAAGGAGTTTGTATCCTCTGTTTCACATGAGTTCAAAACACCTATTACATCGATCCATGGTTTTGGAAAACTTTTAAAGGATAAGCAGACTTCAGAGGAACTACGGGAGGAATATCTTGATATTATCATTGCTGAAAGTGAACGGCTTTCCAAACTTTCTACCAACCTGCTTCTATTAACAGAGCTTGATCATCAAGTCAATATCCTCCAAAAAGGCAGCTTTTCACTTGATGAGCAGATACGTACGGTTTTGTTGCTTTTGCAAGAGCAATGGGATCACAAAAATATAGAGCTAGAAGTAGACTTAGAAGAAGTTAGCTTTATAGGCAATGAAGAGTTATTACAACAAGTCTGGATTAATCTTATGGTTAATGCCATAAAATTTACAGCGAATGCGGGAACGATATCTGTTAAGTTAAAAGTAAGGGATGATTTTATCCTTGCTTCCATTTCGGATAACGGTATAGGAATCGCTGAAAGTGAGCAGGAAATAATATTTGACCGATTTTACAAAGCAGATAAATCTCGTTCAACCTCTGGAACGGGTCTAGGTTTATCTATTGTGAAAAATATAGTTCAGCTACACAAAGGAAGAGTTTGGGTAGAAAGTGAGTTGGGTGACGGTAGTACTTTTTATGTTCAGTTGAAAAAAATGGCAACCTAGTCAGTACACATCATTCTTTGTTTAAAGAGATGCATCTAAATATTGGAGAAGAAACGTTATTCGTAATGGGGATGTTTCTCCTCTTTTTTTAACGATGGAAGAAGTGTTGTATCCTAGGTCATTTTTAAATAGTTAGGTTCAAACTTCTTCCCTTAGACACGAAGGAATGTATATTAAAACTAACAAAGGGAGAATCCTACTCTTTAACAAGATGAAGTTGTATGCTATTAATAAACACTCGTTCCTTGTTCAAATAAAATTCGGGGAATTAGTAGCTAGCTTCGAAATAGTAAAGGGGAATTCGCATGTTTACACGTAAAACAGCCCTCATTCAAAATGAAAATAGCATTGCTAAACTTAAAGCAATTACAATAGGTGGAGTGCAGCAATGGATTACCGTTAGAGGAGAAGACAAAAGAATGCCTGTCTTGCTCTTTTTACATGGGGGACCAGGAACAAGTCAGATGGCGCTTATAGGTGATTACCAGAAGGAATTAGAAAAACATTTCGTTGTTGTCAACTGGGATCAAAGAGGAGCAGGGTTGTCCTATACAAAACAAGTCACAAAAGAAACCATGACAATTGAACAATTCCTAAAAGATACGATCGAATTAACCAACTATTTAAGAAATGAATTTCTGCAAGATAAAATATATTTAGTAGGGCATTCGTGGGGTACCATTTTAGGATTACTCGCGATAAACGACCATCCTGAATTATATCATCACTATTTTGGTGTTTCCCAAGTATTAAATATGAGTAAAATAGAAGAACTTTCTTATCGATTGATATTAGAAAAAGCTAGGAAACACAACCATCAAAAAGCGATTACCCAGTTAACAGAGATGGGAAAGCCTCCTTGGAGCAGTTTCAAAAATAATCGGATTTACCAAAAATATTTAGAAGTATTTAAAAGTGGAATTTCTCGTGATGGAGTTCTTTTGAAAACGTTTGTGAAAAAAATGTTCAAAAGCAGTGAATATACATTTTGGGATATGATTCGTTTCATTAGAGGGCAATATTTTAGCAATAAAAACCTTATGGATGAAGTAAGAAGCTTAGATTTAAGTGAAATGATACGATTTGTAAAAGTGCCAATTACGCTGATGATGGGTAGACATGATTTAGCTACACCAGCTGAACTAACAAAAATTTGGTTTGACAGACTCAAAGCGGCAGAAAAAGATTGGGTTTGGTTTGAACGATCAGCTCACTCTCCTTTGTTTGAAGAAAACCAAAAATTTATTGAACTTGTATTAGCCCAAACAGAAAGACGCTAGAAGAAAATGAATGAAATTCTAATATAAATAAGCAATGCTCGTATAAACGAGCATTGCTTATTTACTATTTCATATTATTTCGTATAGTTATCAAAATAACCTTGAATAAAGATTATAGGAGTACCTTTATCTCCGCTTCCTGATGTTAAATCAGATAGAGAGCCAATTAGATCTGTAAGCTTTCTAGGTGTTGTCCCTTGTGCTTCCATAGCTCCAACTAGATCTTCATTTTTATTTGTAATGTATTCTGAAACAGCTTGTTGAAGTTCTTCTCCTCTTAAATGAGCAAAATTATTATCAGCAAGATATTTTAATTTAATTTCATTTGGTGTGCCATCAAGACCAGCTGTGTAAGCAGGTGAAACTACTGGGTCTGCAAGTTCCCAAATTTTACCTACAGGATCTTTGAATGCTCCATCCCCATAAATCATGACTTCTACATTTTTTCCTGTTTTTTCTTTTAGGATTTGCTGAATATTATCAACGATAGGTTGACAATCACGTGGGAAAAGTTTCACACTATCTTCAGTTGATTTGTTGGAACCTAACAGACCATATGCTTCATTACATCCACTGCCATCAATAGACTCGGATAAAATGTTATCAAGGCTGTAGATTTTCTCTCCACCATTTGCTTTTAATATTCTCTTCGTTCTGAATCTTGTATGTATATCACATGTAAGAACGTTTTTTGTATAATCTAAAATAGTTTTTGGATTATTGGAGAATATAACTTCACATTCCACGCCATATTCTTCAATCAATGATTTGTAATAATCGATATAGTCAACGCCAGTGAATGGATGTTTATTGTATCCAAAATGGTCACGGAATTGTTTTTCTGTTAACACATCTGTCCAAGGATTAACTCCTTTTTCATCAAGCATATCTAAATCCACTAAGTGATTTCCAACTTCATCAGATGGGTAGCTAAGCATTAAAACAACTTTTTTAGCGCCTTTTGCAATACCACGTAGACAAATTGCAAAGCGGTTACGACTTAAAATAGGGAAAATGACACCAATTGTATCTTCTCCAAATTTCGATTGTACGTCTTTCGCAATATGATCGATTGTAGCGTAATTTCCTTGCGCACGAGCAACGATTGACTCAGTTACCGTAACGATATCTTTATCTTGAAAATGGAAACCTTCTACTTCTGCTGCTTTTAATACGCTATCTACTACGATTTCTTCAATTTTGTCTCCTTGATTGATAATAGGACAACGAAGACCTCTTACAACTGTTCCAACTACTCTTTCCAAAATAATCGCTCCTTACAAGCTTTAAAGTTTATTTATATTTCGTAACTACTTGTACTATACATTGTTTTAGTGGTATAAGTAAAATGAATATATGTAATGGTAGGTATAAGGGAGACTTATATGATTAGCAAATTAGACTTATATAAAGTATTTTGTAAAGTAGGTAAAAGTGAAAGTTTTTCTAAAGCGGCAAAAGAGCTTTATATGACACAACCTGCTGTAAGCCAAGCAATCATGCAACTAGAAAGAGAACTGGATATTCGCCTTTTTAATAGAACGCCTAAAGGGGTATCTTTGACAAATGAAGGGACACTTCTATTTGAGTATGCTAATTCAGCACTCAATTTAATCCACGTTGGAGAAGAAAAGATTTTGGAATTTAAGAATTTAACGACAGGCGAATTAAATATCGGGGTAGGTGATACCATTTCAAGATACTTTTTACTTCCGTATTTAGAAGCTTTTCATAATAAATATCCAAATATAAAATTTAAGATTGTAAATGGTACAACATTAGAGCTATGTTCTATATTAAAATCAGGCAGGGTCGATATTGCAATTTGCAATTTCCCAATTGATGACTCCACACTAGAACTCATTCCATGTAACGAAGTTCATGATATTTTTGTTTGTGGGGAAAAATATAAGGAATTATTATCAACATCAACAAACCTAGAAGAATTAGTAAATCATCCTTTAATATTATTAGAACCAAAATCAGTTTCGAGAAATTATGTAGAGAATTATTTACTATCTAAAGGCATACAAGTTTCCCCAGAATTTGAACTAGGCTCGCATGACTTATTGCTAGAGTTTGCAAAAATAAACTTGGGAGTAGCATGTGTGACAAAAGAATTCTCTCTAGAATATTTAGATAAAGGAATACTATTTGAAATACAACTAGAAGAAGAAATACCGAAAAGAAATATAGGTGTTTGTTTCTTAAAAAGTGTGTCACTATCTCCGGCTGCCACAAAGTTTGTAGAAATAATAGAAAATAAACAGCGGAAATAAAAGGAGGGCATGTGTTGTCGATATTCCAATATGAGGTTTTTATCGAGGTTGTAGAAAGTGGTAGTTTTACAAAAGCGGGTGAAAAACTAGGGTTGTCCCAATCAGGTGTAAGCCATAATATATCTACACTTGAAACAGAACTCGGTATTATATTATTACATCGCAATCGAAATGGAACTTCACTAACCAATGCGGGATCAAGAGTTGTGTCACATATACGGCAAATCATTCATTATGGTAGATTGCTGGAGCAGGAAGCAGCGCTTATTCAAGGGATCGAGGTAGGATGCATTAAAATTGGCAGTTTCCCAAGCTTTTCTTCCAAGATGCTTCCATTTCTCATTAGCAAGTTTCGTACAATATATCCAGGTATCCAAATAGAATTATACGAGGGAGGTTATGATGAAATAAAAGGATGGCTTACTTCTGGAACAATCGATGTAGGTTTTCTTACACTTCCATTTACCGAATTCGAAACAATTCCATTGTTTGAGGATCAATTATTTGCTTTAGTGCCTGACAATCATCCACTCAGTATACATAAAGTAATTAATGTTCAATCCATTCACGAACAACCATTTATTATGCCAAAAGCGGGTTGTGAAATTTTAATAAAGAATCTATTTAGAAAAAATAATATACAACCTAATATAATCTTTGAAATAAAAGAAAATAATACAATTATTTCGATGGTTCAAGAAGAGCTTGGAATTACCATTATTCCTGAGATGGTGTTACCAAAAAGCATATCTAACACAAAAATTATTCCAATAGAACCTAATTTGTTTCGTGAAATAGGCATAGCGATTAAGTCAATGAAAGATGCATCCCCTTCAGTAAAAAAGTTTATCGGGATTGCGAAAGAATTATTACAATATGAAAAAGCTTAAACTGATGACCATTTGAAATGGTCCTAGCATAGAGAATGTATACGAATTTGATATAATAGAAATCCAGTATTCACAACGACTTGAAGTGCTTTTTAATGGTAACTACTTTAAGAAGGATTTCCTATATGTTTTTACTTTTACCGTCCACAGTATACATGAATAAGTGTGTGTATGATTAGAGTAGATGGTACTAGAGAAAAATAGATAGCATCCATGTATAAAGAAGCGCTGAGCGGACGAAATTGCATCTTCGTCCGCTTTTAAAAGAATAGGAAAGTATCTAATCTCTCCTTAAACAAACCTTACGCACCTTGTCTCTACATATTCCAAGAGGCGACGGACAAACATCCGCCACAAGATTACTGAAAAAAATGGATCGTGAAGTGACGCAGTCACTTCACAATCCACAAAAAAAAAACAGGTAATAGTGTAGCGATGATTCGTCCAAAGCACTCTGGGATAGAGAAGACAAGAGCACTTAAAGGACTCTAGAGTTTTTCTTAAAAGATAAGAAAGTATATGGTTTATCGTCCTGCGAAACCAGCGTTCATAGTACTTTAAAGAATTATATCATACTGCGGATTTTCGTTTCAGGTGGACGCGTTCCGCGGGGACGCGCATTCGCGTCGTTTGCGATGGCACATCTGTCTCCGAGGAACGAAGGCTAAGAGCGCCACATCGTGTGGCAACGCCTTCGTGACCAACATCCTGTTGGCCTTCCGCTGGAGTCGCCCAATCCATTAAGTGAGTAGTATCTAACAAGAAGATTTAGCCAAGCTGGCTCTAAAAGGATAAAATTAGTTTAAGTAAACGTAGTGATTATCAATCCTGTAATCTTAGTTGAATAAGAGATGCTATTGCTTTTTAAAATTTTGAACATCTGATAAAATGTAGTTCTCTATCTAATGTTCATAGATTATAAATGTCATCTATCTTACGAAGTAATTATAATTTGCCCAATACATACTAGTTGATTGGAGCGGAGGCGGCGACTTCTGCGGGAAAAGCGTGAGCTGAAAGCCCCGCAGGAGTGTAGCGACGAGGAGATTGAAGCCATGCCCGCGAAAAGCGTCTGCCGTAGCGGAAATCAAGGCTATTTCTATGGTTACTTTTGTTAAAAGGACCGGGCATCTTTTTGCCCGGTTTTTCTAATTTAGATAGTTAAAATTCCTCTAATTGTAACTGTTGCAGAACCAGCTACTTTTATAACAGGTTTTAAACCATTAGGTGTAACCGTCACATATAGAGTTCCTGGTCTACCGACTGCATCTCCTTGGGCAATCATTAGATGAGTCGTCTCCGTTTTTGAAAGGAAGTTTTCTAAGTAAAGAAAACCAGCCAATGCTCCATTTGCAGCACCAGTTACAGGATCCTCTGGTATGCCAATACCTGGTGCAAAATCTCTTGTATAAAGATCAAAGTCTTTCTCAGCATTAAAAGCATACAGATGTGTGGTGCTAATATTATGTTTTTTATTATGCTTCCCAAGAGCTGCAAGGTTTGGTGTTGCTTCGTCGATTGACTTTTGCTCTTTTATTGGAACAAGCAAATGCCAGTTTCCTGTGTTAGATAGCTTTATTGGATATGTTAGATCAATACTTTCTTCTTTGACACCGATTAATTCACTAAGCTCTTCAAGGTTGATTTCAATCTCCTGCATTTTAGGTGGTACTTGTGTCATTTCTACTAATTCTATTTTTCCATCTTCTTTATGCCAATTAACTGGAACTAATCCTACATTCGTTTCTAGTACAATACCTTCTTTCTTCTCTGCTAGTCCAAACTCAGTTGCTAGTAACCATGTCAAGCCGACAGTTGCATGACCACAGAAATTGACTTCTTCAGCAGGAGTGAAAAATTTCACTTTATAATCAACATTTTCTCTGTCTGATGGCAATAAAAACACCGACTCTGGTAAATTTAACTCTTTCGCAATACTTTGCATTTCAACTTCTGACAATTTTTCTGCATCTAATACAACTCCAGCTGTGTTTCCTCCAAATTTCTTCGTAGTAAAAGCATCTACATGATAAACCCGAATTTCTCTCATATGCAATATCCCCATTTCTTTATCTGTTACTAAATTCATCTTACATTGAACTAATACACCAGTAAAATGAATCTTTCTTATCAAATGAATTCAAAATGCTAATGCATATTCAGCTATTTAAAGAAATTGTTGTTCTGGACATTTAGTTTTATTGAATAAAAAAAATAAAATAAGAACATGCTTGGTTTAGATGGGATTACCTACTAAAGGAGGAATGAATATGGCAGATAATAATGGTTTATCACGGCGTGACTTTCTAAAGACAACAGGTATTGCAACAGGTGCCCTTGTAGGTGGTGGAATTATTGGTGGCCTTGTCGGATACAACGTCAACAAAACAGGAGGGAAAGTTGAACATACTGAGACGCATGGTGGTGGAAACGCTGCAACACAAGACATTAACCGTGGATTAATGTTTTTCACAAATCAAAACGAATTCCATGTACTTTCACAGGCAGTTGAACGAATTTTTCCTGAAGATGATTTAGGTCCAGGTGCTCTTGGTTTAGGGGTGCCGTACTTCATTGACAACCAGTTAGCTGGAAATTACGGAAGCAATGCAAAGGAATACATGCAAGGTCCATTTTTTGCTGGTGAATCTACGCAGGGCTACCAGAGTAGATTAACGCGTGCAGAGATATTTAGACATGGAATTGCAAAAATGGATGAAGAAGCACAAAAACGATTTAAAAAAGGGTTTGCAGAATTGGAAGGAAAGCAAATGGATGAGATATTAACTGCTTTCCAGAAAAATGAAATAGATATGAAAGGTGTTGCATCGGAGTTTTTCTTTAAATTACTTCGTACAGCAACGCTAGAAGGCGCTTATTCAGATCCAATATATAACGGCAATGTCAATATGGACGGATGGCGTATGAAAGGGTTTCCGGGTCATCAAATGGCCTATATTAATGTAATTGAAGATGAGAAGTATCAAAAAATTGAACCAAAATCGATTAGTAGCATGCAGCACTAAGGAGGGAAACATGAATGGCAAAGACATTAAACAAAGTGGATGTCGTTACAGTTGGGGTCGGATGGGCTGGAGGTATCATTGGCGCCGAATGCGCAAAGGCTGGAATGAAAGTACTGGGTCTTGAAAGAGGAAAGAAAAGAGGAACGGAAGATTTTCTGCTGGTACACGATGAGTATCGTTATGCAATTCGATATGATTTGATGCAGGATTTATCTAAAGAGACAGTTACGTTTAGAAACACTCGGAAACAAAGAGCACTTCCGATGAGACAAATGGGTTCTTTTCTTTTAGGCGAAGGGTTAGGTGGATCAGGTACGCATTGGAATGGAATGACCTATCGTTTCCTTCCTTATGATTTTCAAATTAAAACGGAAACAGAAAAGAAATATGGAAAGAATAAGTTACCTCCAGAATATCTCATACAGGATTGGGGGATAACTTATGACGAATTGGAACCTTATTTCGATAAATTCGAAAAGACGGCTGGATTATCGGGTGATGATAAAAATCCATTTGGGGGAAAACGGTCGTCTGGTTATCCAACACCTCCAATGAAGAGAACACCGATTTTAAAAAAGTTTGAGACATCAACCACAAAACTTGGTTATCATCCTTTTATGGTACCTTCCGCAAACTTATCGGAGGCTTACGTAAATCCTGATGGTGAATCGATCGCTCAATGCCAATATTGTGGTTTTTGCGAACGATTTGGTTGCGAGTATGGTGCAAAGACATCTCCTGAAATTACGGTTGTACCAACCGCTATGAAAACGGGTAATTATGATGTTCAATTCCATGCGAATGTCACTGAAATATTGAAATCTGGTGGTAAAGTAACAGGTGTAAAATATATAGATACACAAACAGGTGAGGAATTTATTCAACCTGCAGATGTGGTTGTATTAACTAGTTATGTCTTGAATAACGCTAAGTTATTGATGGTTTCGAAAATAGGAGAGCAATATAATCCTGACACTGGCAAAGGGACACTTGGGAAAAATTATGGGTATCAAATTGAACCAGGTACTTCTGGATTTTTTGATGAACAGATGAATGTGTTTATGGGTGCTGGTGCTTTGGGAATGACAATTGACGATTTTAACGGTGATAACTTCGATCACTCTAAACTTGATTTTATTCACGGAGCGAGTATAACTATTACGCAATCTGGAAGTAGGCCAATATTAACGAATCCAATTCCTCCAGACGTTCCGGTATGGGGTGCAGAATTTAAAAAATCATCCATTGAAAATTATTCTAGAACCTTATCTGTTTTTGGACAAGGTGCATCGATGCCACATAAAGAAAACTTTATGTCGTTAGATTCTAGTTATAAAGACGTTTACGGAGTGCCTCTTCTTCAGTTGACCTACAATTTTACTGAACAAGATCGTAACCTTCATGATTATATTAACAAAAGAACGGCAGAAATTATGAAGGATATGGGTGCAAAAACGGTTGTACCGGGAAGCCCAATCACCAATTACGACATTGTGCCATATCAATCGACGCATAATACTGGTGGAACTATTATGGGGGCTAATCCAGATAATAGTGTTGTGAATAATTATTTACAGCATTGGGATGCAGAAAACCTTTTTGTAGTTGGTGCTGGGAACTTTGCACATAATGGAGGCTATAACCCAACTGCAACTGTTGGAGCACTTGCATATCGTGCTGCGGAAGGTATCGTTAAGTACAGAAAAAGTGGAGGTTCGCTTGTTTAATTAGAAATGGAGGCATTTAGATGAGTTTAGCAAGTATCGGTATTCCGGGTTTAATCATTATTCTAGTTATTATCTTGATTTTGTTTGGTCCTAGGAAACTACCCGAAATTGGATCAGCTGTTGGGAAAACACTTGCTGAATTTAAGAAATCAACTCGGGAGATCATGGATGAAGAATCTGTCACAAAGAACATCGAGAGTATAGAGAAGAAAGAGATTGAATAGATAGTAGGTGATGAAATGGATCCGTACGGAGATCATAATCGCAAAATCTTAAGTCCGCTTGATAAAGTTCTAGAGGAACAGAAAGAGGCCGTCCATCAAGATGTAATAAAAGAGAGCAACTTTCAAGCTGAAAGTGTATTGGAATCAGAGATGCCGGCGAATGGTTTTAAAAACATCACGTCCATTGTTGAGCATCTCTCGGATTTAAGAAAACAGCTGATTAAAGGAACTGCAGTGTTTCTAGTATTTTTCTTAGCCGTATTTGCTTCCATTAATTTATGGTTCCCTTATGTCACGCGTGGTCATAAGTTAATAATCCTTGGCCCACTGGAAGTTGTTAAATTTTATATGTCCATTTCAATGGCATTAGCATTTGGATTGTCCTTGCCGTTTCTTTGTCATTTTTTATGGCAATTTGTAAAGCCTGGTTTAAACGAGCGAGAAAGTCGTTTTCTCAGTCTTTTTTCTCCGATTATGCTTCTCTTATTTATAGGTGGAGTTTCATTTGGATACTTTATTGTCAATCCACTTAGTTACCAATTTCTTGTCTCGCTTGGAGCTATGAATTTTACAGTTATGGTTTCCGCGCAAGAATATGTTCGATTTTTGCTTATGACCACAATGCCAATTGGTATAATATTTGAATTGCCAATAGTAGCGCTTTTTTTAGCTACGATTGGGTTGTTAACTGCAGTTACGATGAAAAAAGTGAGGAAATGGTCCTATCTTGCCATTGCAATTATTTCAGCACTTATTACACCTCCAGATTTTGTAAGTCAGCTAATTGTGCTCATACCAATGGTTTTGCTATATGAAGCAAGTATTCATATTGTTGTCTATGCAGAAAAAAGAAGCATTATTGCAAATAAAAAAACCGAAGCCCAATTATAGGGTTTCGGTTTTTTAAAATTTTACTTCACGACTGTTGATTATCATATTTTTTCCAACTAATATATTTAGGGTGAAGCACGATTAGTTTTCCGTCTTACCGTAGATATAATGCGTCTTAGTGACCGCCAGGATTTCCGCTCTAGGTGGAGGCTTTCCGAGGGGGGAGCGATGAGCCAGCACCGTCGCATGTGCGCCGTTTGTGCTGTCTCATCTGTCTCCCTAATCCCTTCGGAGTCGCCACCTGCCGCTGCAATCCAGCATATTTGCTAACTATTCCGTGTTACTATTCACTTATTAATCTTAACTATATTATCTAAAATAAAATCCAATAAATGGTTGGACGATTCAAATCACGGGGAGAATGCCACTACTTCTCTTAATAAAGCCTTAACTTTGCATTAAATTATATGTCTCCATTGAAAATATTCCGTATGTTGCGCATTATTTATTGGGTGATAATATCCGGATTAGTAGAGTGGATAACTTTGCGCAATACTACTGAATAGTTAATATGTTTCTTCTGGATTGGAGCGAAAGGGCGGCGACTCCTACCGGAGGCCAACAGGATGTTGGTCACGAAGGTGTTGCCACACGATGTGGCGCTTCTAGCCTTCGACCCTCTGTGGGCAAATGAGCCTTCACAACGAACGCGTAGCGGCGGTGAAGGCTCATCGCTCACCCGGTGGAAAGCGTCCGCCCTGCAGCGGAAATCCCAGCGGCAACTTTCTTACGACGTAATATATCTAAAAAGCGACCTGAAATATATAATTGTAAGCCATCGTCTTGTTTCTTTAAATAGAAGAAGAAGATGAATAATCAACAGATTTTATTTTACTTATTAGGTGAACAAGAAGTAGAACATTTCTCGCTTAATGCGCAACCAGCACATTTACCCATTTTGCTTCTTTTGACAAATCGGTAAAGAGTAAAGACAGCATATCCGAAAATGAGCACACCAAGAATGATGCTAACTAACATTTCGTATTCCTTCTTTCTGATAATTAGAATCCTAATAGTTTACCACCTTGGTAAATAATAATTGAAATAATATATGCAATGATTAAAGCGTAAATAATAGAAAACCATGTCCATTTTGCTGAACCTGTTTCTTTTTTTATAGCTGCAACAGTTGCTAGGCACGGAACATAAAGTAATATGAACGCTAAAAAGCTATAAGCTGAAAGTGGTGTAAAGAAGTCAGCCATAACGCCTTGTAGTGTGTGCATGTCTGGAGCAACGTAAATAATATTCATAGTGGAGACGACTACTTCTTTTGCAAGAAAACCAGTTAATAATGCGGCTCCGGCTTGCCAGTTACCGAATCCAATCGGTTTTAAAATTGGTGCAATAGCTCCACCAATTAGAGCAAGAAAACTTTCATCCATTGGAACATTCAAACCGTGTGGACCAGCATATGTTAATAGCCAAATTACAACGGACCCACCAAAAATAAATGTACCAGCTTTGCGAATAAAACCTTTTCCTTTTTCCCATGTACTTTGCAATAAAGTCTTAAGTTGTGGGATTCGATAAGGTGGTAATTCAATTACAAAAAAAGAGCTTGCTTGTTTTAAAATGGTAGATGAAAAAATCTTTGCTAGTGTTAAAGCTAGAATAATACCAAGTAAATAAAGTGATAGTACAATTAATGCTTGGTTATGTTTAAAAAATGCACCGACAAACAAACTGTATACAGTTAATCGGGCAGAACAAGACATTAGTGGTGTTAGAATGATAGTAAGTAGTCTTTCTTTTGGTTGTTCAATCGTTCTTGCAGCCATAATACCGGGTACATTGCATCCAAACCCAATAATCATTGGAATAAAAGCTTTTCCATTTAGTCCAATGCTCTCCATTATTTTATCCATAACCATGGCTACTCGCGCCATATAGCCTGAATCCTCAATAAAGGAAATGAGAAAGAAAAGCATAAAGATTTGCGGGACAAAAACAATAACTCCTCCAACACCTGCTACAATTCCTTGTAGAATTAATGCACGAATAAATTCAGTTGCACCTGCAGCGTTAAGCAAACTATTAAACGTGTCTGTAAGTGGTCCAGTGATAATATAATCTAAACCATCAGAAAGTGGTGTTCCCGCCCAATCGAACGTTAGTTTAAAGATGAGATAAGTAAATAACAAAAAGATAGGAAGTCCGAGCACTTTATTTGTCACAATATTATCAATTCGATCGGTAAGTGTATAATCATTATTTTTCGTCTGAAGCATACAGCAAATTAATAAAGATTGAATGTAGTTGCCACGAATTACACGGATATAGTGAGCAATTGAGATTGCCTGTGTTTCTGTCTGAATATCTCTTTTCGTCATTTCAAACAAATCATTCAAAGTCGAAGCAGGTATATATTTTGTAAGTAACTCTCGAACTAAGCTGTTTCCTTCAAAAAATTGGATGGCTAACCATCTGCTTGGTGGTAATTCTTGATTCGTTGGAATCAAAGTAATTACTTGCTCAATCGCTTTTTCGAGAGTTCTTCCGTAATCAATATAAAGTGGTGGTTGTTGAGAATTTGATGAAGAAAGCATAGAAGCCAGTTCTTCACAACCAGCACCTGAACGTGCAATAATTGGGGCAACCTGACAACCAAGACGATCAGATAATAGCTGAACGTCGATTTCCATCCCCCTAGCTTTCGCAACATCTATCATATTTAACCCAATAGTAAGTGGTTTTCCATATTCTAAAAGTTGTAAGGTCAAATATAAATTGCGCTCTAATTGGGAAGCGTCCACAATGTTTAATATTATTGAGACATCATCATAAAGAAGATAGTTAGTAGCTACTCCTTCGTCTCTAGATAATGGATTAAGTGAGTATACTCCTGGTAAATCAACTAAGTTTCCAAGATTATTTTTTAAGATGCCGACTTTTTTTTCAACTGTAACACCTGTCCAGTTTCCAACATATTCATAAGAACCCGTAAGCTTGTTGAATAAGGAAGTTTTTCCAGTGTTTGGGTTGCCGGCTAATGCAACTGTGATCATATGCTTTCCACTCGAATCATCTTAGCTTCACGACGGCGAATTCCTATTAATTGTCCTTTTGCTTCTATCGCAATCGGACCTCCCAACGGTAAAATACGTTTAATCATAATGACAGATCCTTGCATAATTCCTAAATCTAATAAACGACGTTGAACTAGTTCATTCATCTGATCTGTATTTGTAATACGAACTCTTTCACCTTTGTGTATTTCTGTTAATAGCATTCCATTCACCTCTATAGGATTGACACTAATTTTCAATTTTACTTTACAAGTATATGAGAATGATAATCACATGTAAACATAAATAATAAAGGATCGTAAATGATGTATAGAAGGTGTAATTGTTGCCATCCATCAACTGTATTTTTTCCGAATTTTTGTGTATATTAAATGTACTTTAACAAGAGCAAATGAATGGCTCGTTGGAAAATATTCTACAAGCAGGAGGCAATGTATGAAAATCCTATTAGCGGAGGACGACCATCGTTTAGGTAAGTTACTCGAACATATGTTAAAAAGAAAAGAAGGATATAACGTGGAATGGTATACAAATGGAAGAGATGCGTTTGAATATGCCAGAGATTCTCATTATGATGTATTAATTTTAGATTGGATGTTGCCAGAATTAGATGGGATTTCGGTTTGCCAAAAGTTAAGGCAAAATGGTTATACAGGTGCGATCCTAATTTTAACTGCAAAAGACAATGTAATGGATCGGGTCAAGGGTCTCGATTCGGGTGCGGATGATTATTTAACAAAGCCATTTGAATTTGAAGAGCTTTTTGCAAGAATACGTGTTCTTTCTCGAAGAAACTATGCTCCTTTACAAGAGGACGTGGTCATTTTTGGAAATCTTACTATGGATCGTATAAAACATACTTTACATCGTAATGGAGTTGAAATATCTTTAACTCCAAAAGAGTTCCAATTACTGGACTTATTAATTCGTAATAAAGGGAAGGTTCTAACCCGTGAAGTAATTCTCGATAGAATTTGGGGTTATAACGCAGAGGTAACAAGCAATTCAGTAGATGCCTATATTAGACTGCTTCGAAAAAAGGTGGACGAAGAAGGAAAAAAAACAATCATTTGCAATATTAGAGGAGTAGGATATTCGTTTGAAACATAATGTAAACGTATTTTCTACAACGAAAAAAAATTTATCCCAATATAACAGTAGAATGCTAATTGTATTCTTGTTACTTTTTAATATTGTAATAAGCGTATTTCTGTTTATCAACATGTACAATGAACAAAAAGTAACGATGATTGATATAGCTAAACAAGAGATAAAAGAGTTGCAAACAGATGGAGAAGAATTATCAAATGATCAAAATCATACTACCGGAACAGAATCTACTAATAATAATACACAAGGTGTTTTATTAACTTATTTTCTAAAATCAAATAATGAACTACTAATTATTGATGAGTTTTCACCCCAAATGAGAACGGTCCTGTTAAAAATAGTAGAAAATTGGAAGCCAGTTGAAATGGAAGTTAAATATCAAGAGGTGGAAATATCCAAAGAGGACTCTGTCTATTTACTCATCGTTTCACAAAATGTTTATGAACATGATAAGCTAAAAGGAACTATTTATATTGGAAAAGATATTACTTTTTTAAGAAATATGTTTATCCACTTTTTATTTATCCTTCTTGGAATTTCACTGATCTTTTTTGTCATTGCCCTGGTAGTTGGACGAGTCATGACAAAACGGGCGATGGATCCGATTATAAAAACATATCATCTACAATCGGAGTTCATAGCAGATGCTTCCCATGAGTTACGGACTCCATTAAGTGTTGTAAAATCTGGTTTAGATGTTATTGAATATGAAGAGGGAAACAAGTTTTCCGCTTTTTCTAAAAGTATTTTATCTGATTTAAAGGAAGAGATTAGAAGTACTACACAACTAGTTAGTAATTTATTATTTTTAATCCGTTCAGATTCAGGGGAACAATCGTCGTTTGTTGAGCATTTTGATTTGCAAGAGTTAATGCAACAAATTTTAAGGTCATTCCATCATTTGTCAGAAACGAAGAAGATAAAGTTAGATTTACAAACTCTAACCCCACTCGGACTATTGACAGATAGGGAAAAATTAAAGCAATTGCTGTATATCTTAATGGATAATGCAATGAAATACACGCCTAGCAATGGAAAGATAAGTATCTACTATGAACTTAAGTCTGATCAACAAAGCGAGATGCTGTATATTGTTGTTAGTGACAATGGTATTGGCATTCCTATAGAACAACAAGAGCGGATATTTGACCGTTTTTACCGGGTGGATAAAAGTCGTTCACGTCAAAGTGGAAGTTCAGGTCTTGGATTACCAATTGGTAAATCTATTGTAGAATCATTAAACGGTACTATAGAGGTTTCTAGCTCATTGGATAAAGGAAGCGAGTTTACAATAATGATTCCACTATCGAAAAATCAAAATTAGTAGTTGAAACAATTTCATAATTCAAAGTTAGAGCATTAAACAAGTACAATATTAAAGTAATATGTGAGAATATTTATAATATGCTCTTCATAAATCAGCATGATTCCGCTATCGGCGGACGCTTTCTGCGGGAGGATCGATGAGCCATCACCGCCTGCCGCTCCAATCAATAATATTAACATTGTTCGTGTTTTAATAAATAAATGCTATTAATGAAATTAACTCAGTTAATAATTATTCTGAAGAATATTTTCTTAGTAATACCGAATTTTTCATTTAATTTTCATTTTTGTTTTTTATAGTTGTCTTATAGGGATGGCATTAAAAAATGAGGAGGATTAATAAATGGGACAGTATAGAAACAAGCAAGATACTAATAGCAAAAGCTCATCTATCACTGAGGAAATGCTGAAATCGCAATCAGCTGGTAGAAACATGTTAAATAAAGTTCCGGTAATCATCACAATCTATTTCTGGATTATTAAAATTATGGCAACAACCGTGGGGGAGACGGCAGCAGACTTTTTGAACGATAAGTTTAACTTAGGTCTAACTATCACCACCCTTATAATGGGAGCACTTTTACTCATCACTTTGGCATTTCAGTTCAAAGCTACTAAGTACGTACCGAGTTTATATTGGTTAACGGTTGTATTAATCAGTGTGGTAGGTACGCTAGGTTCCGATAATTTAGTTGATAATTTAGGAGTGCCGCTGGTGACAACCACCATCATTTTCAGTATTGCGGTTCTGATCAGCTTTGCTTTTTGGTATGCGAGTGAGAAGACATTATCCATACACTCTATCCATTCGACTAAGCGAGAAGTCTTTTACTGGGTTGCTATCTTGTTCACCTTTGCTTTAGGTACAGCTGCCGGTGACCTTATAGCAGAGGGGCTTAACATTGGTTACTTGAATTCAGCTATTATGTTCGCTGTTTTGATAGGTTTAGTAGTTATTGCTTATTATCGTTTTAAAATGAATGCAGTGTTGGCCTTCTGGATTGCTTACGTTTTAACACGACCATTCGGAGCTTCTCTTGGAGACTATTTGTCACAATCTCACCATGCAGGTGGTCTTGGACTGGGTACGATGGGTACTAGTCTAATCTTTCTCATTACAATTTTGGGATTAGTTATCTACTTAACAAAGACAAAAATAGATAATCCGGTTCAAACAGAAGGGTAATTTGAAAAGTTGATGATGGCTACCAAAAGTCAAATGCTAGTTCAAACCGGTTGACTATAAGCTAATAGTAATAAAACGAAAGAAATTCCATTTGTTCCTTCATAACAAATGGAATTTCTTTAATATAAAGTTACAATTTCTAAATCTTGATCCTTTAAGTATTCAATTATCTTAGGCAGCACGTCTACAACTATTTGAGATTCATGAAGGAGGATAATAGATCCAGATGATTTAGTTACTTGTATATACTTAAAGATTTCATCAGCATCTTGGTTTTTCCAATCTTCTGTATCCGCATTCCAAAGTACTATCTTGTTATGGGATTCTTTCATTAGCTCAATTGTTAATTCGTTTTTAGAGCCATAAGGTGGTCTAAAAAGGGTCACTTCTTCATGAGTAATTTCTTCTATTAATTGATTAGTTTGCATAAGTTCATCTTTTTGCATTTGATAGGAAATTTTCGTGAAATCTGGATGAGTCATAGAATGTCCGCCAATAGAATAACCATGTGATTTTACATATTGAACGGAATCAGGATGTTTCTTCACATTACTTCCTATGAAGAAGAATGTACCGCCAACTTGGTTCTCCATTAATATATCTGTAATCTTATTTGAAAATTTTGAAGGGCCATCATCGAAAGTTAAGGCAACTTTCCCCTTAGGAATACTATAGGTAACCATATCTTCTAGTTTGACAAATGGAGAAATTACTTCTTCTTGGTCAAAGTCATTTGCTGATTCAGTTTCATCTTCGTAATTGCTAATAGCAAGTAGATTTTCTTCTTGAGCTATTACTATTGCCTTTCCAGTTGCTTCTCCCTTTTTAAGAAGAGAAGTGCATAATATAATAATGAATACAGTACTTACCAAAGCAATAATTTTCCAAGAAAGTTTTCGATTAAATCGATTAGAACTTGCATCGTCATTTTCTGAAAAATTAAGAGGATCTGGATTACCAGGGGAGATAGGTAAATTCTTTATCTGAGGTATTTCTTCGTTGTACTTTAAAGCATGTAATCCATTTACAAAAGCTTTTGAGCAAGAAAAATGAACTTTACTACTTTGATCTCGATACGTCTTTGTTATAAAACTAGTATATTTGTTTCTATTGGAGTCACTTACGCTTTGAAAGGATAATCTGTATTTATGAAGGCCGCCAAGATCGGTAACTGTCTTCAAATTTTCAGCTGTTTCATAGTCAATTTCCCAAAGAAATTCAATGTCATCCTCAGATAATATTCTTATTCGCAAAAAGGAATGGTTAGGTGTGCTATCGATTGATAGTAGTTCCAACAGTTTCCCTTGATAGACAGACATAGTTGTCTCCTTTCTCTACTAGTGAAAAGAAAACCCATTATTATACTTTGTTAGTCATAGTTTTTGAAGAGAATGAAAAAGACATTCTCTCTGTAAAATCATTAATTGTTTGCATCAACTCTGATTTCTCTTCAAGTATCTTCGCATTTTGTTCTACGTACTTTTTATTTTCTATCTCAATCTCTCTCATTTTTTCTTCGAGTTCTCTTATATTTAACATATTTTGATATTGAATATTGTTCGATTCGTCTTTAAGCAGATTATATTTATTGATTTGTTTATCTAGTTGATTTGAAACTTTATCAAAATCGCTGTTTGAAGTATTTTGATAATCTTTAAAATCTTCAAGAAGTTGTTCGTATACCATTTGCTTATTTGTTAAATTAGCTTCCAGTACATGGATTTCTTTATGGTTGTCTTGAATAATTTGTTCTTTTTTAACCAACTCCTGCTTTATACGATTATTTGTTTCACTTGCTATGTATAATTGATCTTCAAGACCATCATTTTTATAGAGAATTAGTTGTCGGTCATGAAGTATGTTTTCTAAAGAAACAATTAAATCCAGTGATACTTTGTCCTGATTTTCTTTAGATAGTATGTACTTATCGGTTGTATAACGCTCATCTACATTGATAAGCTCGTTCTCTTCAATTGCAATCGTGCTTACTTCCTCATAAGGATTAGTTTGAGAAAACTGATTTTGATTAGAACGGACACTTTTAAACCAATTTATAGACTTGTTCCTATTATCTTTAGTCATAGTTCTATCTCCTAATAAATTAATGTGTTAAAACTACTATTAAATGATAAAGAAGAATAATAATTGATACTAAAGTAATTATTTTCTGAACATCAAATAGGTTTCAAAATTACTAGTTTCTTTATTCTATTGTATGATTATGTAGAATAATGTCAACATAATATAATAATTTTAAGCTCTGATGAGTAAATTTTATTAAATATTACTTCGAGTTAATTTCATAAATAGCACTTAATTATTAAAAAACGAACAATACTTAATTTATTGATTTATTGATTGATTGGAGCGACAGGCGACGACTCCGGCGGTGATGGCTCATCGCTCACCCTGCGGAAATCGTCTGCCAATAGAGGAAATCAAGCTAATCTATGAAGAGTATATGAAACATATTCTTACATTTCACTTTAATGTTGTTCATGTTTTATGTTATAAATTTGAATTGTGAAATTGATTCCTACAACTGAATTTACTATTTTAGAATAAATCATCTAAGAAGTCATTGTTCTTTTCACTTTGAAGCAGTTATCGCTTAACCGTTCGATTGACTGGAGACCGTTATTAAAAATTTATAATAGGTACTTGCGCAGAACACATAATTACGGTAGCATTACAACTAATTTATGGTGAATTCGAGAAGGCGAGTGTTTATAAATATGAAAATAGTTACAGTAGAAGATATTGTCCGTCGGTTTTCTTTTGAGGTGTTAACAGGACAAGACCAATTGGCGAGAGAATTAAAGAAAACCAAAGTACGTCGACCTGGACTAGAGTTTATGGATAAATTCGATTTCATTGCGACAGAATATGTCCAGATTTTAGGGAAAAATGAAATAAATTATTTACATACACTTACAGAGGGTGAATGTAAACTTCGCATCGGAAATATTGTGCAATATGATCCTCCGTGCATTGTTATCACATCAAATCAAGAAGAGCCGCTCGGACTAATAGACTACTGTGTAGAAAAGAAAATTCCAGTATTACGTACTTACGATAGGATGAGTGAAGTATGTGAGAAGTTGGATGCATTTGTCGTAAAGGCGATGGCACCAGAAAGTGCAATTCACGGTGTTTGTGTTAATGTCTCTGGGATTGGTATTCTTTTGCGTGGCAAGTCTGGAGTTGGAAAAAGTGAAACGGCTCACACGTTGATCGGACGGGGTCATCGACTGGTGGCGGATGATATCGTCGTTTTAAAGAAATTAAGTCCCCAAACTCTCCTTGGCTCACATAATGATAAAAATAAAGAATTTCTCGCTTTGCGTAGTATTGGCCTCTTAAATGTCGTTCGACTATACGGAAGAGCCGCTTTTCAAGAAGAAACACGAATTGCGCTCGATATTGAACTGACAAAATGGGAGCATAATGCATTGAATAATGAACTAGAGTTAGAATCGAAGTTCACCGAATATATTGGTGTTCAAATTCCGCATATTCAAATTCAACTACAGCCAGGTCGTGATGTTGCTGGTTTAATAGAAGCAGCAGCGAATAACTGGTATTTAAAGCAGCAAGGATATAGTGCTGCGGAAGATTTTGTTAAGCGACTAGAACAAGATTTTGATGATTCTAAATCTAGCTAAGGTCATTAATGGTACGAAATTAGAAGGAAGCGTAAAAATAATTAGCAATATGGAATTAAAAGACATGTGCAGATAATGTGCATGTCTTTTTGAATTTCATTTCATATTCAGTTCATAAAGGAATGTTATAGTAATTATTGTAAGTTTGGAGAGAACGTCTCAAGGAGGAAAATGAACGATGAAAGAAACTATAAACGAAAATAAAAAAGGGAACTGGCGACAGTTTTTTCAACTGATAAAAGATACAGAACCACCAAAGCTTTTATTAATCATTGCGCTTTGTATGAGTTTTGCAACAACGGGAGTAGGGTTTGTTGTTCCTTTATTTACCAAACAATTAGTGGACGGTTTTTCAATCGAATCACTTGATTATTGGCAAATTATTTTACTAGTGATTGCATTTATTGCACAAGCAATAGCGAGTGGACTTTCAATTTATTTATTAAACCGTGTTGGTCATCATGTCGTAGCGAGTTTAAGAGATCGATTATGGAGAAAACTACTACATTTACCAATAGCCTATTATGATAATAATGATACAGGTGAGACCCTAAGTCGAGTAACGAATGATACCGCAGTTGTGAAGGAACTGATTACTGAACATCTTGCCAACTGTTTAACGGGTATTATTGCGATTATCGGTTCCGTAACCATTCTATTATTTTTGGATTGGAAAATGACATTAGTCATGCTGATTGCCGTTCCTATTGCTATGGTTATTTTAATGTTGTTAGGTAAACGGATGTTTGTCATTTCAAAAGGAATGCAAGATGAGACGGCAAAATTTACTGCCATATTAAATCAAGTATTACCAGAAACTCGTTTAGTCAAAGCATCCAATGCAGAAGAATTGGAATATAATCGTGGTAAGAAAGGCATTACGAATCTGTTCAATTTTGGTTTAAAAGAAGCGAAAATACATGCACTCATTACTCCTTTAATTTCTTTTGTTCTGATGATCGTACTTGTTACGATAATAGGATATGGGGGTGTTCGTGTCTCTTCTGGAGAACTTACAGCTGGTGACATGGTAGCATTTATTTTATATTTAATACAAATTATTATTCCAATGACTCAGCTAACAATGTTCTTTACTCAGTTGCAAAAAGCAATGGGTGCAACGGAACGAATTAGTGCAGTACTTGAACACGAAGAAGAAGATATTCATCAGGGCCATGATTTAGAGTCCGTAAACGAATCCATTCATGTAAATCATGTAGACTTTGCATATGGAGAAGAACGAATTTTATCGGACATTGATTTTACCATCGAACCAGGAAAAATAACGGCCATTGTTGGACCAAGTGGGGGAGGGAAGACAACTACATTTTCACTGTTGGAACGTTTTTATCAACCTACAAAAGGAACGATTACGCTTGGAAATACGCCAATTGATACGTTTTCTTTACATTCCTGGAGAAGTCATATCGGATACGTTGCTCAGGAAAGTGCACTCATTTCTGGGACAATACGTGATAACATTTGTTATGGAATTGAAAGGAAAGTAGAAGATGAGGAGCTTAAGAGGGTTGCTGAAATGGCTTATGCAGAACAATTTATTCAAGAGCTTCCACAAAAGTTTGATACAGAAGTAGGAGAACGAGGAGTCAAACTTTCTGGTGGCCAAAGACAACGAATTGCAATCGCACGGGCATTATTACGTAATCCTCAAATTTTAATGCTCGATGAAGCGACATCTAGTCTCGATAGTAATTCGGAAATTTTCGTTCAAAAAGCATTAGATAATTTAATGAAAGGAAGAACGACAATTGTGATAGCGCACCGTCTTTCTACCGTTGTTGATGCAGACAATATTTTATTTGTGGAAAAAGGACATATTACAGGTAGTGGAACGCATAATACGTTATTTCAATCACATGAAATGTATAGAGAGTTTGCAAAACAGCAATTGCGTATTCAAGAATAAGAGGGAGGGAGATTTGTTGCCATGACGAAACTATTAGTTGTAGACGATGATGAACATATTAGAGAATTAGTAAAAATATTTTTACAAAATGAAGGTTTAGATATAGTAGAAGCGTTGGATGGTATAGATGCATTATCCAAGCTTGAGTGTGAAAAAATTGATATGGTTATTATGGATATTATGATGCCAAATATGGATGGCTGGGAGTTATGTAGGGAAATACGAGAGTTTTACGATGATTTGCCAATTCTTATGCTGACTGCAAAAGGGGAAACTGCTCAAAAGGTGAAGGGGTTTAACCTTGGTACAGATGATTATCTTGTAAAGCCATTCGAGCCTGCGGAGTTAATCGTACGAGTAAAATCTATTCTAAAAAGATACCGTATCTCCTTGTCCCAGGTAGTCGAAGTCGGTAATGTTTGGATGAATCGAAACACATATGAGTTAATGTATATGGGGGAAAACATTACACTACGATTAAAGGAATTTGATCTATTATTTAAGTTAGCTAATTACCCTGGGAAAACATTTTCAAGGGAGCAATTAATAGAAGAAATTTGGGGATTTGATTATGAAGGCGATGAACGAACAGTAGATGTTCATATTAAGAGGTTGCGTGAACGATTTCCTATAGAAAATAGCGGATTTTCCATAAGAACCATACGGGGTCTTGGATATCGTTTGGAGCTGGGTTCATGAAAAAATGGAAGTTCATCGGAAAGATTCTAGCTGTGTTTGCACTTTTTCTAATAGCTACCACCGTTTTTGCGTTCCTTTCTTTTCATCTTACCTCTTATATTTATGATTGGATAGGGAAGTATCCTCAGGGATATTGGCAACAACTTATTACGGTAATAGGTGTAATTATATTCTTTTGGTGTACGGCAGCCATAACTTTTGTATTTGGTTCCAAGAGACAGCGGGTTTATTGGGATACGATTGTAGCTGCTTTACGACAAATGGCAACTGGAGATTTTAATGTAAAATTAGACCTTAAAGCAAATGGAGAAGATCAATTTGGACAGTTGATTAGCGGGATAAATAATATGGCGGTAGAATTGGGAGAAATGGAGAAAATGCGGCAAGAATTTATCTCCAATGTTTCACATGAGATTCAGTCTCCACTTACTTCCATTAATGGGTTTGCAAAAGCTTTGAAAAACATTGACTTAACGGATGAAAAAAGAATGCATTATTTAACGATCATAGAAACGGAGAGTAATCGTCTTTCTAAAATCAGTGATAATTTACTGAAGTTAACGTCTTTAGAATCGCAACATCACCCTTTTGAACCGAAAAAATATAGATTAGACAAACAGTTGCGAAGCGTTGTCCTTGCTTGTGAACCAAGATGGTTAGAGAAAAATATTGAAATGGACATTCAATTGGAAAGTGTATCAATAGAAGCCGATGAAGATCTGATGAATCAGGTGTGGATGAACATACTTAGTAATAGTATTAAATTTACACCTAATGCAGGTATGATTAGTATTCGTTTATGGAAAGAAGAGGATGCGGTAATTACTTCCATTATGGACAACGGAATAGGGATGACAGAAGAAGACCAATTGCATATTTTTGAACGATTCTTTAAATCGGACCAATCGCGAACGATATCCAATGGGGGAAGTGGCTTAGGGCTTTCTATTGTGAAAAAGATTGTAGAAATGCATCATGGCTCCATTTCTGTCCAAAGTAAGCTTGGGGAGAAAACGACATTTAGTATAACATTGCCTATACTACAGGGTGAAATAGAGTAAAAATAACTAGCTTTTAAGGCAATTATTATTAGATTGAATCGAAAAGGAAAATATACAATACTAAAATTACTCTGTAAAGTAAAAGAAGTTCCCATTTCATATATAATCCTGAATTATTTTAGATGCTGGATTCAATGATTTTGTCCATATTACAAACTTAGGATTAAAAGAAAGACTAAGATCTCTGTGGTCTACTAACAACAAAGCATTAGTCAAGACTATAGAAAAAAGGCTTCCAAAAGTGCAACTTTTGGAAGCCTTTTTTCTATAATGATGTCTATTTGTTAAAGACAATTCAATAATCTGAGCTATATTTTGGGTTTTGCCCATACTTGTTATCATTCTCTTGACTATCGAGAAATGTAAATACAAGAATAATGATAGAGCCAACAAATGGGATGAAACTAATAAGTACCCACCAACCACTTCTTCCAGTGTCGTGTAGTCTGCGGATTAACACTGCTAAAGCAGGCAGAAAAATTGCTAATTCGTAAAGCACTGGCAAAAAAGAAACTGAATCTGCAAAGACACCAAGAAAATAAAGTATAAAAGAAATGATAGTATTAATCAGGGTAAACATCCAATATTCTGTGCGTCTCGCTCTCCCCGTAAACCCAACATAATTTTTTAAAACTTTAAAATACCACGCCATAAAAAACCTCCTATCACTCTAATAAAATATTAAAAAACCATAATTGCTTTTAACATTTTTAGTATATCATATGGATTAAACGGTTTTTGAAACTTAAGTTATATTATTGCTAGTAATAATTTAAAATATAGTTCATTCCAAAGTAATCCAAAAACGACTATATGCCTAGTGAATATTGTTTTATCACCAAATTAACTAGTTTATAACAGGATACTTTTGGTTATCAAAATATCTTCGCAATCATCGGTACATCTAAAGTAGTATTTAAGCCTCATGTTATTAAAAGAGAACTGATCATGAATTTTCATTTTCAATATGAACGCCTCTATGTTTTATTTATGTATCCATCATAAAGCATTGGATATGCTAATTAAATAATATGGATAAGTTCAATGGATGCAAAATAATAATCTGATGAATTGGAGAGAAATGAACATGACAGGACTTTTTACAGCAATCTTATCAGTTATTGTATTAATAGGAACGGCATTTTTATTGTCAAATAACAAGAAAAATATCAACTATAGAGCAGTTGTAATCTTATTTATAGCTCAGCTTGTTACGGCATATGCAATGCTTCATACGTCAATTGGTGGAAAGATAGTAATAGCAGTTACAAATTTCTTCTCTAAGTTGATGGAATTTGGGAGAGAGGGGATAGCTTTTGTTTTTGGAGGCTTTGTGTTTGCGAATGACACGCCTGTTTTCTTTATCTCAGTTTTACTGCTAATTGTATTTACATCTACTTTACTTAGTGTACTGACTTATATCAGAATTTTACCTTTAATGATTAAATATCTTGGAGGAGCAATTTCTAAAGTAACAGGTTTACCAGTAATTGAATCTTTCTCGACCGTTGCATCATCCATCTTTGGAGATACGGGAGCTTTACTTGCCGTTAAGACTCATATTCCCAAAATGAATAGAAATAGGTTATTTATAGCTACTACAGCATCCATGACAAGTGTATCCGCATCTATTGTCGGTGCCTATATGACAATGATACCTCCTAAATATGTACTGATAGCCTTACCTCTTAATGTAATGTCAGGATTATTACTAGCATCAATGGTAGCTCCTGCTCAATATGTTGAAGGAGAACAGATTAAAGTGAAGGATATGATCCATGATGAGTCTCTTTTTGAGGCGATTGGAAATGGTGCTATTGATGGGATGAAAGTTGCTGGAATTGTGGGAGCTATGCTTATTGCTTACATCTCACTAATTGCTATGATTAACTTTGTGCTTACAGCGACTATTGGAACGGATTTGACCACTATTCTGGGTTACTTATTGTCTCCAGTAGCTTGGTTGATGGGTGTACCTGCACATGAAATGATTCGAGCAGGAGGGATAATGGGAACAAAAATTATCTCCAATGAATTCGTAGCAATGTTGGGCTTTAAAGAGATAATACCCAACTTGTCTGCTAAGACAGTTGGAGTCGTATCCGCATTCCTCGTATCGTTTGCCAACTTTAGTACGATTGGAATCATTTTAGGGACAGTTAAGGCAATCGATGAAAAACAATCTGCAATGGTTGCAAAGTTTGGACTTAAAATGTTATTTGTTGCTACTATGGCATCTGTATTAACAGCTACAATCGTTGGATTATTCATCTGAAGAAAGTACTTATTTTTCACTTTTTACTTTTGAAATAAATGTATACAGTGTAGTAGAACTAATAATAACGATGCTAATCAGAGTGACCAGATGAATAGCTATTTCTTGAATGTTCATGTAAATCGCTACATAAGACCAAATAATTACTAGTGGGTACAAAATATCTCGGTTAATAAGTGTAAACAATACAGCTAGTATACAACCTAAACTTAGCGCAATAACCGTCCAACCTAGTTCTTCTATCCCTAAAAGCGGGAAGCTATTGTTACGAACAAAATACGTAAATACATTCATAATACTCGCTATAGATACCCATCCTAAATAAATTGAAAATGGGATGAGATCAAAGAGACCACGGTTAGTATTCCGTTTAATATTTCTATAAATCCGTATGAGAGAGAACAATAAAAGAAAAATTATAACTGTAGACAAGAGAAGCTTTTGTTGTGTAAATGCCAAAACCCAAGTTCCATTTAATAGGGAATTCACAGGAGTTAAAACGTGAAGTTGCTTATAAACACTCCCTTTTTTTCCATGTACAAAAAATCCTTTTATAATCCATAAAAGCAAAAGGAAATAAATGAGGATCCATATGGAAAAAGCATAGTTTGCTGGTTGTATTAACGGTGTTTGCTCATTTGCAGTATATCCTACATTGTATCCAAGGGAATAATTAATAACTAGCATCACAATAAAAAAGATGAGGTTAACAATGGACAAACGTATTAGTGGATTCAATATTCTTCCTCCTATGTGGGTTTTAGCGTAAATTATTACACGATTATCCTTTTCGACATAAGCGACATTGGCTTCTTTTACGCATTATGGTGATAGGATGAATTGAATGAACTCCTCTTATTTTCACAATATGTGGTTGTGTCCATTAATAGACTGGGAAAGACAAGTTGCTTATGTTGCAATGGATCCATATGTGTATGGTTTACATTTTTTTGTGGATATATATGTAAATTATGAAGTGGAAAAGTGATATTTGTTAACCATAAATTCTTTCTAAGTAGATGGGGAAGAGGAATTATTAATTTTTCTTTTCGGTTTTTAATAAAATTTTGTAACCTTGCTAAACTTCATCCGTCTATTCTCTTTGAAGTACAGTTTTAAGAAAAAGGAGAATACATAACAATGAAAAAAAGAATGATCTTTCTTATGGTAACAATAGTATTAGGCTTGGTGGTGATTACAGGGTGTTCTAATGATAAGCCATCTACAATCGAGTCGAAGTTACCTGCAAAAGAAATGGCAGATGAAATGGTGAAAGAAGTCGAACAACCTCCACTAATAGAATTGCAAGCAGATCAAGTGAAGGAATTTTACAATCTAGACCCTAAGAAGCTGGAAGAATATTCGATTAGAATTCCAATGATGAACGTATCGACAAATGAAATCGCAATTTTGAAAGTGAAAGATGCTAAAGATGTAGCTGATGTTGAATTAGCAGTAAAAGAAAGAGCGGAAAATGTGAAAAAGCAATTTGAGCATTATCTTCCTGAACAATATGAGAATGCAAAAAACTATAAACTCGTAACGAAAGGCAACTATGTGTTATTGGTCATCTCCGATAAAGCAGACGAGCTTATAAAAGTTTACGATAGTTTCTTCGATCAAAAGTAAACGGTTATGGTATTCAGCAACCTTCTTTTCATATTTTTGTTCCTACCGGCCGTTCTAGCTCTATATTATTGTTCGCCAAGTCGGATTAGAAACCTAATTTTATTTTTAACCAGTCTTTTCTTCTATGCTTGGGGGGAACCGGTTTACATCATAATTATGTTGGTGTCTACTGTCACGGATTATAGCTTTGGTTTGTTACTTGACAGACCTAAGCTAACTCCTATAAAACGAAAGTGGATTGTCGCATCTTCCATTGTCATTAACCTGACTCTGCTTTCTTATTTTAAATATGCAGATTTTCTCATTCAAAATGTAAATGCGTTGTTGGAAACGAATATCCCTTTAACTGAACTTCCATTGCCCATTGGGATATCGTTTTACACATTTCAATCTATGTCTTACATTATAGACGTGTATAGAGGAACAGCTAAGGCACAACGTAATTGGATTGACTTTGGAACGTTTGTTGCCTTGTTCCCACAACTAGTAGCTGGTCCCATCGTGAAATATAACACGATTGCAGAACAGCTACACAAACGAACGGAAACTATTCAGATGTTCGCAGAAGGCGTTCGACGATTTACTATTGGACTCGCTAAAAAGGTGCTACTTGCCAACAGTATCGGTTTACTTTGGCACACTATCTCGAATTCAAATCCAGATTCGATACCCGCATTAACGGCTTGGCTTGGCATTATAGCATTTGCCTTCCAAATCTATTTTGATTTTAGCGGTTATTCCGATATGGCTATTGGGCTTGGCCTCATGTTTGGCTTTCGATTTAACGAGAATTTCAACAAGCCCTATGTTGCTCAGAGCATTACCGACTTCTGGAGGAGATGGCATATATCTCTTAGCAGTTGGTTTCGAGAATATGTCTACATTCCGCTTGGTGGTAACCGGCGTGGGTTGGCCATTCAAATGCGAAATATTCTCATCGTGTGGCTGCTTACGGGGTTCTGGCATGGAGCAAGTTGGAATTTCATATGTTGGGGGTTGTATTTTGGCGTCATCCTCATTATTGAAAAATGGTGGGGGTTAAAGCTACTGCTTTGTCTACCACGTTGGGTAAGGCACCTCTATGCAATCATATTTATTCTAATCGGTTGGGTATTGTTCGCATTTGATCAGCCATCCTTGATTGTTCGTTATTTTGGTGCTATGGCGGGATTCAATCACCAACCGCATTGGAATAATGAGACAGTTTATTTTATTTATACGAATGCAGTTTTATTCCTTGTATTGATAATCGCCTCTTTACCTAGGAAGCAATCATCAAGTACGAATGAACTGTCGATTTTTCATCTTATTTGGTATGGGTTTTTATTCTTTCTTTCCGTTGCTTATTTGGTAGACGCAACTTTTAACCCATTTTTATATTTTCGTTTCTAGGAGGTAGAAAATAATGAAGCAGAAAGCAGAGCGATTATTGGTGTTTGGTTTTGTCGGAGCGCTGTTTCTACTCTCCTTATTATTTTTCGTTTTGCCTCATCAACGTTTTTCTGATTTGGAAAATAGATATTTACAAAGTGCACCACATCTAACTTGGGATAACTTATTGTCCAATAAATATGCACAAGATGCAGAGGATTTTGTAACCGACCATTTTCCTTTTCGGGATAAGTGGCTGTCGATCAAATCAACTGCAGAAAAATATCGGTTTCAGCAAGAAAATAACGGAATTTATAAAGGGAAAGATGGATATCTATTTGAAAAGTTTTTAGAGCCTGATTATACGAAAATTCAGCAATATACAGACTCGGTAAATAAATTTGCAGGCAACCACCCAGAAGTGAATATGAGCTTCCTGCTTGCGCCAACATCGATAGGTATTTATCCTGAAAAGCTACCATGGTTAGCGCCGTCTTATCCTCAAAAGAAGGTAAATCAATTTATCGATGATCACTTGGGGAAAAGGTTAACGTTTATGAACGGCTTTGATTTCCTAAGTCCCCATGCTTCTGAGTCGATTTATTATAGGACTGATCATCACTGGACTACATACGGAGCTTATTTGGCATATGTTGCATATGCGGAGCAAAAAGGGTGGCATACTCTATCGCAGAAAGATTTTCTGATTCAAACAGTGAGTCATTCGTTTCTAGGGAGTTATCAGACTAGGAGTCAGTTTAATGGGTTAACTCCAGATACCATCCAGGTCTATATCCCTCGTGATTTTAGCCCTACTGAGATGTATATTGCGGATACAAATCAAACGATGACGAGCATGTACGACCCGAGCTTTCTTGCTAAGAAGGATCAATATTCCTATTTCCTTGGTGGTGTCCATGCTTTAATGAAGCTTACAACCAAGCTTGAACCTGTTGAGATTGACCAAGACAAGCTATTAGTCATTAAAGACTCTTATGCACATAGTGTAATTCCTTTTCTTACAAGACATGTACCGGAAATTCACGTTATTGACATTCGGTATTATAACGGCAGCATCTCGGAGTATATGGCCAAGAATGGGATTAAAGATGTTCTATTTTTATTTAACACATCGACTTTGGTAGGCGATACTTCTCTTATGAAATTAAATAATTGAATAAAGAAGATTGCTTTATCCATATAGGAGATGGAACAAGCTATACCTAATCTATGTGTCATTAATATTAAAAAAATCAAACTTTTAAGAAAAACGCTATTCCAAAAAAGGTTATTGAAGCGGTGGCAAATCAAGCCAATTCAATAACCTTTTTATCATTTTTTCATATGTATAGATATTTTTATGTTTTCAGCAATACTTTATCTTTTATATAGAGCAACTCGGTACGGAAAGAGTTGTGCTTCCATTAACCCTTCTTTTACTGCAGGGTCATTATTCATTAGCTCAATCGCTTCTTTCTCCGTATCTACTTCCAAAATTACGATTCCCATTGGATCCGTGTTCAAAGTTCTACCAGCTAAAAGAAGCTTTCCTTCTTCTTGTAAGTTTTGTAATACTTCGAAATGATGCTGAACGATCGCATTTTCTTTTTCGGTCCAGTTGCTTTGATCTAACATAGAAGGGATGAGTTTAAGTTGGTATAAAAACTGTAATTTTTTCATTAAAGGTCTCCTTAAAATCGCAATGTAATAAGTTATTTCATTATTATTGTATCAAAAACTTAGACTAATAGTTTTATTTGAAAAGTATCTGCAACATATTATTTTTAAAATAGTTTATATATTCAGTCTATTAATCATATACTTAAAATGAAATAAAAGTTTTTACTAAGTTAGGGGGATTTTGTTGGAGCAATTAGTAGGATGGTTGAATAATGTGTTGTGGAGTTCACCAATCATTTATTTGTCGCTTGGAGTTGGAGTGTTATTTTCGATCATGACTCGCTTTATGCAAGTTAGATTGGTGAAGGACATGGTGAAGCTACTATTTAAAGGGGAGAAGTCAGATGCAGGTATTACTTCTTTTCAAGCGATGTCAGTTGCTTTATCTGGACGAGTAGGAACTGGTAATATTGCAGGAACGGCAACGGCAATAGCGTTTGGAGGTCCCGGAGCAGTATTCTGGATGTGGGCGATTGCTTTTCTTGGAGCAAGTACGGCATATGTGGAATCGACGTTGGCACAAATCTATAAAGTAAAGCAAGACGGGGAATACCGCGGAGGTCCTGCATATTATTTCGAAAAAGGGATCGGGAAAAAGTGGTATGGGGTGCTTTTCGCTGTTTCATCTATATTAGCAATGGCGTTGTTAATGCCAGGTGTACAGGCTAACTCGATTGCAGCAGGGCTTGAAAATGCATTTGGTATGAATACTATGATTACTGCTATTATTATTGTTATACTTCTTGGCTTTATCATTTTTGGAGGAATCAAAAGGATTGCTAATACTGCTCAATTTGTTGTGCCATTTATGGCGGTTGGGTATGTCCTTGTATCACTTATTGTTATTGCACTTAATGTTACTGAATTACCGAATATATTTGTCCTAATTTTCAAGAGTGCATTTGGAATGGATGCAGCATTTGGTGGAATAGTAGGTATGGCTATTTCGTGGGGTGTTAAACGAGGAATCTATTCGAACGAAGCAGGGCAAGGCTCTGGTGCACACGCTGCTGGTGCAGCTGAAGTTTCGCATCCAGCAAAACAAGGAATTGTCCAAGCATTTTCTGTTTACATCGATACGTTGATTGTGTGTTCAGCGACTGCTTTTATGATATTAATTACGGGAATGTATAATACCGTTCGACCAGATAGCACGTTTATCGTAAAGCGACTCGGCGATATGCAACCAGGTCCAGGATATACACAATCAGCTGTAGAATCGGTTTTGCCTGGTTTCGGAGCAGGCTTTGTCGCAATCGCATTATTCTTCTTCGCATTTACTACTATTATGGCTTACTATTATATTGCAGAAACAAACATTGCTTATCTGACAAGAAAAACGAAATCGAAATTACCTATGTTATTAGTTAAGATTGTATTATTAGGAGCTACTTTCTATGGAAGTATTCGGACAGCGGCTGTGGCATGGGACATGGGAGATATCGGCTTAGGTATAATGGTCTGGCTCAATTTAATTGGAATATTAATACTCTTTAAACCTTCTATGATTGCGCTAAAAGATTACGAGAAACAGAAAAAAGAAGGAAAAGATCCAGTATTTCGTCCGGAACAGCTTGGCATAAAACATGCGGATTTCTGGGAAAGTGAAGAATATCGTAAAAAATATTTAAAATAATAGAATGGTAGCTGGTGCATCCATTTGATGTACCAGTTATTTTTGCGGTTTTTTTAAAAGATAAGAACGTTTATGGATTATCAACCTGCGAAACCAGTGTTCATATTACTTTAAAGAATTAAATAATACCGCAGATTTCCGTTTCAGGTGGACGCGTTCCGCGGGGTGAGCGATGAGCCATCACCTCCGCACTCAAGTCGCTTGGGATGTCTCATCTATCTCCGAGGAACGAAGGCTAAGAGCGTCACCTCGTGTGGCAACGCCTTTGTGACCAACATCCTGTTGGCCACCGTCTGGAGCCGCCACCTTTCACTACAATCAATAGTGCAATTAAGAAAGACGATATTCTTGGAAGAAATAATGATCCATTAGTCTAACGTTAATTGTGTAGCTGATGTTTCGTCCAAAGCACTCTGTAAACAGTAAAGACAAGATGCACTTAAAGGAAGTTTACGTTTTTCTTAAAGAATAAGAAAGTATATGGTTTTTCCTGCTGCGAAACCAGTGTTCATAGTGCTTTAAAGGATTATTTTACCCCGACGGATTTCTGTTTCAGGAGGGCTCTTTCCTCGGGTTGAGCGATGAGGCATCACCGCCGCATTCGCAAGCTTGCGATGGCTCATCTGTCTAACTCATGAGGGCGCTGAAAAACAAAAATCAGAAATTAAAGTCACCATTTGAGAAGTATATTTACCTTATAATTAGTCTTACATCCCCACAAACTCCCTAAAAATTGATGTAAATACTGGATATCATTTTTATTTTTTGAATAATAGTGACTTTTTCAGTGGCCTCTCACTCATCCCGATGGAATTGCCACTTTTCACTACAATCCATTAAGTGAGTAGTACCCTATAAAAAAATATGAGATTAATAAACTAGAAATCGAGTATTCACAACGACTTGAAATGCTTTTTAATGGTGACTACCTTACGTAGGATTTCCTATATGTTTTTACTTTTACCGTCCATAGAATACATGAATATGTGGGTAGATGATTAGAGTTGGTGGAACCTAAAAAAATAGGTAGCATCTATAGATAAAGAAGCGCTGAGCGGACGAAATTGTATCTTCGTCCGCTTTTAAAAGAATAAGAAAGGATTTATTCTCTCATTAACCAAAACAAATGCATTATGTCTTTACATATTTCAAGAAGGCGACGGACAAACAGCCGCTCCAAGATTACCGAAAAAAATAGCTCGTGAAGTGACGCTGTCACATCACGAGCCACAAAAATTCCAACGGTAATAGTATAGCTGATGTTTTGTCCAAAGCACTTTGGAAATAGTAAAGACAAGTTGCACTTAAAAGGCGCTTGCGCTTTTCATAAAAGTAAAGTTAAAAATGGGATAACAGTAAAACATGCCACCTCCATTTGAAGTGGCATGTTTTACTGTTATTGTAGAATATTGGACGAAGTTGCGTTTTGATCAGTTGTTTTTGAAGCGGCTTTTATTGCTGTTGATTCTACATTTGTTAAGTTCGATTTATTGGCGGTACTACCACCCTTATTTGGATTTGTTGTATTTGCTTTTTGCTCCTTATTATCATTTGAGGAAGCAGCTTGCTTGTTCTCATTATGTTTAGAAGCGGAAGCTGATTTCGAAGCACCACTATTTGCATTCATTGTACCATTTGAGTTTCCGCTTGCCTCTTTCTTCGTATTTCCATTCGTCCCAGAGTTTTGTTTTCCGCTATTATTCGTTCCACTGACCGTTTGTGATCCGGTCATGCTAGCTACGTCTTTCATTATTTGCCCAACTTGTGGAGCAACTTTTTGGGTAATTTTACTAATTGTTTGGGATGTAGTTCCGTTCGTCATTTGTTGTGCCATATTTCCTATAGTTTGAGCGATATTACCACTCGTAGTATCTTGCCCTGAAGCGCCGCTCATGCTATGAGTGCTCCCCATATTTTGTGCACTTGCCTCTGTACTTTGAGAGGTATTTCCGACAGTTAACATTTGAACAATTTTTCCTACCATTTGCATAATGTTTCCACTCATTTTGTTATTGCTATTATCCGGAGTGTTTTCTCCAGATGGAGTAGCGCTATTCATTGAAGCACCTGCTAATGCACCTTGAGAAGCGTTGTCACTTTTCATTTTTTGCATCATATTACTATTCGTTATTGATGAACCCATTGCCTTTCTCGGGCAAAATCTTGTTGCCCCTTCCGCAGCTTTCATTGAACCTAACAAGATGAGCACTTGTCCACTTCTGCTTTTCGAATCACGCATAAGTCTTACGGTACCGTATGCAGTCATCATTGAGCCCAACATGAAACGGGTATATGCACTTCTTGAACTGATGTTTTGTTGTGTTTGTGTCATCTGTGTAGTACCTCCAGTTGTATTTTCGAAAAAATGTCTTACATCTACTATTTTTATTGCAAAGTAGCATGGGACTCAGCTTTATAGTCCCCCAACCGTCGCTGATTATGCGTCTAAAGGAGAACAACTGAGGATTAGCTAATTCATTTTCTTGTCATTTGTTCTTGAGCCATTCTTATCATTTCTTTCACCATATTTCCGCCAATCGGTCCTCCAATTTTTCCTGCCTGTTCAGATGTGAGTTTGCCGTTATATCCCTTACTCAATGGAATATTTAACTCTTCAGCAATTTCATACTTTACATGATCAGGATTGTTTATATCAACATCGTAACCGATATCTTTCATAACTCGTGCCTTAAGTTTGTCTAATTCTTTACGAGCGGAAGGCACTAATATTTTATTTTTTTTTGACATTTCCCTTCACTCCTTTGGTTATTATTATTACCTGAAACTGATGCTTTACTCACATTAGAGCAAAGTGCTAATTTAAAGTACAACTCAAAATTAGTTAAGCTCAATCTGAGAAAATCAGACTAAACTATTTTCCGGGAAATATAAGTTTAGGATGTCTCTCACTTTTCTAATAAAAAACCTCTTTTTTTGACTTGATTCAATAACCGAGAATGAGATTAAACAGCAAGGTTTACATAATGAAAACACCACATCCGTTTTAATGAATAAGATATAATAACTTCTTTTCTGGAACGGTGGGATATTGTGAAGAAACATGGAGAGGAGCTCATTTTTTCGGGAGCATGGGTAATTGTAATTGGGACAATTATCTCTGCTATAGGACAAACGAAAGAAACTACGACTGGTACTCCAAAGGGTGCAAAGTTAGTTGCGCAAGGAAATGCCATCGAAGCTTTTGGCAATAGCCTTCAAGCGCTGGGAAATACAGAATTATTTTTGGAAGAAAAAGAGCCATTCCGAATGGACAACATCATAGGATGCTGGCTTCAAGCTGGAGGAAACTCTACAAATACAGTTGCAACGGAGATTGAAATTCATTCTTCTGAGGAAGAGGGACTTAGGTTAAATGCAGTTGGAAGCGGAGTACAAGGTCTTGGTGCAGTATATGAAGCTGTAGGAGCTGTAGCAGGAAAATCACCAACAAAAAATCTTGAGGCAACGGGAAATAGCTTAGTAGCATTGGGAGCATTTCTTGATGCAGCTGGTAATATATCGATTCTAAATAAATTGGATATTTCAGGAGAAACGCTAGAGTTAATTGGAAGTTGGACACAGGTAATTGGCGCATGTACAGAACTTATTGCTTTAGCCATTGCATCGAATATCGAATTAACACAACAAAAAAGTTATTCTTATCCATATGCTGATGTAGGGTATTATTGGTACGAGCCGAATCCTTATGGAATGATATAGCTCCCTAATGACACTCCGTATATAAGGTGGCCGAAGAGAATTTCGGTCGCTTTTTCATTCTTTAATGGGTATTCTGTGCCTGGTAATTTCCTTTACTAATAAATCAACAAACAGTGACATAATTTTCTCATATACAGCCAAGCTAACTTCAAGAAATGAGGAGGGTGATGTCTTGCTTAGTAATTACAATGCGGGAGACGTAGTTTATATTTTTTATCGAAATCCACATATCCAAAATGTAGCTAATATACAAGAAGCGGCCGTAGTAAATAGCCCGGATAATCCGAATGAATTAGCTCTTTTTCTTTATGAAACTTATTACCCTTTATCAACTGAAATGGCCATCTATGCAAATGAAGCAGAAGCTGAACATGCGTATCGCCAGTATTTTCATTAAAAAGGAGGTAAGACATGAAAAAACCATTTACACCACAGCTTGTATATTTTGAACCAAATGCATTGGAATATCCACTTGGGAAAGAACTAAAAGAAAAATTTGAAAAGATGGGAACAGAAATTCGATATACGACTTCCCATAATCAAGTTCGAGATCTACCCGGTGAGAATGATTTTCAAAAGTATCGTATTGCCAAATCCACTCTCGTCGTGGGAATTCGGAAAACCCTTAAGTTTGATACGTCCAAACCTTCAGCTGAATATGCTATACCATTTGCTACAGGTTGTATGGGCCATTGTCATTATTGTTATTTACAAACAACCATGGGAAGCAAGCCATACATTCGTACATATGTGAATGTGGAAGAAATCTTGGAAGCCGCTGATCGTTATATGGAAGAGCGTGCCCCTGACATTACTCGATTTGAAGCATCTTGTACTTCTGATATTGTTGGGATTGATCACTTAACACATACATTAAAAAGAGCAATCGAGCATTTTGGTCAAACTGAACTTGGTAGGTTGAGATTTGTAACGAAATTTCATTATGTTGACCATTTACTAGATGCCAAACATAACGGAAAGACCAGATTTCGTTTCAGTGTAAATGCTGATTATGTCATTAAAAACTTTGAACCTGGGACATCTTCTTTAGCTAATCGAATAGAAGCGGCAGGAAAAGTAGCGAGAGCCGGTTATCCGCTTGGTTTCATAGTAGCTCCAATTTACCTTCATGAAGGATGGGAGGAAGGTTATTATCATCTGTTTGAGCGGCTTGATGCGGAACTTCCTATGGATGCAAGAGATGATATTACATTTGAATTCATTCAACACCGTTTTACAAAGCCCGCTAAAAAAGTAATCGAAAAGAACTATCCTATGACCAAATTAGAACTAGATGAAACCGCAAGAAGATATAAATGGGGAAAGTATGGAATAGGTAAATACATTTACCAAAAAGAGGAAGAAGAAGATATAAAAGAACATCTTTATGGGTATATGAAAAAATTTTTCCCGAAGGCTAAACTTGAATATTTTACGTGAACAGTACAAAAGCACATCAAGTTAAGCAATTGATGTGCTTTTCGTTATCATGTTTTTGTGATGTTATTAAGCCGCTTTCGAGCAGAGTTGCGTTCAGCAGCAATTGGAAATATGTTTCATGGCCTTTCCCAAACCATATAGAGGCATATTTCCATACACCGTTTCGTAATGTCCCTTTTTAAGCTCATAGGTTTCGTGATAAATTCCAACCGCATCATTGTTACCTATTTTTTTATTGAAATTCTTCTATGCTGTCAAATGTTTTTTCCCCATTCGCATAACCAAGCAGATCTTCAGTGGAACGCCAATATTGAATCATTACCGTAGTTCTATGGCAAAAAAAGCTTTCCATGGATAAAAACCCTAACGCTTCTTTGTTCGTATAAAGCTCTTTTATCATTCCAGTCATGGTATTAAATACCGGAAGTTACTTATTCACGGCTAATCGCTTGTTAATCCTCATCCCAATAATAAACACGACAACATCCTCGTTATTCTCCGTTGTGTAACGCCAGGAAAAATCTGCTTAGCCATTCAATTCTCCTTCAATCCTTTTTTTCATTATAAAACTCAGATGTCTTCCACTTTTTTTGTCTTGACGATAAGAGTAACCATCTGGATGCAAATAAGTACAAGTTGGATCAATGGTAATTTGATCCGATGGAATGCCTGCCAGTTCACATTGCTTTTTCACTGTTTGCTGATTGTCAATGTGATACTTGTGGGTTTGATCATTGTAATAGATAAATTCATCTGTATAGCCAAGATGTTTAAATTTTACATATACATCTTCATCGACTTCAAATTTTTCCTGGCTCAGTGCTGCACCAATCTGGACATGTAAATCATTTGGATTACAATGTTCCACTTGTTTTAAATGATCAAAAAGTTTCAAGGAGATTTCTTTAACTGTTCCTTGCCACCCAGAATGAATTACGCCAATTAACCCGTTCACTTCATTATAAAAAATCACTGGTACACAATCTGCAGTAAAGTTGCACAAAACCAGATTTGGCTCATACGTATAAAGGGCGTCTGTATCGGCAATCGCGTTATCCATTCGTACAGCGCCTCTCCCTATGTCATTAAGCGTAACTTGATGAAAATTTGAGCTATGTGTTTGATTTGCACAAACGAAGGTATCTAAATCGCAATCCAAAAAAGTAGCTAATTTCTTGCGATTTTCAATTATATTTTCAGGGTTTTCGCAGACATGAAGAGCCATGTTGTTGTCTTCATGTTCCTCTTCATCTTTCATAGTTATTCCAGTTATAAATTTCTCATTATTTAAGTATATGTTTGTTTTCATGTCATCACCTATCATTAATATATAATAGTGCAATGTTTGTGTATAGGTTATTATAAACTTAGAAGAGTAAATATTCGAATAAAATAGAGAAGTTTTATTCGCGCAAGATTAATAATGAGCCGGTATTTATTTGAAACTGAAAAAGGTTTGAGTCGTCTATCTTTATATAAAAGAAAGAAAAACGACTTGGAGATGAGGTTTTTTATGAAAAAAGTTTTCTTACTTGTTTTTACTTCTACTTTTATGTTAATTATTCTTTTTGGTTGTCAATCAAAAGGTAACACCACATTAGAATCAATAAATAACTCCGAATTGCAATTTGAAGGAAAAAGAACAAAAGTAAATATTTCTAAATCAAAAGGGTTTAGTGCTAATTTAGATTTTTTTACTGTTCTTGAGGATGAAGAAAATTTTGAAACCGTTAAAAGGATATTATCAAGTTCTGTAAAAGAGGAAGGTATAGTGGATATGGCTGAACCAGAGTATTATTTGGAAGTCATTTCTGAAGATGAAAGTAAAGAAGGTTTTTACTTATGGGTAGGAGAAAAAGGGCAAAGAAGCACATTTATGAAAATGGATAATACACATACAATTTATACTGTTTCAGAAGAAATGACAAATAAGATGATAGAGTTAGTTGAATAGCGTTAGGTGTCACATATTTGAGGTTAGCTGATGGCAATGTTCTTATGAGCTAATTTCTTCTGGTATTCGGACGTTTTGCTACCTTGTTCTCTAAGTAAAAGAAAATCTCTTTTACTTAGTTTAAATCATTACTTAAAAATGGGTTGCCATATATTTCAGTGGTAATATGAAATATAGATGCAATATTTGTTATATTGTAATTTTTTATATTTTTAGATTCTTTATATGATAAAATTGGGTGAGAAGCGCATGGTGTTCTTCTTAAAATGATTGGTTAAATATTCTACAAATACTTATGAGAGAGTGTGTGTTATGACTAAAACTACTTTTGCGTTAATTGGAACTGGAGTTGTTGGAGAGCGAATTATTAATCAAATTTTGGCTCATCCTAATTGCCAAATCGTATCCGTATTCGACGAGAACAAAACAAGACTAAAGGAAATCTCGACAAAGTATCAACTTCCTGTTGTTGAAACATTAGAGGAACTTTTTCAATCACAACCGAATTGGGTTTATATTGGAACACCGCCCGTAAGTCATGCTCCTTTGGCAGAACAAATAGCTGCACATGGTTTTAATATCCTTTCTGAAAAGCCTCTAGCACACGATACGCAAGATGGCATCCGGATGGTAAAAGCAGCAGATGAAGCTAAAGTTCATACAGCGATGCATTTTCCTTTAATGTACAGTCCTGAAGTACATGATCTAAAAAAAGCGATTACTACAGATTCACTTGGCGATATTGTTCGTATTGAGCTACATACATACTTCCCACACTGGCCAAGAAAATGGCAACAAAATCCGTGGATAGCCTCAAGAGAACAAGGAGGTTTCATAAGAGAAATATTTCCACATTATCTGCAAGTCTTGTATCACCTATTCGGTGATTTTTCGATTTCTTCCCATGAGACGACCTACCCAGAAAATGAACAACTATGCGAAACAGGTGTTACGGCTTTGGCTAAAACAGAAAGTGGAATACCAATTGTTTTGAATAGCATAGCAGGAATTGGACAGGAAGAACTTCTAGAGTTTAAGGTTATTGGAACAAAAAAAGTAATGACAATCCGAAATTGGTCAGAGCTCTGGGTAAGTGAAAAGGACGAGAAAGCCGTTCATATTATTTCGGACAGTAAGCCCGAAAGTCTATTGGAAGCATGTCATGGCTTGATAAACGGAAAAGAGTCTCTCGTCGTATCGTTTGAAGAAGGCTTGAAGGTGCAAGAATGGATTGACAAGTTGTTGAAGTAAGAATCCAAAGTGACGAGGTCAATTTAAAATTGAATCTATAAAAGGATACAAATTATTAACCAGGGAGTAGTAGAATTTATATAATAAAATTTTGTAAGAAAATAGGTTGTCACAAAAGTTATATTTCCAAAACTTTTGTGACAACCTTTTTCTTTTTCGAATATTCTATTGCAAACACAATTAATGGTGGGATAAAACTGACAAACGTAATACCTAAAAGAGACAATGATAAGTGATGATCCACCCATGATATATTACCAAGTACATAGCCTGCGCTTACCCAAGTGAGTGTCCATAAAGCGGCACCAATCATATTGTATGTTATAAAACGTTTGAAAGAATAGTGTGTAAAGCCACTAAAGAATGGCAGTGTTGTACTAAGTAATGGCACAAAACGGGAAAACATAATAGCAAATTTACCATGCGTGATTAAAAATGTATTTGTTTTTTCAATTGACTTTTTAGATATGAGATTCAGTGGGGAGAATTTTTTTGTTTTTTTGTTGGGATGGCCAAGCTTATTACCAATGAAATAATTTTGAGCATCCCCAGTAACTGTCGCAATGAAAAAGAGTATTAATAGTAATCGGAAATTCAAATGACCAATAGCTGCAATTGCACCACTTGCAAACAGAGTGGCGTCTCCTGGTAAAAAGGTCAAGACGACATAAGCCGTTTTTGCAAAAATAATAATAAATAATATTATGTATATTTGTCTGCCGTAAAGTCCAATATAATGACTCAATTCTGTATCAATGGACTGTATTATGTGAAAGATTTTGTGCAAGCAAATGCAACCTCCTATATAGAAAATAAAAAATACATAAGTGTCGGTTAATATTATATCAAAAAAATAATATCTATGTAATAATATGATCTTTCTCCAACCGATATTGTACAAGTCCATTCAATTATATGTATTTTTACATCTTTTAAGATGCATATTTAAGTGAAGGACTAATGATCTTCGCGTAGTAAAGTAAAATAATGTGGTATATGAAAGAAGTTTTAGAGCAGAATGCCTGATTAAAAACTAATATATATAGGAATTGGGATCCTTCAGTAGTAAAATGGAAAGCTCTATTTCTTCGCTTTTTTTTGTAATAAAAAAAGCTTGTTAGATTCATTGTTAATAAATGGTTGGCAACAAGTAGGAGGGCACATTGGCGATAAATAGGTTCGGTTTGCATATCGCTATTTCAATTTTACAGATAGGCTGAAAAAGCCGTTGGAATTGAAAGTGTCACATTCATTGAGTCTATTTCTTGCTAGTCATCCTCCGAATAACTTATTCTCTATATTTCGCTAATTTAGGTTGTGCTTTACCATCTCTATATTCTGAGAACTGCTCATTATCATGTCTTAAATTTTAGAGAAAAAGGATTGAAAGTGATTAGTAGAAAGTGGAGTAAATTGTTTCTGACACTAGGAAGACCTACTATTTAGACTTATACAAATATAGTGAAACGGGTAGACTTTTTTTGTGTTGGAGTATATAAATAAAACTTGACTTACTTAAAATTAGATTGGAAAGAGGTGGTTTCAACATGTTTATGGATGCACTTAATTGGCTAGTTGGCCCAGCAAATGATTTTATATGGACATACGTACTTATCGGCGTTCTTCTATTAATAGGGGCTTATTTTACAATTCGCACAAAATTCGTTCAAGTACGATTGTTTGGTGAAATGTTCCGCCTGATTGTTGAGAAGAAAGAAGGCGAAAATGGAGTTTCCCCGTTCCAGGCATTCACTATCAGTGCGGCATCTCGTGTAGGTACGGGTAATATTACGGGGGTGGCGCTTGCAATAGGGATTGGTGGACCTGGAGCGGTGTTCTGGATGTGGCTAATCGCAATTATTGGTATGTCCACAGCTTTCATAGAAAGTACGCTCGCGCAAGTCTATAAAGTGAAAGATGGAGATACTTTCCGTGGTGGACCTGCTTATTATATGCAAAAAGCGCTAGGAATGCGGAAACTCGGGGTTGTGTTTGCTATTCTTTTAACCCTTTGTTTTGGATTTATTTTCAATGCTGTGCAATCGAATACAATTAGTCAATCGTTCTCGGATGTCTTCGGAATTCCCGATTGGGCGATAGGTCTTGGCCTTGTTCTATTATCGGCAGTCATCATTTTTGGTGGAGTACAAAGAATTGTAAAAGTAACGCAGACAATTGTTCCAGTCATGGCAATTCTCTACATTATCGTGGCACTTTACATCATGATTATGAATATTACAGAAGTACCAGCTATGTTCAAACTAATAATTGAACATGCTTTCGGTATAAAGGAAATGGTCGGCGGAGGTATAGGTGCAGCAATGATGCAAGGGATACGTCGCGGATTGTTTTCAAATGAAGCAGGGATGGGAAGTGTGCCGAACGCAGCAGCCACTGCGAATGTGTCACACCCTGTAAAGCAAGGACTAGTTCAAAGCCTTGGCGTATTTTTTGATACAATTATTATCTGTTCAGCAACGGCTTTCATCATCCTGCTCGCCGATCTTTATGGTACTGGGGAAATGGATGGTATTCTCTTGACGCAAGCTTCGATGGCTATTCATGTAGGCGCATGGGCTCCGTATTTCATTGCCTTCGCGATCATGTTCTTCGCTTTTAGTTCAATTATAGGGAATTATTATTATGGAGAGACGAATATTGAATTCATTAATGCCCACAAATCTTGGATGACAGTTTACCGTTTCGCTGTACTTGGCATGGTTATGTTTGGTGCAATGGCAAAGGTAAGTATTGTCTGGAGCATGGCGGATTTATTCATGGGAATAATGGCGATATTAAACTTGATTGTTATTTTCATACTTGGTAAAGTTGCATATAAAGCGTTAGACGATTACTCAAGTCAGCGAAAAAAGGGTTTAAATCCAGTGTTTAAAGCAAGTACAATTCCAGGCATCAAAGGCGCTGAATGTTGGGAAGATGAGGAAGAGTTTTAAAGAAGACTAATTTAAGTTAGTGGGAGTACTACCAATTGGTAGTGCTCTTTTTTTGTTTATTTCGACCATAAGAGCAAGAACGAGGACGAAATGGATGTAAATACCCTGTTAAAATGAAGTCCAACAACATTAAGGAGGAATTAATATGACGAAAATTCAAGAATTTAATGAGCTTCATTCATCACAAGAACTATTATTTATAGGAAATGCATGGGATCTATTATCAGCCTTAACGCTCGAGAAAGTAGGATTCAAAGCGATTGGTACAACAAGTTGGGGAATTGCTAACTCACTAGGATACGCAGATGGTGAATTAATTGATTTTGAAAGGCATCTTGGAATCATCCAAACGATTACAGAGAATGTTAAAATCCCCGTTTCAGCAGACATTGAGGCTGGCTATGGTGAAGACTCGAAAACTATTCTAGAGAATATATTAAGGGCGGCAGATGTTGGAGTTGCAGGTATCAATATAGAGGATTCACTCAAAAAACAAAAGGGACTAAGAAAATTAAATGAACATTGTCACCTTATATCAGAAATTAGAATGGCGTTAGACAATCATGGTTATAAAGATTTTTATATTAATGCTAGAACAGATACATATTTTCAAATGGAAAATCCATTCTTTGAAACAATAAAAAGAACAAAGGCTTATGTGGAAAGTGGGGCTAGTGGAATATTTGTCCCTGGATTGATGGATGATGATGAGATAAAAGAGATCACGTTGAATGTAAACGCTCCAATCAATGTATTATCTTTACCTGGACTAACGAATTGTAATAAGCTTAAAGAATTAGGAGTTAAACGATTTAGCTTTGGAAATGCATTATCTGATAAGATTCTTTCTTTTTTAGAAAAGAATGCGACACAATTAATGGAATTAAAAGACACTTCATTTTTATATGAGGACTAACCAAGCAAAGGTGGGGGATTAAATGGATGATAAAGTAAATCTTTCTTTTGATGAAATGTGGGATAAAATCATAGATTGCGATAAAAAATATGATGGGCTTTTTTTTACTGCAGTGAAAACAACAAAAATATACTGTCGACCATCGTGTAGATCTAGAAAGCCGAAAAAGATAAATGTGGAATTCTACTTTGACATCAATAAAGTAGAAAATGCTGGTTTTCGTGCTTGTAAAAGATGCCAGCCAGAAGTCAACCATTCCCCGCATATTGAACTTGTTAGAAGTGTAATTTCCTTTTTAGTCAACCATTATAAACAAAAGTTGGTTCTACAGGATATTGCAAAACATGCTGGTGTAAGTGCCTTTTATCTGGAACGACTATTTAAACAAGAAACTACAGAAACTCCCCGTACGTATTTGGAAAAAATGAGAATTGATAAAGCGGTACATCTGCTAAAATGCACAGATCTTACAAATCTTGAAATTTGTTATGACATTGGATTTCAAAGTCCCTCAAACTTTTATAAAGTGTTTCGCCGATTACGAAATTGTTCACCTAGTGAATATCGAAATTTTATCGCTAATGAGCTGGGGGATGAGTTGGTTTGAATATTGTTTGATTCGAAACCAATTATAAATCTAAATTAACCGGGATTAGTATGCAAAAAAATGTATGTATATGTCAAAATAACAAATATAGGAATATAGAAGTGAAAGGAGTTTTTTGATGAAACCCAGGTTAACCTATATAGTCAACTTAGTAGTAACCGTGATATGTATAATGATTTTCCCTATTTTTATTATGAAAAGTCACCCTTTTTATGGATTCGTTATTGGCATAATTCTTGCTACTATACTAAATAGGTTATTAGGTGCAAAATGGAGACCGGGGAAATTAATTAAGTGAAAAACAAGGAGTCTTTAGTAAAGAATGGGACAACAGTGATGTAGGATTTTTCTATCGTATATTGACCATTTAGTGTTATAAAAAAATACGAAATCTAAAAATTGGAGAACGTCTACACGGCGTTCTTTTTATTGTGTGAAAATAATCTGAGAGGAAGAGTATACAAAAGGGCTTTAAGAGTAGGGAGCAGATTCATCAACTTGTTAATGGTGCATGTATTTGTCAAAATCAATGGATGGTCAGTGGTCACTTTCAGGCTGCTTTTTTCTTCCCGATAGTCTTATATATTCATGAATAAGATACGGTAACTTCTTTAATGGAACGGTGTGGTATTGTGAAGAAACATGGAGAGGAGCTCATTTATTCTGGAGCGTGGGTGCTTGTAATTGGCACGACTATCTCTGCCCTAGGACAAACGAAAGAAATTACGATGGGAGATCCAAATGGTGCAAAGTGGGTTGCTCAAGGAAATGCCATCCAAGCTTTTGGCAATAGTCTTCAAGGTCTGGGAAATATAGAATTATTTTTGGAAGAAAAAGAACCGTTCCAACTTGACGCTATCATAGGCGCTTGGCTTCAAGTTGGCGGGAACATTACAGATATTGTTGCAACAGATTTTGAAATCCACACCTCAAAAGAAGATGGACTTAGATTAAATGCAGTTGGGAGTGGGGTCCAAGGTGTTGGGGCTGCTTATGAGGCAGTAGGAGCTGCGGCAGGGAAATCCCCAACTAAAAATCTGGAGGTAACAGGAAATAGCTTATTCGCATTAGGAGCATTTCTTGATGCAACTGGCAGCGTTTTTGTATTAAATAAAATGGATACATCAGGAGATAGATTGTCTTTGATTGGAAGCTGGGTTCAAGTTGTTGGCGCATGTGTAGAAGTTATTGCATTAACAATTGCTTCGAATATCAACCTAGCACAACAAAAAAGGGAAGTTGATGATGGTATCGGGTATTATTGGTACGTGCCGAATACTGTTTTGCTAAAAGGAATTCAGATGGCACCTTTATAACATTAATTATTCTACATTATCATCTATGTGTATTTGAAAAGTTTAGATATGAAGGTAGGAATAACAACGATATGATTCCTTTTTAATCTAAATGATTCATTTAGAATCCATTAACCCTAATTTTTTGAATGATTTTAATTAAAATAATTCATTTCATTAATTTTGATTAAGATACTATAATATCCCTTGGAAGTAAAAAACATCGTCTTTACTATCTGATTCCTATACAATATGAAGAATATTACTCGTATAGGGGGAATGACAATGGAGCTTCGCAATCTAAAGACCTTTTTGGTTGTGGCCGATTGTGGGGGATTTACGCGTGCTGGTGAACAGTTGGGATATACACAGTCGACAGTAACAAATCATGTTAGAGCATTGGAAGAAGCTGTTGGAAATCGTCTCTTTGACCGGCTTGGGAAAACGGTTGTTTTAACAGACGCGGGCCAACATCTAGCGTCATATGCAAAGGAAATTTTACAACTCTACCAGGAAGCAGTTGACTCTTCACGGTTAAACATGGAACCTTCTGGTACGGTCTTGATTGGGGCAAATGAATCCCTAATGGTGTATAGGTTGCCAACCATCTTGTATGAGTTTAAGAGGATGTACCCGAATGTTCATCTTATTTTACAACCATCCGAAAGCCAAGAGCTTAATAACGAATTGAAATCCGGTAAATTTGATTTGGCATTATTTACTAATCCTGAAAAACTAGGATCTGATATCGTCACGAATGATCTAGTGAAAGAGACATTGGTGATGATTGCCCCGCCAGGTCACCGTTTATGTGACAAAGCTATTATCACCCCAGACGATTTGGAGGGTGAAGTGTTGCTTTTAACGGAATCTGGAAGTTATCGTGATTTGTTAGAAAGATGGATCAAAGAAGAAGGCGTGGGTTGTTCCCGCATAGCTTTCTGGAATATCGAGGCCATCAAGCAATCAGTAAAGTGTGGCTTGGGTCTTTCTTATCTACCCTTAATGACGGTGAGGGATGAACTGGAACGAGGCAGTTTAATTGAATTACCTTGGGTGCACAGCGAGGAATTCGTAACTACCCAACTCGCATATCACAAAGATAAATGGCTGACGCCTGCTATGAATAAATTAATTGAAATAATTGAAAAACACGCAAAGAAATGGGAGTCAGAAGACTGACAGTACAGTACATAAAGTGGCGTTTGGCCGAATTGCGGCTGAACGCCAAATTTTTTGACGGGTTAAATTGGTAGGAGGAAATACAGAACATGGCACAACAACGTTTCAAAGAAATATTTTTAATCATTATAGGGTCCCTATTATTCGCGATTGGTATTAACTATTTTGCAATCCCATATCGATTATCCGAGGGTGGCGTCATTGGGGTTACCGTTATTACATACTATTTATTCCAATGGTCTCCTGGTGTTGTAAACCTTGTTATCAATGCTATCCTTTTGACGATAGGCTATAAGTTTTTCGATAAAAAGACAATGATTTATACAGTAATCGGAATCATTTCTTCCTCATTTTTTCTGTTCATAACAGAAGACGTTGGACATCGATTGAACGGGGACACCTTGCTTGCTGCACTATTTTCAGGGGTATTTGTTGGACTTGGTTTAGGCCTGATGTTTAGAGCAGGTGGAACTTCCGGAGGATCCGCCATTATAGCGCGTTTAGCCAATCAATATTTAGGATGGAGTCTAGGGAAAGGCGTCCTCGTCATTGATATTATCGTTATTGGGGGTTCGGTATTCATCATTGGCCAAGAAAAAGCAATGTACACGCTTGTTGCTGTGTTTTTAGGTTCTAAAGTAATCGATTATGTGATTGAAGGACTGAATAGCCGAACGGCAGTGACAATCATTTCCGAACACTCCGAATCGATTCGCCAGTTTATCTTAGAAAACATGACACGAGGCGTGACGATTTTAGAAGGACGCGGCGGTTATAGCCAGGACCAAAAAGAAGTCCTCTATATTGTCATCAATCAACAGGAACTAGTCCAATTGAAACAAACCATCAAAAGTGTAGATGAACAAGCATTTGTTGTCGTCCATGATGTACGCGATGTATTGGGAAGTGGGTTTAGTGTAAGCTGATTTTTGAGAATAATGATTATCTAATAAATAATGCTTTCAAATAAAATGGCCCACGATGTCGATTAGGACTTGTGGGCTTTTAAATTGCTCTAATTGCAAGTCCGGGTAATCAGCAGACTCAAGTAACTTATTGTTTTTTTAGGAAAGTTAAAATAAAGGATATTATTTAGGATTGAATACAGTTCTTTTAGCTCTATTCTTTTAGTGTTTCCTATGACCTATTTTTGTGTTACTTCTTCATAGTCTTTCTAGTAATAGTAACCTAGGAGGATAGAATTAGTTTTTGAAAAGGAAAAATATGAAAAATATGAAATATGTAAAAAATTAATAAACTTTAGATTAACCGTACCTATTTTTTACATGAGTTAAATGATTCATGTGTTAATAGAATATATTATGCTAATATAGAAAAATAAATAAAACTAAATAGGCAAACCTGCAGAAATGTAGGGACGCAAAGCTAAAGGGACTAAGGTTTATAACTATGTCAGCCAGTTGCCAAAGAGTGCATGATGCTTTTTGTTTGTGCGAGGATGGAATCATCAAACCTCTCATAAATTGAATCTACTCTAAGGGAGTAGTTTTTTTATGGATTTTTAATGGTAAATAATTCATATGGAGGAATAATTATGATTAGATTAATAGCGACTGTATTATCTGTTGCTCTGTTTTTGAGCATTTTTAGTGGTCCAGTTAATGCCTTAGCACAGGAATTACAAAATGAAACTAAAGCGATAATGAAGGATGAAAGTGAGGTAGGTGAATCAAATAAGGCGAATGTTACAATATTTGATTTATTTGAAGCTGCTACTTTAAATTCCTATAATCAGGTATTTAAAATGAACCCATCCAATATAAAATCCATTACGAACAATGGAGGAAAATATGCAAGCTCGATCATTGAGAATGCAGTGGATGGAGATATGAATACTCATTGGGAAACTGGTAAACCGAACAACTCTGAATTTAAAAATGAAATAGTAGTTCAATTTAAGGAAACCACACAATTAGATAGAATTGTCTATGCAGCAAGACAATCAAGTGTTAAAGGTAAGGGATTTGCTCAAGGGTTTGAAATATATAGCTCAACTACTGACGAAGGTGAGTTTCAAGCAGTATCCTCGGGTGAATACTATGGATCCGCAGGGGATGTAGTAGAAATACAATTTGCCCCAACAAAATTTAAGCGACTAAAATTTGTATTTACAAAAGCATATCAAGATTGGGCGAGTGCGTCCGAATTTAGTTTTTATAAAGAAGATCAAGTCAGAGATCGTATGAAAAAGCTATTTACTGATGGTGCGTTTAGTACTGTAGGTGAAGAGTTTAATTCAGAAGAGAAAATGGAAGCGTTAGAAGAGAGTGCTAAAACGCATCCACTATACACTTCATTTAAAGAAGATATTGCAAACGCGAAACTGCTATTAAACAAAGAAAGACTAGAAGCTACAAAAGCAGTAACAAAATCATTTACTGATTATTCAAATGAAAATTATTCCAAGTTATTTAGAATGGACGCTGAAAATATCAAGAGTATACGTAACAATGGTGGTCATTATAGCAATTCGGTCATAGTAAATGCTATTGATGGCAACTTAAATACGTACTGGGAAACGAACAAAAGTAACTCAAAAGATTTTACAAATGAAGTGGAAGTAGAATTTAAAGAAACGGTAGAACTAAATCGAATTATGTATGGAGCAAGAGTATCTGATCGAAAAGGATTTGCAGAAGAGTTTGACATATATGGTTCTACAACTTCAAAAGGTGATACATATGAACTTATCACAACCGGAGAACATAATATGGTAGCCGGATTAGTAGAAGCGAAATTTAAACCTACAAAATTTAAGAGACTAAAATTTATGTTCAAGAAATCCAATCAAAACTGGGCAACACTATCAGAGTTAGCCTTTTATAAGGAAGATATTCTAAATGACAAGATGTCGAACTTATTCACTGATGGAACAATGAGTGAAATATTACCTGAATTTAATAGTATCGATAAAATTAAAGCACTTGAAGAAGAAGCAAAATCTCATCCATTATATGAATCGAAGTTCAAGAATTTATTAGATTTAGCTAAGTCTATCGTAAATGGTGAGGTAGAGACTGATGGAACAATGGTCATAGCAGAACAGCATGGAGATATGGTGAAACATGCTAACCAAAATTTAAAGTTTGTTTTCGGCAACAACCTTCAACCTACAGGGTTTGCAGCACAACCAGGAGATAAAGTAACCGTTTACGTTGAAGCAGATTCAAAAAGTCCAATGCCTAGTTTATCTTTCGCACAACAAGAAGGTTCTTGGTCAAGTTGGAGAAAAGATGTAAGCTTAGTACCGGGTAAAAATAGCATAACTGTACCTACTATTAATAAGGATAATGGGTATAACAAAGCGGTCACACCAGGTGGAAGTATATATATTGTCAACCCGTATACAGCAAAACAGCAAGGAAAAGCTCCTGTATTAAGATTTGAAGGTGTAGAGAAAATTCCATTTGCAACTGCTAATACAAAAGTTGATGAGTTCAAATCATTCTTAATAGACTATAAGAAAAAACTAGACGAAGATAAAGCGAAACATCCAAATGTTGAAGACAGAGAAGTACTAGATGTTTTTGAATTCGTAAGTAATCATATTTTTTGGACAGGTACTGCAACAGGTGCTTATAAAACGTATATTGAAGATGGCTATAGTCCATTAGAAACAATTGAGTCTTACAATAATCATATGGAAGAAATATTTAAGTACTATGGTTTAGATGCGAGTAGCGAAGTGAATGATCCAAAATATATACGAGATAACGTCAGACTTGCACAACCATATGCATATATGTATGCTGCAGGGGATCATATAGGCACTTTAGATGACGTGATGGCCGATCATCTAATTCCATTTGAAGTCAGAGGCCCTTCATGGGGCTTAACGCATGAAATAGGACATAGAATGGATGTAAATGCCAGACTTTATGGTGAAGTAACCAATAATATGCTGCCACAATATATGGCAACTTTTTATAATAAACCAGATAATAGAATACCATTTGAGTCAACTATTTATAAAAATGTCATTATAGAAAATTTAAAAGACTATAACACGCAAGGGCTTTTTGAAAAGCTTGGAGTATATTGGCAACTAGAAATGTATAGCCCCGGGTATTGGGGAAAATTAAATAGATTGTATAGAGAAAGAAATGTAAATCTTACAAATGGAGAAAGCTCTAAACAACAATATTTAGTGGAATTTTCTTCAGAAGTATTAAAACTCGATTTAAGTGAACATTTTGCAAGACACGGTTTTGTAGTTAATAAAGATACAAGAGAAAAAACGAGTAAATATCCAAAGCCAGATAAAGTATGGTATTTAAATAATTCTGTTGTTGGATATAAAGGACATGGAATAGAAGATAAAACGGCATCGGTTGGCGTTGACCTTGTTTCGAACGCTGCAAATAAAAACAACACACTAAACTTTGTTATGGATGTAAGTCATAAAGAAGACATTTTAGGATATGAAGTATCTAGAAACGGTGAGGTTGTAGGTTTTACATCTTCCAATAGTTTTATAGATAAAGGGATAGATACAAGTAATAACTACACCTATCAAATTGTTGTATATGATAAAAAGTTAAATACACAGAAGCCGATATATATTAAGGCGTTTAAACCGACATTATCAGTGGAAGAGAATGTAACATTAAAACTACGTCAAGCTTTTAATCCGAAGAACTATGTAAAAGCAACTAACTACCAAGGAAATGATATTACGCAAGACGTAGTCGTAAAGTCATCTAATGTGGATGTAATGAATAAAGGGGAATATGAAGTTGTCTATGAAATAACAAATGCAGATGCGAAAGAAACAAAAACAATGAAAGTCACTGTAGCAAGTGACTATGCTTATATTTCGGATCTGAATGCCAAATCAGTAAATGTTGGTTGGAGTACATTTAAGAAAGATAGAGCTCCTGCTGGTGGCGCAATTACTTTAGTAAGACAAGGACTTGAAGTAACCTATGCAAAAGGTATTGGAGTACATGCGAGTTCGGAAGTTGTTTATGATATTGAAGGAAAAGGCTTTGATTTCTTTGAAAGTTATATTGGAATTGATCAAGCTATGAAAGGAAATACTTCATCTGCAACATTTGAAGTATGGGTGGATGGAGAAAAGAAATACAATAGTAAGGTGTTTAGATCAAATACGGAACATGAATTTGTAAAAGTATCTGTAACAGGTGCAAAAGAAGTTAAGCTTATAACGACAGATGCAAAAGACAACGGAAATACTGCAGATCATACAGTTTGGGCAGATGCCAAGCTTGTCGAAAACTCGAGCAAACCTAATTTAAGTATACCAAAATCAGTTGCGACAAAAGTGGGAGAGCCTATAAACTTGAACGGAGAATATTCCGCAATTGATCCTGAAGATGGAGATTTAACTTCGGAAGTGAAAGTTGTTGGAGCAGATAAAGTAAGATTTGACCGAGCGGGGAAATATGAGGTTATTTACGTTGTAACAGATAATGATGGTAACGAAATACAAAAAACGCGAACGATATCAGTTGTGAATATGGAAGATTATCTATATCTATCAAATTTTGATTGGAAGTCTACTCAAAACAGCTATACGGCTCCTTTAAAAGACCTATCTATAAGTGCTAAAACATTGCGTTTGACAGACGAGTCAAATAAAGAAGTTGCTTATGAAAAAGGAATAGGAGCACATTCTAATTCAACGATTGTGTATGATTTAACGGATAAACAATCAGATTATTTCACATCATTTGTAGGGGTAGATAGACAAATGTATGGATCTGTCGGTTCGGTCATATTTCAAGTATTCGTAGATGGTGAAAAGCAATTCGACAGTGGTTTAATGAATTCTAGAGATACTCAAAAATTTATAGAAATAATTATAAGTGGAGCTAAGGAACTTAAACTAGTTGTAACAGATGGTGGAAATGGAAATGGATCAGACCATGCGACATGGGGTGATGCAAAATTACATTATGCAAATTCCGAAAGAGTGTACACGAATGAGTTAGAAAAAGTAGTAGAAGAAGCAAAAGTAATAGATAAAGAGATATATACTTCTGAAAGCTTCGGCGCATTACAAAGTACTATAGCTAAAGCGGAAGAAGTTTTAGCAAACAACAAAGCTACTCAAACACAAGTAGATGGAGCGTTAGCGTCCATAATAGAAGCGAAAAATGCTTTAGTTGAAATAGACTTAACACAAGTAATAACGATTAATGACCGATACTTAAGCGATTCTATTAAAAAAACATTAGGAGTATCCGAAGATATTACCCTTGGTGATATGCTCAAGCTTACAACTTTAATTAGTAATTCAGGAAGAGTTAGTTCTCTGGGTGGGTTACAATATGCCAGAAATTTAGTGATGCTAGATCTAACTGGAAATGGAATAATGGATTTCTCACCGCTAAAAGAATTAAAAAATTTGCAAAGCATGCATGCTACCCCTCAAGTAGTGGAAATAGCAGCATTCAAAGGACCAGTAGTTGAATTTGAGAATCATGTGAGAGGAATAGACGGAAATAAAGTTACTCCGAGCTATGTGGTAATTAGAAATACTAGTACTTCTAAAGAGATAGTAGTTGATGTGAGTAAATGGGAACAAAACCCTGATAAGTTTACACTAGATCTTTCAAATGAAGATAAAGGATATTATAGTCTAATATTAGTTTATCAAGTAGATGGTAATCATATTCAAATAATGAGTATGATAGATAACAAGTAAATACTATTTTCAAGAGAATGATAAAGCCGTTGGAAGTATTTGTGATACTTTCAATGGCTTATTTCCTTTCGGGATTTCGTATCTAAGAGTGGGAAATGAAAGAGCAAAAAAGTTCTACCTCTAAAATATGCAAACTAAATGCTCCGTGCTTTTTCAATGATCAAATTTGTTCTCAATGTTCTTCTAATAATATTTTGACTTATGTCTAACGTTAGTCAAGAGGTGTTGATTGGAATGAACTCTATATAATTTGTACACCTCGCCATCAGACACCGCACTCCTCATTAAAGTATTGTATTATTTTGGATTACTTAATCTATATTTTAACGGAACTTCAACCAATTCATGGGAAGAGGATGTAAACATAGCCAATAAATCTTGATTTAAACAAGCATGAATTTTCTGGCTTTATATTTTTCTGCAAGATTGAATAAGTAATCATAAATATAATCCTGGAAGAAATACCACTAATGCCTTTTCATAAATTTCATCAAAATGGTTATGTGGAAAAGGAAGGCAAATGTAATGGGAAGGGTTTAGCGTTTTGTTTTCTACTGAATCGCATGAAGAATGAAAAGATTACCAAATGAATAAGAATGAATATGCTAAAGTATTGAAGCCTTTAATTTGATAAATAATTTTATTCAGGTATTTGTAGGTTAATTTTTCCTTTACTTGGGTAAAATTGTATTAAATTCGATGTGTGAAAAGGGCAATAAAATTTAAACTTTATGAGACGTTACCATTCAGATATCGACCCGGCTTATCTTTTCTGTATAATGAAGTGTATATTTCAATACCAACGAATATATTAATGTATCACACAGTCCAGCTGATGGGCTAAATACGTTTCAATTTAAAAGGAAAGAGGTGTACAAATGAGCTTTAAGATTGCCATACTTGTATGTTTAATTCTAATGGGGATAATAGCTTGTATTACCTACTATCTAGCAAAAAAAGTATCAAATAGCCTAATGAAATATATCCCTGTTTTTTCATTTGCTATGGGTGCGCTTTTCTTTTATATGAAATTCAGCTTTATTTCTTATAAACCAAATTCCATAGAAGGTATTTACGACATAATTGCAATTATTTTACTTCTTATTGTATGTAGTATTGCATTTTTAGAAGCGGTCATAATTGATATTGTAGAAAATAGTAACTTATTTAGCAGAAGCTATATGGCTGTAAGGAAGGTAATACAATTAGTTGGTATAAATAAAGCATTTAAGATTAAAATGCCAAGTGATTTTGTTAAGAAAATTAGAGGACTATAATTAGAGGACTACTTATTTATTTGTTAAAATGAAAAGAGGGTGGGAGTGAAGCAGATGCTCCCATCCTTTTTGTCATTATCTCGATTAAGTTGTAGCTCACATCCGTACGAAATAGAGGAAGGCAGACTAAGTTCCCAGTATCGTACGGAAACGCCTGCATGACCCATATTAGTCGTAGTAATATTGTCATTAAACCATAAAAAACGACCCATCTTTGAGTTCACACTCGGACAGGTTATCCATAACCTTACAACCAACCACCATGAGGCAAGCTGCTATTATATTTGACCGCTAGATGGAGAGAAAATCAGTGGTTTCAACAAATTTTAAGGAGTAACGAGTCACTTTGTCGTTTTTTTTAGGACTGATTATGTATATTCTTAGTACTTCACCTAAAAATGAAGTGTTTTTAGGTGTATAGAGTGATAAATATTTTGGACATTATTCGTCAAATAATTACAAAAAAACGAAAAAACGATTGACATAATACAAAAGTATTAATATTATTTACTTAGTATATCGTTAAAATGGTATATATAATAATTCTAAAGTCACGTATTTATATATTAAGAATAGTAGGCAATTATTATGGTTGTTTAAAGGAAACAAGAAATCATGATAAATCCATGTATTAAAACTCAACTACTTTTAATACTAAGAATTGGAAAGTACAGGGATAATGTACGTCGGTTTCTTAATAGAAGCTACAAATCCAAAAAAAGTTGTATTGTTCCGATTATTTACATACATTAGAAACTATCAGGAAGGTGCATAATAAATATGAAATTTAAATTTTCAGTTGGCAAGAAATTATATCTTGGCTTTATTTTGATCTTAATTTTTATGGGTTCTTTAGGATGGCTATCTATTACTAAAATGAAGAATATTAACGGAAAATCTACAGAAATTGCTGAAAAATGGTTGCCTGCAATCAATGCAATTGACGATATTAACTATCGCACAGAACACCTTATTGCATTAGAATATCGACTGACTCTTGAACCAGATGCTCAGCAAATGAGTAAATTTGAAGAGGAAATGAATGAGAATATTCAAGAGATAAATAAAACATTAGGTATTTATGAAAAAACGATATTCCTTGATGAGGACCGTAAACAATTTAATGAACTAGTAATTAAATGGAAAAAATATGAAATCGTGCATCAATCATTTATTAGAATAGGTAGAAACATGGATATTATCGCTGGTGCTGGTTCAGATAACGGTAATCAGCTTATTGAAGTTATTAAACAATCAAAGGATCTCACTGATAGTATGCAAGATGACTTAGATGTTTTAGTGAATATAAATAAAGATAATAGTGTGTTAGCGAGTCAAGATGGGGATCAGATATATGAAAGTGGAAGATCACAAAGTATTCTTTTACTGATAATAGCTATATTGACTGGATTATCGATCGCTTATATTGTATCAAGAATGATCACAAAACCTTTAGAAAAAATAACTAAAAATGTAGAACAAGTAGCCAATGGAAACTTAACAGTAGAGCCAGTCAATATTAAAAATAAAGATGAATTGGGTGATTTAGCAAAATCATTTAATCAGATGAATGTTAACTTAGCCGATTTAATACGACAGGTTAGTGCAACTTCTGAAATGGTAGCAGCTTCATCAGAGGAGTTGTTAGCAAGTACTGAAGAAACTTCTAAAGCAACAGAACAAATTACAGATGCCATTCAAGAAGTGGCTAATGGATCTGAAAGCCAAGTAAATCATACAGAACAAGCAAATCATGTAGTAACTGATATTTCAAAAGGCATGGAGCAGGTGGCAGGATCTATTGAAACAGTTAAGGATCTAAGTGTTAATACCAATCAAAAAGCTGAATCAGGAAATTTAGTGGTTGTTGAGACAGTAGAGCAAATGAATACTGTACATCAGCAGGTAACGAAAACATCCGAAATTGTAAATGAGCTTGGAAAAAGATCGAATGAAATCGGGAGTATTGTGGATTTAATTTCTCAGATTTCTGCTCAGACGAATTTGCTTGCTTTAAACGCCGCGATTGAAGCAGCTAGAGCAGGAGAACACGGACGAGGTTTTGCTGTGGTAGCGGATGAAGTTCGCAAATTAGCCGAACAATCTGGAGAAGCAACAAAATCGATTCAAGAGCTGATTCAACAAATACAAAACGAAATTAATTATGTAATACAATCGATGAATGAGGGAACTGAATCTGTAAACGAAGGCATTAAGAAAGTGACAGAAACGGGTCAATCATTTAGGGAAATTGCTCAAATGATAAATGAAATAACTGCCCAAACTCAAGAAGTTTCTTCCATTGTAGAAGAAGTGAATGTTGGAACTGAAGAGATGGTTAATATGTTCTCTGAAATTGCAGTAATCTCTAAACAATCAGCAGGGAATACTCAACACGTTGCAGCGTCTGCAGAGGAGCAAAACGCCGCAATGGAAGAAATAACAGCTTCTGCCATTTCATTAAGCAAATTGGCTAATGATCTTCAGGGCTCCATTTCAAAATTCCAAATCTGATCTTCGTTTTAATAGGACAAGGGTTTGAACCCATTATTGGGGATGGAAAAGAGAAATAAATTGTTTAATTGACTAGTAAAATGAGATAGAACATTGGAGAACCTCCTGTTTAGATACTTCACTTTGAACTGTATCATATGTAAGTGAGGCGTCTAGTTAATAAGTATTCACTTTTATTGTTTCATTATGATAATGAATCTATTACTTAGTCAAATAAGAGAAGAGTGCTGAAATAAATCTTAGCATTCTACTCTTTTTTTGTTCACAAATTTCACCAAAAACAAATCAATATATACTCTTTAATGACTGATTAAAAGAATAATCTCTAATTACATCACCTGTAAGGCATATTTATCCACCGAGTCGATAGATAAATGAAATCTCGCCAACTTATCTTGATCCAAAAAGAGGAGGATGATAAGGCATTTCTAATACGGTAGGCACATTTCAGGATGAAAGGTACTAGGTTTTCATTGAAATCGAACCTGGTACCATTCACTATGGGAGTAGCACGTAACCTCTCGTCCCCTTTATCTGGATCGGTTCAATTTATTACCACAACTAACTTAATATCGCTGTGTTAGAAACAATTTAGAATAGCGCTATATCTAAAAATAAGTTGACGAAAGAAATTAATAAAAATAAACCTAAAAAAGGGATTAAACTCTTACAGGGGACATTAGTTGTTGAAGTATTATCCTTTAAGCATAAAAATAATCCATCCTTAAACTACCCCGTAATTATGAACGTTTACGGGGTGTTTGCATTTCAAGTATTTAAAAATAAATGAAGAGTGCACTTACTTAGACAATGTTATTTTGGCGATATAAATAGGTATTCCTCATATGGTTCCGAATTTCCATGGTGGATGGTTTCTTTTAATTAACAAAACCAACTTGAGTTGCCGTTTTATAGTGGATTTTTTTCAGGGGGTTAGTACCAATACATGATATAATTGGTTAGGGAAGATACCCTAGCCAAACAAATACGTTAAAAAGGAGGCACGAATAAGTTCTGGAAGGGGATTACAAAGAAAAGGAAGTTATCTAGGATGAAAAGAAATCTTTTTAAAGCTATATTATCAGTTGCTCTATCACTCATTTTACTTATTTCAATACTACCTTTATCAGCTAAAGGAGAAAGCATAACACCCCCTAAGAATGAGATGCGTGCAGCTTGGATTGCAACTGTTCAAAATGTAGATATGAAATCTGGAATGAATGTAACTCAATATACAGCTTGGGTGCGGCAAACATTAGATCAATTGAAAGCCAATAAATTCAATGCAGTCATTTATCAAGTAAAACCAACAAATGATGCGTTATATCCCTCCAAGTTGGCACCGTGGTCATCCTATATAACTGGGGGAAAACAAGGAAAGAGCCCAGGTTATGATCCTTTATTAATCATGCTTAATGAAGTACACCTTCGCGGGATGGAGCTTCATGCATGGATCAACCCTTATCGAGTAACTATGCCGGGCCAATCATTAGCAAGTCTTGCGTCTACTAATGTAGCTCGCACAAATCCTAGCTGGGTAGTTAAATATGGGAAGCAATACTATTTAAACCCTGGTCTTCCTGAAGTGCAAAATTATTTAATTTCTACAGTGAAAGAATTAGTAGCTAATTATGATATTGATGCCGTTCATATGGATGATTACTTTTATCCTTATAAAATAAAAAATGAAGTTTTTCCTGATCAAGCAACATTCAAAAAATATGGCAAGTCGTTCAAAAAAGTGGACGATTGGCGCCGAAATAATGTAAATCAACTTGTCAAAAAATTATATTCATCTATTAAAACGACTAAACCAGATGTCCAATTTGGAATTTCACCATTTGGGGTGTGGCGTAATCAATCAGTGGACCCTACTGGAAGCAACACCCGAGCTAGCGTATCTAATTATGATGACTTATATGCAGACACCAGACAATGGATGAAAGACGGTAGCATCGATTATATTACGCCACAAATCTACTGGTCTAAAACATTATCCTTAGCTAAATATTCCACTCTATTAGACTGGTGGAGTAATGAAGTACAAACGTATGCCGACGTGCATCCCGTTAATCTCTATATTGGTGTCGCTGATTATAAAGTCGGTCTTGACTCCGATAAAGCATGGCAAAATAAAATGGAGTTACCAAATCAAGTAATCGCTAACAGAGCAAACCAAATTGCAATGGGTCAAATGCACTTTTCATTAAAAAGCATTCAAAAAAATTCACTTGGTTATGCAACAATCCTTAAGCAACAACTTTATAATTATACCGCTTTAACTCCGGCAACTTCATGGAACAACGCTGAACAACCGTTAGCGCCAACATCAGTTCAAAGTAGCAAGGATGCAGCTGGTATGAAGTTAGTCATTAATGATCAAAATAGTGAACAACCAAGAAAATACGTGATTTATCGCTTTGAAGGAATCGACGTTGAAGAGTATCAAAATCCTCTAAACATAGTAGATATTGTATATAATTCAAAAGGGGATACAGTATTTTTAGATAAGACAGCAAACCCAAATAAACAATATACATATGGAATTACTTCAGTATCAGCATCTGGTGTTGAAAGTATGGATGCATATGTTGTAAGTGAATGAAATAATTAAAGGTGCCAGGAACCAACACTATTTCGAATAGTTTTAGTTCCTGGCACCTTAATTAAAATTTGGATGTATGTATTCCATAAATTTTTTTGCTATCCCTTGATGGACATTCTTATCCGAGACGATGCAACCGAATAAATTATCAGAAGAAAACTTAGTGTCAATCAAAGGGATGGGGATAATCCGTCCGGTTTCGATGTAGGGGTCATCGATTAGGACATAACTAGATAATAATCCAATGGCCAGACCTTCTGATACGGTTTTTTTAATCACTTCAGAATTAGAGGTTTGGAAAAGAACATTCATTAGATTGTGACTCTTTTCGAAGGAGTGAATATAGTCTTCCCAAAATTGACTGGAATAGATGACAATCGGATTATCTGCCAAATCATGCAAAGTTAAATCTTTTTGGAAAGCAAGAGGGGAGTTTTTAGAAACAATGACTTTAATATCAGCATTATAATCAAGCTTTTTAAAGATAAAATGGTCAGGCAGATTGTCTTCGATCGATTTTTTTACAGAGATAAATCCTAAGTCTATTGTATGTTGCTTAACCTTCTCAATAATTCTTTTGCTTTCCATTTCGATAACCATGATTTTTATGTGAGGGAAATCCTTTTTAAATAAAGAAAGAATCTTCGGTAAAAAAGTCATAAAACCTGGTATCGCAGCAATTTTTAACTCTCCTTTAAAAGCAGTAGTGAAGGCTTGTGCTTCTTCTTTAATCCTCTCGATATTATCAACTATTTTTAGGGCATTATTAATAATTCCTTTGCCTTCTTCTGTCGGTTTTGTGCCAAATCTTGATCTTTTGAATAATCGAATCCCTAATTCCTTTTCCAGTAACGAAATGGATTGGCTTATTGCTGATTGTGAGACATGAAGATTTTGTGCCGCTATGGAGATAGATTGTGTATGGATGATCTCTTTTATGTACTCCATCTGTTCTAAGTTCATAAATGCCTCCTACTTTTTTATATCACTTTTACTTATATTAATATTAAATATAGTAATTTTACATTAGTATTATTTATACGTAAACTTATAAAAGAAAATAATTTTAAAAGGATGTAAAAATTGGCACACATTAAAAAGGGAAGAGATTCATTTGCATTTACTATATTAGCTATCTTTTTGGGGAATTTCTTAGCACTTGTTAATTCGGGAACAGTAAACGTTGCACTCCCGTCGATTATGAGGGAACTTCATACAAATATTAATATGGTTCAATGGTTAGTGACAGGGTTTATGCTAGCAATTGGCACCATTTCTCCAGTTGCAAGCTATTTAGGAAATAAGTTTGGTTATAAAAAGATATATGTTACTGCTTTGATTGGCTTAACTGTCTTTTCTGCCCTTTGTGGCTTTTCTGGAAACATTAATTTATTAATACTATTTCGTATTTTACAAGGATTATGTGCAGGAATCATTCAAATTTCCACTATGACGATTATTATTCAGTCTGTTAATAAAGAAAAACAAGCGATGGCCATCAGCTTATGGAGTATATCCATTATGATTGCTCCTGCAATTGGTCCAACATTAGGTGGGGTAATCACCAGTTTTTATGGTTGGAAGGCAATGTTTTTTTCAAATGTACCAATTGGAGTCATTGCAATTCTATTTGCAATTTTGTTTTTACCTGCCCTTAAAGCATCAAAAACCGTATCACTTGATAAAATTGGCTTGCTTACAGTTGTAATTGGGAATGTATCTTTATTACTGTATTTTACCGAAGGGTCTACCTTAGGATGGCTTTCTATTCCTGCTCTAGTTTTGTTCTTGGTAGGTATTATAGGTATAGCTGCTTTTATTTGGAGAGAACTGACGGTAAAGGAACCGCTATTGAATTTAAGGGTTTTTAAATATTCTAGATATACTTTAGGAACAATTTTAAACTGTTTTATTTCCGTTGGTTTATATTCAACAGTCTTTCTACTTCCATTAGTGATGGAAGAAGCTCGGGGCTTTTCATCGTTAACTGTCGGTATTATTATGCTTCCTGGAGCATTAGTCATGATTGTTGTAACTATAATATCGGGGAAATTACAAGAAAAAATAGAGCCTTTTTGGTTTATCATCACAGGTGTATTTTTAGTGACGATTGCCACTTGGGGATTCAGTCAATTAAAGATGGACTCCTCTGTTAGCTATATTCTTTTTTTAATGATGATTCGTTATATAGGTTTAGGTTTGGCAAGTTCTATCGTTACAAGTCTTTCGATGAGTGTGATTCCAACTGAACATGCAGGTCATGCATCATCCATATCAAATTGGCTTAAACAAGCCATATCTGCCTTGTCTATTGCTATTTTTAGCTCAATTCTAGCAATCAGGACACAAACACATGCTTCCGAATTAAATGGAAAAATAGCAGGGAAAACATTAAAGGAAACGGCCTTTCTATTTGCGACGAACGATACGTTCCTTTTCGCAACTATCATCCTTGCATTTTCCGTTCCATTATCACTTTTTTTGAAAAAAAGAAAAACAAAAGGTGCCAAGAACCAACACGATTACGAATAGTGTTGGTTCCTGGCACCTTCATTTATAATCAGCTTAAACGACCAAAACCTGTGAAGTGATTTTCCCAATATGCTCCGTCTATATCGCTAATTTGTACGAAATAACCACTTGCAGCAATCATTTTGTTATCGCCAATATATATACCGATATGTGAAATCCCGGATTTATATGTATTGCTAAAGAATACTAAGTCTCCAATTTTTGGTTTAGATATTGGTGTTGATGCATTGTAGAATCCTGCTGCTGATAAACGAGAAGTTGAAATACCTGCTTTATTATAAACATAAGTAATAAAACCTGAGCAGTCAAAGCCATTTGGTGATGCTCCATCGAAAACATATTTTGCGCCTAGATATTGTTTTGCAACTGAAACAATATTATTACCAACTGATGAACTAGTTGAAGTTGAACTACTTGAGGTAGTTGCGCCGCTAATAATTAATTTTTGCCCAACAGAGATTGCTGTAGAAGACAAGTTATTTACTTCCATTATTGTTTTAGACGAAATGCCAAATTGACTACCAATTTTAGATAATGAATCTCCTGATTTTACTGTATATGTAGACGTATTACTTGAATTAGATGAATTCGTTGTTAAATTTGTTGTTGAAGTCGTAGAACTTTTAACTACTAGTTTCTGTCCAATATGTATGAGAGTTGAAGATAAATTATTCCATTCTATTAATGTTTTAGATGCAACACCATACTGACTACCAATTTTAGATAATGAATCTCCTGATTTCACTGTATATGTAGTTGTATTAGTTGAATCAGATGGATTCGATGTTGAATTTGTTATTGAAGTAGTAGAACCATTAACTACAAGTTTCTGTCCAATTTGTATTAGAGTTGAAGATAAATTATTCCATTCCATTATTGTTTTAGTTGAAACACCATATTGACTGCCAATTTTAGATAATGAATCTCCTGATTTTACTGTATATGTAGTCATAGAACTTGGAGGTGAAGTAGTGGTTGTTTGATTTTCACCAATAATTAATTGTTGTCCAGGAAAAATTAAAGTAGATGTTAATTTGTTTGTATTCATAATTGTTTTATATGAAATGTTATTTGCTTTTCCTATCTTATCTAATGAATCGCCTGATTTTACTGTATATGTAGCTGCTGAAGCTTGTCCAACAGATGTTAATAAGACAGTTGTTCCTACTGTTACCGCTGCTAGCTTTGAAGACCATTTATTCATAATATTATATTCTCCTTAATTCCTATTACATGCAGGTAATATAATATCATTGTGATATAACAAATAAGTATCAAAGGTATAACAAAGTTGTGTCAAAAATATAACAAATCAATTTATCTGAAAAATTCTAAGTTTATTAAATAATCTGATATCCATGTGGCAATAACTGACGAGTACAACCACGATTGCTAACCGAGTTCCAATGGGTTATACATTGACTCAGTAAGAATAAAAACCTCTAAATAGAGCAAATTAGACTCTAGGAGGTGAATATTCATGAGCAAAAATAACAATAAGACAACTAATGTTAGAGCGCATAATAGCTTCGAACTATATAAAAATCCAACAAATAGTCCCGATGAAGAATTTGCTGAAGAATTTAGTGCTATATCTAAAAATAAGGTGACGAACGAAATTAATAAAAGTAAACCAAAAAAAAGGGATTAAACGAACATAGGTAGTATCCATTTATAAAGAAGTGCCGAGTGGACTAAATTGGATCTTCCTCTGTTTGTAAAAGATTTGGACAGGATCTTATTTTTACTTATCCTTACCATTGGAACTTGTATTCACATAATCCAAGAGGGCTACGATAAAAACGCCACAAGATTACTGAAAAAATGTAGCTGGAAGTGACGGATTCACTTCCAGCTTTTTTTGTCTTGTATAAAAAAAGCCTTCTAATGTCGATCAATCACTTTGAACTGCCCGGTAAATGTTAGACACCAAACTAACATTTACCGGGCAGTTCATTTTTTCCTTTTGCATTGGCACGATGAATAAACATATAAAACCCCACACCAAAAAGAAAAGAAAAATCGTGAAAAATCTTCCCTCTACAAATAATAATAAAAATCGCTGATAAGATTGCCCGAATGTTCCCACTACTGATATGTTCACAGATAATAATGCAAGAATATTGACTAGAATAATGCCGACCAATGCAAATCCTCTTAAATAGTCCAATACATCGATTCGTTTGCTCAGTTAAATTGTTTGCAAAACTTCTTCTCTTTTCACTTGTTTGCTCCAGTATTTTATATAACATTCTACCGATAATGGAGTTCCCTGATGTGGATAAAATAGATTAAAGCATAATCAAGTAGTGGTTATTCACTACCTAATTATGCTTCAATTCTCGAAATAACCGCTTACCTTATTGGGTAAGCGGTTATTTTTAATCTATCTAACTTATAAGTGACTTAAATACTTGGTACCAATTAAACAACTCATCTGTTTTCAATGGCTTTGAGAAATAATATCCCTGAATAATCGGCTCTTTGCATATAGATGCTAAAAACTCTACTTGTTCCTTCGTTTCAACCCCTTCGAAAACAATCGATAAGTTTAACGAACTACCTAATGCAATAATCGCTTGAATAATCGAGGAATCCTTTGAAGATTCTGGGATCCCATCGACAAACGACTTATCTATCTTTAACGTAGAAATGGGCATTTGCTTTAAATATGAAAGTGACGATACGCCTGTCCCAAAATCATCTAACGCTACTGAGAAGCCTTCTTGACGGAAAGTACTTACCGCGCGCATTGCTTCTTCAATATTTTTAACAAAACTAGTTTCTGTAATTTCTAACTCTAATTGTTGAGGCACTAGATTATAGTTGTGGAGAGTACGTTTCAATACTTGCAGTAATCTTGGCGCTGTAACATATTGGCCTGGAATATTGATTGCGACTTGTCCAAAAGAAATATCCATACTATGCCAGACGGAAATTTGTTGACATACTTGCTCGATAATCCAATCCGTCAAATCAATCATTCGATCATTCTCCTCTAGTATCGGTATAAATACTGCAGGTGAAAGTAGTCCATATGTTGAATGATTCCATCTAATTAAAGTTTCAACACCAATCACTTCATTCGTATTCACACCAATTTTCGGTTGATACACAAGAAATAGCTCCCCCTCATTCATTGCATGTACAACACTTTCCGCAATTTCTCGTTCGAAAGTATATGTATGAATTGTAGGATTATAGTAAACTACTTCGTGATTAAATTGAATCGACGGGAAATTTAAAACAGCAAGTGCATTAGAATATATAGTTGCCGCTTCCTTTTCATTAGATGCTGTTGATACTGCACATAATGTCGGAATAAGAATTTCTTGTTTGTGAACTGTATGCGGTTGTTGGAGTGCTTCTGCTATTTGCAACAGCCCTTCTTGAAATAGTTTTTCTCCAACTTTATCTCTAGTTAACAATGCAAAGCGGTTACCTTCAATACGATAAAGATCAGTTGAAGGAGGGGTTAACGATTTAAGTATCGCTGCTAATCGTTGAATGATTTCATCACCAAATTGATAATCATATTCTCTATTTATATACTCCAAATTATGTATATGTATAATCGCTAGATTCTCAGGGAATGCAGCCCTCTTTAATTTTTGTTCAAATAATCGACGATTCGGGAGCTTTGTTAATACATCATAATAATTTGCTCGAAACTCAACATAACGATCTACTAAACTTGATATTAATAATGAGCCGAGTAACATCGCCATTCCAATTGTTACACTTATTGCTATTCCGTTCATGCTTTCCATATGGGTATGGACTGGATCCGGTATAAATCCTATCGGTACAAAAAATGTAATAGCCGCCATTCCTGTATAATGCATACTTGAAACTGCTAAGCCCATGACAACTGACGTGATAATTTGGATTAAGCGATTGGTCATATATTTTTGTAAAGTAGAAAAAATATAAATAGCTACTACCGAAACAACAACTGCAATCACAATTGATCCTGCAAATAAGGTTTTATCATATGCATAAACTATGTCCATTTTCATCGCATACATCCCAAGATAATGCATGGAAGAAATGCCTATCCCCATCGCAATACCAGCAAGCGTATACGACCAAAAAGTTCTCGATTTAAGGTCAGCCAAATAAAAAGCTAAAAATGACGCAAGCATCGCTGGAATTACCGAAACAACGGTTAATAATTTGTCATTTCTCATCTCTACCGGTAAAGAAAAAGCACTCATTCCAATAAAATGCATTGACCATATGCCAAATCCCATCGCAACTGCTGCAAGTATAAGCCAAAAATTTCGATGAAAAAAGCTATTTTGCTGCGCGCGTTCATTCATTGATAATGCAGTATAAGAAGCAATTGTAGCTACAAAAACAGATAACACTACAAGAGAAATGGAATATTCTCCATCTAATACGATGAAATTATTTTGAGATGGACTAGTGAACAAATCTCTATCTCCTCTCTTTTAGTAAATTTGTTTAAAATTATACCATCTATGGAATTATTTTGTAATATAAACTTCACAAAATAAGTGAATTACTAAAGGATTCACCTTTATCAATTCACTTATTTATCGGTATATTATTCATTTTATTTAGTATGCAGTCCATCAGGTATCTTCTGCCTGATCAATTAGCAATTGTTCTCGTTCTGCTTTTAATTTTAGACCGAAGCCCTAACTTAGAAAATATGTAATTTGTTGAGAATCCAGCAAAAATAGAATTTTAAAAAGGCGATTCTTAATATATATATATTAGGATCACCATTTTAAAATGGGGAATTACAAATGAAAACCTCATTTAGATTCTTTAAGGTGAATCGTATCTTAAGTAAGTGCGGTTTTTAAAACAAGCCGTTCTGTTTAAAAGCTGAACGGCTTATTTATATTTAGGATTTTTTATCTATTGAGATTATTTGAAAGAACCTTCAAATAAAATTTCTTCCAATGGGCGACGAACTGATGGTGTTTCGCGTTGTTGTAATTCGGGAGAAAGCATTTCTTTTTCACCTTTGTAACCGATTGCGATTGCTAATTGTACATCGAAGTTTTCAGGAATATTTAATGCTTCCTTCGCCACATCTTTGTAGATACCGCCCATTGGGTGAGTGATTAAGCCTTCTTTAGCTGCTTGTAACGACAGGAATCCCCAAGCTGCGCCAGCATCAAATTCATTTGATCCTTTAGTATTATCAGAAACTAGTACTACTAATACAGGTGCATTTTTAGCCCATACTAAGTTTCCTTCCATTAAGATTGGATGGAATTTTTCAAGGTCAGCTTCTGTTCTAGCAACGATGAAGCGCCAAGGTTGGTTATTACCTGAAGAAGGAGCCCAACGAGCTGCTTCAAAAAGTCGATTTAATACGTCGTCAGCTACTGGTTTGTCTGCATAAGCCCGTGGAGACCAACGATTTAAAAATAAGTCTTCAATTTCGTGTTCAGCTGTACGGAAATCTTTTGCTTGGAATGTCATAATAAAATCCTCCTAGTTGTATCGAATTACCTTGTTTATTTTAAATTATTTAAACAAGTTTGCAAGTAACTCGACTTACGAAAAGTAACCGTGAATTTAATCGTAAGATAGGTTAGTGGATTTACTCAAATTCTAAGTGAAAATAAATAACTTTCGTATTAATTGAAACTAAGTACTTTTCTTGTAAGCATTTATACTAATGCACCAGCTATTATATTTTACAATATTAATATTACATAAACTGCATTCAAATATGATAGAGCCGTTAATAATGGTGCCAAGAATCAACACAATTCCGAAGTGTTTGGGTTCTTGGCACTGTAATTTAAGAGAAAAACTCCCAAAAATATCTATTAAGTCGTTTGATAAAGATAAATGATATATATCAAGGCTGTAAGTTATTGCTAATATTAGTAATGGATACAAATAGGATGAAAATACGTAGATACATTGAACAATTATTATCCTTAATAACAAATTATTGTTCTAATGAGTTTAATGCAATATTGGAGTATTTGATTGGAGCAGAAGTGAGTCCAAATTCAAATGTATTTGAAAATATATATGGGAAATTTAGAAAAGTGGATTTCTTGAAATTGTTGACAGTACCTAAGCAGTAAAGTATTAATGAGCTTATTAACATTAAATAGCCGGATTACCATCACAATATTTAGGATTTAAAAAAATAGCAAAGTGTACTAAACAAGACAATAGGGATCTAATTAAATATCTTTCTAAATACACTGTATAGAATAAACAAGGATGTTATCAAGCTATTAATTATATTTTAAGTGAAATTGAACATGAAGATTCATTTGAATTTAAAGCAGAAATTATTATTTGGCTTGATAATGCTACTGGTAGCTCACCGAAAAAAGCTTGATCAGACAAATTAGCGTCAATAGAGAATAAAATTGAAAAATTCAATTTGTAAAATCTTACAAATTGAATAATATCCAATAAGCATTTAGAGAGAGAACTAAGTACTGGCTAGATAGATGATGTTTCCAAAAGGTTTCAAAAATTTGCAAAATGGTATCTAGATGGTATTCGTTAAAGGTTAAAAATAAATCCAAAAACCACTCCAGTTATAAAGGAGTGGATTGAGTTGATATTTATATATAAATGTAAATTATTTGCTCATAAGAATGACCAAATATTAAAAATGATAGATTCCTTTACTTGTGTTTTTGCCTACTTTAATATTCTCCTTTAATCACAAGAAACGAGCCACGAATTGTTCCAGCTAGTTTAGACTTCTGCCTAGCAAACTTAAACTTGGTTTCTAATTCCTTTGGTATCTCCATTCCCTCAGAAAGCTTAAAACCAACTGCCCGCTTTGGCTTAGGGTCATCAACTGTATACATGACGTTGATCGCAAGCCCATCCTCATAGAAAACGTAGGCAAATTTAATATTTTCTACTTGGAAACGAGACGTTTCTAAAGGTTTGACCGCAAACTCAATATCACGTTCTACTTTCAAAATTCGGTTCACATAATCAAGGGTCTCCTGACTTTCGCTAGCTGGTACAACCGTAAATTCATGCTTGTATTTGTTCATAAAGTAACGGGCTTCATTAGCACGTAAACCAGCAAGCGCTTCTGCTACAGGGGAAGACTCTAAACCTACTGTAGACACATTTTTAAAATCAACGATTTTGGACAATTCCATCCCTCCTTTTATCTCTTTATTTCCTAACAACAGGAATCCACATTTCACCAAATACTAAGCCGTCTCGCTGTCCCATCTCAACCGTAGTATTTGGTCCACCAACATAGGCAAAGTCCTTTGCTTCTGGCAAAACTTGACCAAAGGCAATGCCAGCAAGCTTATTACTCAACTCATCAGCCGTATTTCCTTCCCCTTTAACAACGATGTATTCACCTTTAGGAAATTGGATTACTCTTGTAGCTTCTGGTACCGATGCATCTGTCATGACACCAGCATAATGCATCATCTTGTTATTCACCGCTTCGTTCACGGCAAAGACGTAGTCATTTGTGGCTACAGTTTTTAAAGTGTCAAGCGTTCCATCTTGGCTGACGGTTTGCCAAAAGTCTGCCTTTTCCTTGTTTATGCCAGCAAAGTCTGTGTAATCGCTCTTAAGCTCAGTTCCAATTCCTAAAACGGTGAAGCTGTCTTTTTCTTCTAGGGTATAATCTGCCATATTCAAAACCTTCCTTTTTTAAAAATTATTCAAATGATTTGTCTTTTCACTTGATAAGTTTATAATAGCCTTAAAACGTGTCAAAAAATGATACTGTTTAGGAGATCACAATGAAAAAAGTTGAACGGATTAATATCATCATGCGGTATATCAACAACCGAGCCCATTTTACAATTTCTGAAATCATGCGAGAATTTAACATCTCTCGCTCGACAGCAATTAGAGATATCAGAGAAATTGAAGCCTTGGGAATGCCACTTGTTGCTGAAGTCGGAAGGGATGGGGGATATTTTGTCATGAACAACTCTGTCCTACCAACCGTTCGCTTTACCGATAATGAGATTAAAGCTCTTTTTATTGCCTTTATGGCCACAAGAAATAAACAACTCCCATATCTAAAGAGTCGTCAGTCTTTAGCTGAAAAATTACTAGGCCTCATCTCAGAAAACCAGCAAGATGACCTTGTTCTTTTAAATCAAATCTTGCTTTTTGAAGGGACCAACCCCAATAATCCCGACCTACTTGATCTGTCTGATTTACCCCATCCTATGTTAGAAAGACTCATCCAAATCCTTCTTTTGGATAGCAATTTATTGATTAGTATCAAAGAAGAGAAGGTAATAAAGTCTTATCCAATTTATCTCTTGCACCTTTATCATGAAAAAGGCAATTGGCTGATTGAAGGCTTTGACTTAAAGGATGAAGAGAGGAAGAGTTTTCCTGTCGACAATCTCACCAATGTCAAACCATACCCTTCGAAAAAAAGATTAAGTAAGAAAAAGATTTTAGAAAAACTAAGTACGGGGGAAAAAGAAATTAACCTTGTCCTTGAACTTGGTCCAAAGGCGATTGCCCAGTTCAAAAAATACTCTCCTTTAAAAGTTTCAATTTCCTATACGAATCCTTATCAAACCACAGCCATTCTAAAGACTTTTATCAATGTTAATAATTCAGAAGAATTGACCGAAATAACAAATTGGCTACTTTTCCTTGGTGGGGATATCAAGGTCAGGGAAGTGCCAGAAGAAATCTTAGAATGTTTACAAGAGAGATTATGCTTATACTGCCCATAATCAGTTCCAGTTAAAACCCAAATAATATTGAGTTTGTCCAGTTGTCAGTTCGCACCCTAAATTGATGTAATGGGCGTTTAGTTGTAGAAGGAGGCTTAATATCCCAGTGTCACGAACAATTTAGATGCAATTCAGAATAGTGTTTGGTTGTGGGTGGCTATTAGTGTTGTAAACCAGTAAGATATTGATAAAATATATTTCTAGGTAAAAATAACTATATTTGCATCGTTTTGAAAAACGTTTCGATTTCGAGAGTTGGTGTGAAACCATGCATTTGTCACACATAGAGAAAGACAATTTAAACGAATTTATACTGAATACTTCAGAATCCTGGTATCTTTCATTTATAAGGTAATAAATTTCTTATATAATTTACCATTGAATACTGATTATCTTCTTTTATGATACTGCTCACCGTAATGTATCTAAAAGGGGGCCACTAAACGAAAAGCCCATCACCGATTAAGGTAATGGGCAAGTTAAACCGTGATATGTTTATCTTACTTATTTAATTATTGAACGGTATAGCCACCATCAACAATTAAACTATTTCCAGTCATGAATGACGAATCATCACTTGCTATGAATAGTACGGCTTTTGCCATTTCTTCTGCTTGGCCAGGACGTTTCATCGGTGTCATCGAACCTAGTACTTATTTACTTTCTTTTGGAATAATTGGTATATCGATGAAACCTAGGCATAATGAATTAACACGGATATTTTGTTCTGCATATTCAAGTGCATGTGATCGTGTTAAGTTAATCACGCCGCCTATTGTTGCGTTATAAGCCGTACATCAATACGGCATTCACGATTGTACCGCCACCTTTTTTAACATTTCCTGGATTGCTTTCCGTGCTATTAAGAATACAACATCTAAATCGACATTTACTGTGTTCCGCCACTCAGCGTAGTCTAAATCGTGTGAAGAATGAACACGCACGATACCTGCATTATTGAAGACAATATCCACTTCACCAAAATTCTCAACCGCTTGTTTATGCATATCTGGAATTTGAGCAGGTGTCCAGTATCTAGATTGCGGGTGAATGAGAAAACCAGTGAATAGACCTGCTTGAGGAAGGAGGACTTTAAATTTTTAGAGAAGGCGAGGTTTGAGTTATGAAATCTAAATTGAAGTACATTGCTCCATATGCATTAATAACCTTAATAGTCTTTTTTTCATGGCTGCTAACTCATCAAGATAATAAGTCCGACGAAACAAGTGTCAACGATAAAATTACCCATATCAGAAGCTTTCATTTAAGTTCTGATTCGACCAAATTAAAAACAGTTGCTAGTGGAACTGTTTTTGTCAAAGATAATGAAAGGCTGATTAAGGATGTTCAAATAATTGCACGAATTGAGATTGATCCTGCTGATTGGGGCGGAGTTGCTTTTTATATCCCTGATAAATGGCATGTCTCTAGTATCTTAAATAGCTATCCTGAGAACAAAGTCCAATCTAAACCCACAAATAATGTATCAACGTGGACCACGGAGAGTAAAAATTCAAAATGGAATACGATGATAGAAATTGGACGAAATCGTAGTTATAAATATACAGGAGGCGGCACAGGAACGGTTGTCATTAATATACAACCTGATAATAAGGCAATATCAAAAACAGATATATTCACAATAGGAGTTGAGGTCGGCTCCAAGGAAGAAGACGGTGGTATTAAGGTAATGGGGACGGATTCTGTAGAAGTACCTGTATCAATGAGTAGAGATGAGTAGTCGAGACTAATGACCAATTGGGAATTAGAAACCTTTAAACGATTGCAGACATACACAGCATTATTAATATCAACAATTAGAATTGAAGATATTGAAAATTATAGTGCAGAAGAGTTTGTAATTTTTTTCAACGATAAAAAAACAACTGCAATTCAAAATGAAAAGATTAATATTTTCTCAACCGATATTGAAAGAGAAATCAAGAAGTATTCAGAACAGATCAAACTTTGCATGGAAATATTCAAAGTCAGTATATAATATTACTAGCTAAACATTCGGTGAAACTTGTCATGAAATTAGGAAGGTCATTAACTGATATACCTAAGCTTTTCACCTTTGCTTGACCACTATTTGTGATACGCCGAACCGTACCATTAGTAAGTGCGGTTTTGTTAGATTTCTTCTACCTTGTATAGTTATGTTTTATTGCGTTTAAAGATATTTTGTGAAAGTTAAGCTGTAATTACAAAAAAAGGGGAAGAGAGAATTTACCGAAGTTAAATCCTCTACCTCTTTATCTATTTTTAATGGATAGAGAGGGGGAATGATTTCATTAATCATTCCCAATTTGGTAGGATTTTTTTATCTTTATAAATACCTTCAATTTTTTCACCTTCTACAAATGATGGTACATCTAACTCAAGTAAATCATAGATAGTAGGAGCTATATCTAAATTAGAGGAGGAGTTAATCTGTTTACCTTTGTGAAAGTCTGCCCCAGTAACCATAAAAACAGGTCTAAGCATGCTTCTGTCTCCGGATCCTCCATGTGTTCCCAATTCAATTGGTGGAGTTATATTTTTTTCAATGTCGCTGCCCATAACGTAACCAGGAGCCCCAATCAACACAATATCTCCTGAATTTTGATGTCCCATAAGGGTTGTATTTTTATTTGTATTTTTCATTACTTTTTCATAAGGATGTATTTTTTGTTTCAAAAGATGTTTCCAAGTATCTTTGACATGCTTTTGAATAGTATTGAACGAGAGGTTGTCTCGTTCAATGGCAGACATGACTTCTTTCATATCATGTTGAATGAGCACTCCCTTTTTATCCGTGACTTCCACCTCTTTAAAAGCTTGAACAATCTGGTTACGTACACTCTCATATTCATCGCGAGGGACAATCCCACCTTTTTCTCGGTTCTGCAGGTTAATATATACATGTGCTGCTGATCCGCTTGGAATGGCGTACGCTTTTGACTCTGTAAAGTTAATTTTATTTTTTTGATCTACAGTTAATAACCCAGCATCTTTTAATACTTTGTTAGGTGAAAGAGTAGAATAGGCAGGCTCCATTCCATGATCGGAGACTATAAACAAATAGTCATTCTCTTTTAGGGAATTCATTGTTTCGCCAACTACCTCGTCAGCTAACTGGTACGACCATTCAATATAGCTCATATATTTTTTTGACTTTTCGTGTGAATATCCTGGCTGCCTAGGATCTAGTAATAAGTACTTATGTTCTTCATGATCAATCTGTGGTGTATAAAACATTAGCAAATCAGGATTGTATTTCTGTTTTATATAGAGAGAAACTTTTGTGACCCACATGACATATCGTGTGCTTATCTCCTCATATTCCTTTCTCGTAATCCATTCCTTTTCAAGGGCTTTATCATCATCTTGTGCCGGATAAAAACCAAACTCCTTCTCAATCTCATTGGAAAATCCTTTAGGTCCACTAATTAAGCTAGAAGTTACTGCTGTCCGGTACAACTGAACAGGAAGGGTAAGATCTGGGCTATTTGTTTTGATTTTGAACCAAAAACCAGCAGATTGCTGATCATTTATATAGAGTGGAAGAGATCCCCATTGATTTCCTTTTACAATAGAGTCATCAGGATCTACCTTTTTATCTTCGGATAATACAAAGGTGTCGTAGTTTTGCTTTTGATCATCAGTTGAGTCAATCGCCAAAATATGAATGAGACGATCCCTTTCAGTTTTCATTTTGATGGAGAATTCTGTTTCCTTTAAAGGACTGAAGCTTTTGGGAGAATGAACCCATTCAGCAGATTTTATATAGGTTAATGACTCCAAATCGCTTGTAGACCATATTTTTCCAGGATAAATAGAGTAATCGCCTTGTTTTCTCTCTTTGGGATTAGCACCTGGAAAAGCAATGGTGGCTGTTATTTTCCCCTGCTTTCTAGCTTCTACCCACAATGGGGATACTTCAATTTCTTCCCGGAAACCGTTTTTTTCATTGTCTAAAACTGTATTTGGTTCGTGCCAATGATTACTTACAATTCCTGTCTGGATAGGTGTAGCCCCTGTGGCAATTGCTGCGTGTGAAGGTGCTGTTAGAGAAGGCGTAATAGTGGAAGGATTTTTTGCTGTAACCCCGTTGTCTTGCATCTGTTTGATATGAGGCAATTTATTATCTTTAATATATTTTTTAGTATATTCATTTTTCATTCCGTCAAAAGAGATAAGTATGACCTTTCTATCAGTTTCTTGATTTTCCTTAGCTTCTACTTCATTAATTATGGTAAAAAGACACAAATTAAGAACGATTATGCCTGCAAATAAAATTTTTTTCATTTTTTTCTCCATTCTAACCCCTATCTCTCTTCAAAAGTAAAATTGGTTTGTCCAAAAAGGGCAAATCGGAACAAAATTCAAAATGAAGAATGCTGTTATATCAATATTTTTGAATATGAAAAGGGGCATCAAAAATTCGAAATATTGATTTTTCGAAAAGCCCTTCTAGATACCCTAATATACGCAACGATTCCTGAATGAATGTTGGTATGTTATCGGGCTAGTTACTGGTGACCAGCTGGTACTGGCATACGACCACTTCTTTGTCATAGAAATTACCGCTGGTATTTTTTTAATCAACATGAATAGATTTAAATCCGGTCACATGATGTTCTTCAAGTGTTTTTACAGTGATCAGTAGCGGAAGGGAGCACGAAGAATATCTAGAGAAAATCTCACTGGGATGAATGGTGTATCAAAGTCTTCCGGGGAAACATCATTAATACTTTTATCAATAATTACTTTACTGTTTCCCTATTTCCCGGCTTCTCCTTCACTCCTTTCCTGAGTCCGATCAATTCCCTTATCTATAAATCAATTACCCCCTTTTCCCGAGGACGAAACTTTTCAGTGGTTACGAACCATTTCTTGTTTTACCCTGCTGGCATTCAGGCATATAAAAACCTCATTTAGATGCGTTACGCCGAACCGTATCATAAGTAAGTGTGGTTTTAGAGAATAATCTCAAATGACATTTAGGAAAACTAATAAAATCCAAGAAATATTGATATAACAATATTTCTTGGATTTCTTTTTTTAGTCGATAAGAAAGTACATCATGTTGCACTAGTTTGCGCAACATGTGTCTTCTTAAGTGTTGAAATGGAATTCACAGAGTCAACTAGTGATCTTAATGTTGTCTAGAAATGGCGCTGCAATAAAAGTCTAGGAGATTATTCAATTAACCCTTCAGTACGCCTAAGAGATTTCACGAGATTTAGCCATATACTTAATAAAATCAAAGTAATAATCAAGGTAATGACTGAGGGTAGCCAAATTTCTAGTAAACTCTTTGCATAATGTTTAGTTTGGAAAGCTCGTTCTACGTGATTTAAATAACGATCTTGGTATTCAAATTGAATGATATAATTCCCTTTTTCCATCACCATTGTTCCGATATCATAATCACTAGGAGTAATTGTATTCGTAATAATTTCCCCATTTTCATAAACGATGTCGGCATCTTTGTATGGAAGTGGATATAAAATAGTTGGTTCTTTAGAAATATCCTTATCGATTGAAACTGAATTTCTCTCGAATACTGCTAAATATTTTATTTGTCTAGCATAGTTTAAGGAGACATCTTCTAATGATTCAAGACCATTTTGATTTAAGCTTTGGAAAGCTGCAGACATGATTTCTAGTTGTTCTTGTTCGATAGAGGATTGATGCATTTGCTCTTTATTAAATTGTGTAGTATTTGACGTAGCAAGTGTGCTTAAAATTAAGATCATAATAAGACTAAATATAACTAACCATTTTAATGCTTTTTCTGTTATTTTTTGTATCTTTAACAAAGCCGAGACTTTTTGAAATGGTTGAATGACTTGTTGACGTTCAATTACTTCTATTTCATCTTCAATATTTAATTCTAGCACCATTCGATTATAAAAAGACTTGCATTCTGTACAATGTTCGAGGTGGGTACTTACAAAGTTTTCGCTAGATTTACTACATAATTTATCAATATAGGAAGGTAATAAATCTTTCACAATTTCACATTCATTGTTCATATCAAATAGCTCTCCTTTAATTTCAATTTTGCACGATAAAAGTTAACACGTGCCCAATTTTCATTTTTACCGAGGACATCGCCAATTTCTTGAAAGCTTAATCCCCCTAGTAGTCGTAAAAGTAAAATCTCTTTGTAAGGTTCTTTTAAGTCATGGATTTGTCGATATAACTCGACTTTATTTTCTTGAGTAATTAAGAGTTGCTCAGAAGAATGAACGAGTGGATCTTCCTGCATTTTCGGTTGCTTTTTCTGCTTATCGACATATTGATAATATGTATGTTTTGCTATTTGACATAGCCAGACGGACATTTTGCTAGAGCCGTTATAACGGTGAATCGATTGAATAGCTTTATAAAAAGTTTCCTGCGTTAATTCTTCGGCTAAGTCACTATTGCGACAAAGAGTCATCAAATATTTAAAAACACGTTCGCTGTATTTTTGATAAATCTCATCTAATTGCCCCACCATTAAACCTCCTTTCGCATATATATCCAAAAATATTGAATTTCGTTACAGTGAATTAAAAATTTTATATTAAATTAAAATATCTACAAGGATTTATATTTTTTATTTTCTTCTTGATCTATTTATCGCTAATTATTCAAAAATAGAGAATGATAGAAATATTATAGATATCGCTATAGCATAAGTATAGCTTTCTATGAGTATTACTTAAATGAAGAAGATATTTAGTCGTATATTCAAGACACTTTTGGTATGTCAACACTAGATCAAAGAACTTTTTTAAGGGCTAAGTTTATATAAGCGACTGGACTTAGATAACCCAATTTACTGTGCGACCGAATATTATTGTACCAATTGACATAATCGAAAAGTTCAAAAGACAGCTGTTCAAGGGTAGGGTAGTTCGATCCGTTGATGAGTTCTGTTTTTAAAATCTTAAAAGTCGCTTCTGCCACCGCATTATCATAAGGATTTCCTTTTTGACTTAGAGATTGCTTAAACTTAAATGTACTTAATAATTCATCGATACCAACATATTTAAATTCAGATCCACAATCTGTATGGAACATTATCACGTTTTGCAGAGGAGATCTAACAGACTTAAAGGCACACTGAACTAGAGCTGTGTCCTTTTGTTCTCCGCCACTATAACCGACGATTTCTCTGTTATATAAATCGATTAAAAAACAAATATAATTCCAGTTTCCTCCTACTCTCACATACAGAAGAACCTGGTACCATTCACTCTCAATTAGCTCCTTACTATAATTTCTTTGTTCATCTAATTCTGAAGCTACCAAATCTCACCACATTCAATCACTAGTTTCATATGAATTATAGATAGTTTACTTACATTAGAAAGAATTGAGATGAAAGGTAATTTCTATAACAATAGCGAATATTTATATTAGATAAGTTAATAGACAGGAGGAATAGTCAGTGGATATTGTGAAGATTGAGACAAAATATTTCACTTTACATAGACTTGCAGAAGGGGTGTATGCAGCAATAGCAAAACCTGGCAAAGGGGCATGGAGTAATGCAGGAGTTGTCGACTTGGGAGATGAGCTACTAGTGTTTGATTCATTTAGTACGCCATCAGCCGCAAGAGAGTTAAAGAAACAAGCAGAAATGATAAGTGGGAAAAAGGTGAAATATCTTATAAATAGCCATTATCACGGAGACCATGTGTTTGGAAATCAAGTATTTGAAGATGCTACGATAATTTCTACTTCTTTAACAAATAAGTGGTTTAGAGAGCAAAATACGATTCATGATGTGCAGAAGGAAATAGAGGAAACGAAGCAATATCTACATAATTTAAGAAATCAAATAGAAAAAGCTGAAGATAATATAACAAAAGTCAGTTTATTAAAACAATATGAAGAAATGTCCAAAGTGTTAGAGGAGCTACCTCATTTGAAAACAGTATTACCTTCTGTTATTTTTGAAAAACATTTGGTTATACATGGCTCGAAACGAACTGTAGAGCTCCACTGTTTAGGTGGAGGGCACTCACCAAGCGATACCTTTTTATATTTACCCGATGACAAGATAGCATTCATGGGGGATATCATTACAGAAGACCTTCATTTGCCAATTTATAACCCAAAAGAATTTTTGACTATTCTAGAAAACGTAAAACAAATGGATATGAAAACAGTTGTCCCGGGACATGGGGAAGTAGGGACATTAGCGTTTGGTGAGATATTAATAAATTATTTATCATTTTTAATTAAAAAGGTAATGGATGCGCAACAAAATAATATATCAATGAATGATTTCATCTCAGAGTTTATGATGCCTAGTGAATATGCAAACTGGAAAGGTGTAAATGGAATCACTCGTAACCTTACAACTGTATATAACTTCTATGCAGGAAAGCATGAATAGGAGGGAGCTTTTTGCAAAGTTACAAGACGATAATGGATGGAAACACAGTGAATTATTACGAATATGGCGATAAAAACAATCATACCATTGTATGTTTTCACGGACTTACAGGTAATGGTTACTATAGTTTTACCGAAATAGCAGTCCTTTTGGAAAATGATTTTAATCTCACAATATTTGACAGTCCGGGTCACGGGGAAACGTCCTCGTTTAATAACGAAAGTGATTATCTATTCTCCAAATTAGCCATGTGGTATCAACGAATGATTCAGCATGTTGTGTCCAGACCATTCTATGTGATGGGACATTCATAGGGCGCTGATTTGGAGCTCCATTATACACGACATTATCCGGCAACCGTATTAGGTATTATTTTATTGGACGGGGGCTTTACCTTTCCAGAAAACCAGAAAGAAATGACATTTGACTATGCATTTAAAGGGTGGAATGATTATATGGATCAATCTGTGTTTAATGATTGGACGAGCATTGTTCAGGAATACAAAACATATACGAATAGATGGGATCTTAACAAAGAACGCTATGTATCTTCCATTTTCAAAAAGAAGGACGATAGATTTGACCTTGTGGTTTCCAAATTCACCGTGTTGTCCATTATTAGAGCTTTCTTTGTGGAACCATTTTCAGTAACCTATCCTTTCATTAAGGTACCGGTACTTCTTATTCATCCTTCTAAACCTGAGAATTTGGATGAAGCAAGAGTAATCGGTATATCACAATTAAAAAACAAGATGGACGATGTTACTGTGATAGTAATGGAGGGTGCAGGGCATATGCTGCAGTGGGATGAACCAGAACGAACAGCAAATGAAATTAAGAAATGGATAGAAATTAAATAAAGAAAATGAGTTGTAAATAATAATTGTTCGCAAAACTTCAATTAAAATTTCAAGATAATCTATTATAATGAAAAGTTTAGTGATTTTATTCATTTTTAGAATGCGTTACGGAGAACCGTACCACAAGTAAGTGAGGTTCTTATATTGGATAGAGAAGAGATGAGGCTGTTACTAATGGCATAATGAATTGACTTTTAGGAACAGTCTCGTTTTGAATACTGAGGACTCAGGCCTTGTTATTATATTTGAGTCAATGTCATAATTACCTATTTCAGTTATTGTTCTTGAATATAACGTTCTATTCTCGTTGATTGGAGTGAATATTTACCTTGATCGGATTTTAAAGCTAATTGTCCTATTAAATATTGATTCGATTGAGAAATTTTTAACTTTTAAATTAGGTTTTTCTAGTGCAATGGACTAAATGGGCAATTTCTCAGGATTCATGGTCATATACATTTCGTTAATTTTGACATTACAAATATAAAAACTGAGGATACTATGGACCGTGCCATTCATGTAAATCACGACTGCTGGCTGACCATTGACATTTTTAACTTCAAAATAAAAATCCTCAGGGACTTTTTTAATTATTCCGTACAATAAGGCCAAAACGTTGGATAGGGATACGATAGGACGAATAGCAGCCTTGACTATTCCTCCACCATCAGAGTATAGAATGACATTTTCAGAAATAAGTTCTAATAAGGTATCCCTATTTTGCGTTTGAAATGCTTGGATAAAGCGATTAATAATTGACTCATTTATCTCATAGTTTAAGCTTTCACCCTCAACGCGTGATATCTTCTGCTTAGCCCGGCTGAAAATTTTTCTACAGTTTTCTTCTTTCTTTTCAATGATGTTAGCAATCTCCAAATATGAGAAATCAAATACCTCTCTTAAAAGGAGGACTGCTCGTTCATCTGGCACCAAATGTTCCATCATCCGTAAATAGGCAATACTCAATCCTTCTTTTTGTAGAACAACTTCAGATGGATCTAAATCACTTGATTTCTCTAGCAATAATGGCTCAGGATTCCATGGCCCCACGTAATGTTCTCGTCTGTATCGTGCTGATCTTAATACATCAAGACAGCGGTTAGTCATCATTTTGCAGAGATACGCTTTATTATTATCTATCTTCTGTTCATTAATTTGGTACGCTTTTAAAAAGGTTTCTTGCACAATATCTTCTGCTTCCACGATTGAACCTAACATACGATAACCTAGTGAAAACAACAATGGTTTAAATTGTTGATAATCCTCATTACTAATTTGCACGTTATCAACTCTTTTCCTTTTTAATGATTTCTTCCGCTGCTTGTTTACCGCTACTGACTGCTCCTACTGACAAAATAGAATCGAGTGAAGCCCAATCTCCTGCTATATATAATCCTGGAATTTCGGTTTTAAAACGGCTTAACTTTTGTTCATCTCCTATTTGAGGTAAGCGTTGGTTAACTGTAATTTGAGGGATAAAACGGCTTGTAATTACATGTTTTTGCCACCCTGGCTGTAGCTTCTCTAAGAATAGTTCAAGCTCGTTTCTAACCTTTTTTCCTTCTATGGGTTCATCTGGGTAGTGATATTTAAACACATGCAGAATTGAACTTTTTGCATCATAGGAAAGTCGTGCATAATTCGAATGTACGGAAAAATAAAAGGGATCAGTGATGCCCATGGCGAACAATCGCTTTGGATTAGGAAGTTGCGTTAAAGCAACGTCTAAAGTTGCTCCTCTTACAGTTGTTATTTGTGAAAAAAATTCCCTCTGGGGAAGATTAATCTTTTCACCTAACATTTTAATAAGCTCGTGAGGACCAGTAGTACAAATTACATACTTCCCATGAATTTCCTCGTCATTGGCCAAAACTAAATTAAAATAATCATGTTCGACCGATTCAATTTGTTTTACAACTGTACGTGATTTAACCTGTACACCAGAGATAACTGCTTTTTTGTGGAGTTGGTCTATGATTGTCTGCCAACCCCCATCTAGATAAAGTACGCCGCCCATAGCAATTTTCATATTCGATACCATTAACTTTGCGCTTGCCTTTTCAGGAGCATGGCAATACGTCGCAAGTCTTCCTAGTAAATAGAGTAATGATTGAACTTTTTCTGAACCTGCTGTTTGCTGTACCCATTGTTCGAAAGTCTGCTGTGCTAACTTTTCGGTATTAATGGAAATCACTTTCATCAAAACTCTAGCCCATTCAATACGTTCTTTCCAATTTAAAAGACTTGTTGTGAAAAGTCCTAAAGGAGTAAAAGGCGCTGCGTATTCCATATTTTTTTCAACTAAAATGCCACCTAATTTAGGGGGTTTCCCTTTAAGTTGTACATCTAATTCTTCGAGAATCGACTTGGCTTTTCCTTTTTTATAAAGAGCGTGTGGACCTAAATTGAAATACTGTTCACGTATCCGATCGGTTCTAGATCTTCCACCAACTATTTTCCCTTTTTCTAGTATTAATATAGACAAATCGGTTTTAGCTAAAAAATTAGCAGCCACGAAACCAGCTATCCCACCACCGACAATAATAACGTCCCATTTTTGAGTCATAATATAACCTCCCAAAGTTTATTCATAACTAAAGACGAGGATAGTAGAATATATGTGACAAGTTCATGGAAATTAGTTTATAACGGAGCTCAAATCACTTTTCATCAATGGTAATTCATATTCTTTTATAATGGATGGCTTTAAAGTGCTGGATAGTTTTGTTAGAAAATTATTTATAGGCAAAGGAATAGTAAAGTATCTTAATTTAAGGTGCCTCGTTATCGATCGATTCAGAATTGCATTACAACTTGGTACCTTTCACTTATTTAAAAGATACGGAGAGAACATCATTTGAATAATTTAGATCAGAGTCAAAATCAATAGAGATACTTACAGACGATGAATTATTTGAAAAAGTAAAACTCATTAAGGATATTCTATTTTAAATTATATAATACAAAAGTTGCCCTTGTACTCCGAAGATATTGAAAACTCCAATTTTTCAATTTGCTAAAACAGCTATTATGAAAAAAGGCAACTTCGCGTCAATATGGTGGAAAGATACCTTCTTTTTCTGCTCTCTTTTTACCCTATTTCTACTCTTTTTCCTTCGTCAAGGTTATGAATCGCTAGAGATTGGCAGCGAATACGGCAAGGGCACCCTGTATGTTTATTCCAAATAGACTCGTGGATGAGGCTAAATCATACCCGTGTCAGTTATTTAGTTTACTGTTTTTCGCTTCAATCTTGTAGAATAATTTCGCTTTTCCTTGAATTCCTCGGTCATTTGGAAAGCTTCCTGCTCTGTATGTTCCATTGATTTAAATAAAAAAATCGAGATATTCCACGATTAAATCGTCGAATATCTCGATAAGTTAAAATATCTGGATTTTTTCAGTGCTCTCTAGAAAAACAAACCGTTTTTTTAGGCTTATTTTATTTTAGGGATTTAATTAAAATGGCCCTTTACAATTCTATAATTGAAACTTTAAAAATATATAATTTCTCTAGTGTCGCATTAAAATAATTTAATACACGAATTAGATTTGAATTTTCTGCATTACTATTTCTCCATAGAAAAAACCTTTATAATGGTTTGGTGATAGTAATCTATACAAATCCACTAAAAAGAGTCACACAAGTGGATAAGATTACACGGAAAATAGCATTTGAACAATGGTATTTACCGATTTCCAATAAATTATTGGAGACGCTAGTGAAAAACCTACATTAAGACTACTATACGTAGAGGTTTTATATGGCCTTTAAGTGATTGTGTATTTTCATCTGAAGGAATTTGAAAAAAATTGACGTTTTTAAGAAGGAATAAAATGCCTGTTAACAGCAATAAACTTAACAGAAAAGGATTCTTTTTTCATCTTTTAGGTGAAAAAGAGAATTCCACTGAAAAGCAGACAAGTCAACTTTTTAGTGGGATTTTGTGTTTGTAGGTAATAATCTAGGATTATTACTTTTAGATTGTGTTAATCTATTAAGAGATGAATAATATTCTAAAATAAATGTTTTCTTAGAAATGGAGATTATGATAATGGTTACCACAGAGTTTCGTATGGAAAAAGATTTTTTAGGGGAAAAGGAAATTCCGAAAAATGCTTATTATGGAGTTCAAACAATGAGAGCAGTCGAAAACTTTCCGATTACAGGATATCGAATTCACCCGGAACTTATAAAATCTTTAGGTATTGTGAAAAAAGCTGCAGCATTAGCAAATATGGAAGTTGGCATGTTGGAGAAAGAAATCGGACAATTGATTATTCAAGCATGTGATGAAGTTATTGCTGGAAAATGGAATGATCAATTTATTGTCGATCCTATTCAAGGTGGTGCAGGAACATCAATTAATATGAATGCAAACGAAGTCATTGCAAATCGTGCTCTTGAGCTAATGGGAGAAGAAAAAGGGAATTATACATTCATTAGCCCAAATAGCCATATTAATATGTCACAATCAACAAATGATGCATTCCCAACGGCTATACATATCGCAGTACTGCGCTTAATGGATCAATTACTGGAAGCTACTAAAACGATGCAAAAAGCATTTGTTTCGAAAGCAAAAGAATTTGAAGGTATTATTAAAATGGGGCGTACTCATCTTCAAGATGCTGTGCCAATCTTATTGAGTCAAGAATTTGAATCATATAGTCGTGTCATTTCACGTGACATTGATCGAATTTCACTTTCGAGAAAACACTTATATGACATCAATATGGGTGCAACTGCCGTTGGTACAGGATTAAATGCAGATCCTTTATATATTAAATTAGTCGTTCGAAATCTTAGTGAATTCAGTGACTTACCATTAAAATGTGCCGAACATTTAGTGGACGCTACTCAAAATACAGATTGTTATACGGAAGTATCTGCAAATTTAAAAGTTTGTATGATTAATATGTCAAAAATCGCAAATGACTTTCGCTTAATGGCTTCTGGACCACGAGATGGTTTATTTGAAATCAAATTACCTGCTCGTCAACCAGGGTCATCAATCATGCCTGGAAAAGTAAATCCTGTAATGGCTGAAGTCGTAAACCAAGTAGCTTTCCAAGTCATGGGGAATGATTTAACTATTTCTGCAGCTTCTGAAGCTGGCCAATTTGAACTAAATGTCATGGAACCGGTTCTATTTTATAATTTAATCCAATCCATTTCGATTATGAATAATGTATTTACAGTATTTACTGAAAAATGTTTAGTAGGCATTACGGCAAATAAAGAACGTTTAAGAGAATACGTTGAAAAAAGTGTGGGAATTATCACTGCAGTAAATCCGCATATCGGATACGAACTTGCAGCTCAAATTGCAAAAGAAGCCATTGCTACCGGGGCTTCTGTACGTGAACTTTGTATACAATCTGGCGCTTTAACGGCAGAACAATTAGATTTAATATTAGATCCATTTGAAATGACACATCCTGGTATTGCTGGTGGTAGAACTCTTGTAAAGAGTTGATTGCAAAGTTTTAGTATGAAAAAGAAGTAAGGGAGTTTTTAATCAGATGATAAGTGTGGAACATTGGCGGACACATTTTCATTTGATAGAAAAATGTCCTGAATGCCAAATCAACATGATGAATTTAAAAACGCACTGAAGTGCATAGTGTTCAGGCACGCAAACTATTCAAAATAGTCTTGGTGCCTGGCACTATAAATCTAGTATTTAAGTCTAAGTATTGTTTTTTATACTTAGGCTTTAATTTGTTGGGAAGAAAAATAATAAATTAAAAAGGAGTGCAAAACAGTGAGGATAATAAGAACAGGAGTCACATATGATGACGAAATAAAAAATAAGTATCTCGTTAGGGAAGGGTAGCTTAAGGACCAGAGAAAAGCGCTTGTTCTGATGAAAAATCCAGGTCGGGCAGATGCATTTGTCCAAAACTAAACAACGCATGAAAGGTACTAGGCACTTATTGAATTCTGAATAGTGTGAGAACTCGGCGCCTTTCACTAAAAATATTTTTCATGTAAATAAGTCGGAAATATATAAAGGTGAACAAAACCTTGTATATTTTTGACTTAATTCTAAAGTGCCGGTTTATCATTCGCATCTGTACTTGAACTTAGGCTCTGTCTGAATATAAAAAGCATTTCTTACTTGTGCACACCAATTTGCAAAGGCTGATCTCCATTCAGGAGTGTTAAAGAATTGATCAACAGTTTGAGTTTCAGAATGCCAAACTATAAATAGGTTGAGTGGGGCAATTCCTCCTGCCCAAATTCCATTATTTGCGTCAGTGTCTTCTTCCCTTACTAATAATAATGGTAGACCAAATTGAAAAGCCATTGAAGGTTCTACTTGTGAATAAACAGATCCTTCCCAGACTGAGGTTGATGGTGGGCGTGATCCTGTATTGACCTCAACTGTTCGTATTTTAAAGCGACGAAGGTTTACTGCTAACATCCCATAGCTTGATGAAACTAACCGACGAATATCAGTTAAAATGGATTCGGGATAACTTTCGCTTAATGGTAATGTGCGCGGAAAAAGTAAAGCATTCTCAATCTCTAAAATCAGACGGTTTAGAAACCGTTGTTGGTTGTCATTTAAATGAGTTGTCGTACTTAAAAATATGGGAATACGATAAGCGCGGTCAATACACTCTTGATGTGCCGATTCTATTTTTACTATATCTTTACGTAAAGGGTTATACTCATTAATACTCACATTCTCACCTCTTTTCTATTAGTATATGGAAATGGAATAAGTGAACTTGGACAAAATAGCTAGATTCCGTAGTAATGTTAATTTTGTCTAAATTAGAATCAACGAGTTTATTTAATTTAACGAAGTAGGAAATAAGTAATCTATCATTAGTTATCCAAAATAAGATTGTGGGAATATCTATATAGATTATGAATACTTTGTGTTCAAGTTTTACCATGTCATTATGTTTTGTTCGGTGAACCGTATCATGTCCAATGTGGTGTTTATTACCTAAAACAAAAGATTATCAAAATAGCCCATCAAGCTACTCTGATAATCTTTTTTTATTTCTTCATATGCCTAATCTTCTCTTCATCCGGTGTAACAAACAACGTAGTCTGCTCAAAATAAATAACAAACCCCGGTTTAGCCCCACTCGGCTTCTTCACTTGCTTAATTATCGTATAATCCACTGGCACAGAAGCAGACTCCCGAGCTTTGCTAAAATACGCTGCAAGATTCGCTGCTTCTAAAAGAGCTGTTTCAGATGGATTATCGGAATGTATAACAACATGGGATCCTGGGATATCCTTGGTATGAAGCCAAGTGTCCGATTTTTTAGCTAACTTAAATGTAACAAAATCATTTTGTTTATTATTTTTACCGACTGAAATTTCTGTGCCATCTGAAGCAAAGAATTTTTCAGGTGTTGGTTTCGTTGGTTTTTTCTTCTTTTTGGATGCCCGTGCTTTTAATAAGCCTTGTTCAATTAACTCTTCTCGAATTTCTTCGATGTCTGTTGGAGATGCTTGCATCACTTGTTGCAGTAGTAATTCAAAGTAGGCAATATCTTCATTCGTAATCTCGAATTGTTGCTCGATTTTTAGTAATGCAGTTTTTGCTTTTGTATAGCGACTGTAGTAGCTTTGTGCATTTTGTGTTGCTGATTTTCGGTTATCTAAAGGAATGACAACTGTTTTTCCATCCTCATCGTAATAGTTCACTAGCTCCACTTCTTTTAGCCCTTTTTCAATTGAATAAGAGTTTGCCATTAATAGCTCTCCATACAATTGGAATGTATCTAGTTTTTCGGCTTGTTCGAAATCTTTTTGGAGTTTTTTCATCTTCAGCTTCAATTTGTTTAATTCGTTTTGAAGCCATTTTTCTAGGTCTCCTGCTTGTTGTTTTACACGATCTCGTTCAGCTTTGGCGAAATACACTCTGTCAAGTAAATTTCCTAGCGTTTTTTCGCTAAATTTGTCGCCACCTAGATGAGTTAATTCATTCGGTGAATAATACGTTTTTCCGCCTGATTCGACAATTTGTATCGCGGCTCCACCTTGTTCAAATTCCTTCATATATTTCTTGTAAATTTCGACACGATTCGCACTGTTGTGGAATCGATGAAGTAATTCTTTTGCATGTAAAGGAGAGAAACCGGAAATCTGCTCGACGATCTCATTGGATTCATTGACCGATTGAATCACTTTCAACAGTTCCTCCGAATACGCTAAGGGATGGAGCTTATTTTGAGCAGGAGGTGCAATATAAGGCTGACCAGGTAAAATTGTTCGGTAACTATTCATGGAAGGCGATAAGTGCTTTATGCTTTCCAAGATTAGATTTCGAGTTGGGTCAACTAATAGTAAGTTACTATGACGCCCCATGATTTCCATATGGATTTCTCGTGTAATGTCATCTCCAATTTCATTTTTACTTTGAATTTGGAAGATAATAATACGATCTGTTTCATGTTGGCGAATAGAAGAAATGATTCCACCTTCTAAATGTTTACGTAAAACCATGCAAAATAATGGAGGTGTTGCAGGATTGTCAATTGTTTCGTTTGTAATTTGCACACGTGAATAAGAAGGGTGTACAGAAAACAATAATTTAAAGTTCTGTCCTTGTGCACGAATTTGCATTAAAATTTCTTGCGCATTTGGTTGATGTATTTTAGAAATACGTCCCGTTACTAATTGTTGCAATTCATTTTTCATTGAAATTGTAAATAAACCATCAAAAGCCATAATATGTCCTCTTTCAAAACTATATTTTTTTCTGGCTTTGTACGCCAGCTTGTTATTTTAGTACACTTATATTACAGATTTTTCTATTTCAGCGCCTTGCTAGTAGATTGAAGAATTCTTATTTAGTTTTTTTAGAAACTATTTACTGAATCATAACCTCTTATAAAAGGATTTAGCGCGGAGGTAATTTTTTTTGCGACGAGCTTTGCGCAGGAGCATGAGACTCCTGCGGGATCAGCGAGACCACGCACGAAGCGCTTGCTGAGGAGGAGGCTCGGCGCTCGCTCAGCGGAAAGCGAATTCCAGAGCGTTAAATCCGTGTAGCAATTTTTTACTGAGACGAGCTGACCCTTTTCTTTATTATCTTATCATTTTAAATGAAACTTGTGTTATAATGTGTTAAGTATGTAAACTGTTATAAATGTACAGGCAAACGGAGTATGCATGTATATGAAGGAGACATTATGCGAAGAGAAAAAGGTATATTGATCGTTTTATCAGGCCCTTCTGGTGTTGGTAAAGGGACAGTGAGAAAAGAATTGTTTTCAGAGCCCGGAACAAATTATGAATATTCCATCTCTATGACGACTAGACTTCCTCGTGAAGGCGAAATAGATGGAGTAGATTATTTCTTTAAGCAAAAAGAAGCGTTTGAACAGTTAATTGAACAAGGGAAGTTATTAGAATATGCCTCATATGTAGGAAATTATTATGGTACTCCGATTGATTATGTTAATGAAACACTCGATTCTGGCCGAGATGTGTTTTTAGAAATAGAAGTTCAAGGAGCAAGTGTTGTACGTCAAAAAGCTCCAGAAGCACTTTATATTTTCTTAGCTCCCCCTAGCTTATCTGAACTAGAACAGCGACTAATAGGTAGAGGAACGGAAACAGAAGATGTGATCAATTCTAGAATTCAAGCTGCTAGGCAAGAATTAGAAATGATGCATTTATATGATTATGTCGTTGAAAATGATGAAGTTGCAAAAGCATGTGCAAAAATTAATGCCATTGTTGCTGCAGAACATTGTCGACGTGAACGCGTAGAAAAAAGATATTTAGCCATGTTGGAAGGGGAATTATAAATGTTATATCCATCAGTAGACTCATTAAAAAATAAAATCGATTCCAAATATTCGTTAGTAAGTGTAGCTTCCAAAAGAGCTAGACAGTTACAAGAAGAAGGCGGCGAGCGTTTAACTTCATATGTTTCTGCTAAACAAGTTGGGAAAGCATTAGAAGAAGTAGCACAGGGTGAACTTACGATCGAATCATCCCATGAAAATGCAATTTACGAGGACGAAGTATAATACATTTTGAAGCAAGCACCTCCCAAAGAATGAATAGTTCTTTGGGAGATTGTTGTTTAGAGGGGAGAAATTGATATGTTAACTTCTAAAAAAATTGTTGTTTGTGTGACAGGTGGTATTGCTGTTTATAAGGCGGTTGCACTTGTAAGTAAACTTACCCAAGCTGGAGCAGATGTAAAAGTAATAATGACGAAGTCTGCGATGGAATTTGTACAACCTTTAAGTTTTCAAGTAATGTCTCGAAATGATGTGTATTTTGATACATTTGATGAGAAAGATTCTAGCGTGATTGCGCATATTAATTTAGCAGACTGGGCGGATTTAGTTATTGTTGCGCCAGCTACGGCGAACGTGATTGGCAAGCTTGCGAATGGAATTGCGGATGATATGGTAACGACTACTTTACTTGCAACTACTGCAAAGGTTTGGATTGCACCTGCGATGAATGTGCATATGTATGAAAATGCTGCGGTTATACGTAATATTGCTCAACTTTCAAAAGACGGATATTCATTTATCGAGCCTTCTGAAGGTTTTTTGGCATGTGGTTATGTAGGGAAAGGTCGTCTAGAGGAACCAGAAAAAATGGTGAAATTGGTAGAAGCTTATTTTTCACCAAAAGAGTTACCTTTAAAAGGACAAAAAGTAGTTGTGACGGCTGGTCCTACAAGAGAACTAATTGATCCTGTTCGCTTTTTAACGAATTTTTCAAGTGGAAAGATGGGGTATGCAATGGCGGAAGCTGCTGCTAATTTAGGTGCAGAAACGGTTTTAATTTCCGGACCAGTTAGTATAGATGCTCCGTCAAATGTTACGCTTATTCCGGTTGAAAGTGCTAAAGAGATGTACGACGCTGTAATGGAGCAATTTTACACCGCTTCCATTGTCATTAAAACTGCGGCGGTCGCTGATTATAAACCGAAAGAAGTACATAGTCAAAAAATGAAGAAGCAACAAGGGGATTCGATGATTGTTTTGGAGCGGACAAGCGATATTCTTGCAGAATTAGGCAAGAGAAAAACGAACCAGCTATTAATCGGATTTGCAGCAGAAACAAATGATGTAGTTCATTATGCAAAAAGTAAATTGGAAAAGAAAAATGCGGATTATATTGTTGCTAATGATGTGACAGAAGCAGGGTCAGGATTTGGAACTGAAACAAATTCCGTCACTTTAGTAGGGAAAGATGATGTAGAATTGCATTTTGCTCATCTACCTAAAAAGGAGCTTGCGCTTCAACTACTTCAAACTATTCTTAAATTAGAAAATGATGAACTGAAATGATTGTAGAAGTCATTGTAGATGTGTCTGCGTATCCAATTGACCGACCATTTGATTATAGCGTACCAGAGCATTTGGAATCACTCGTTGAACGTGGGAGTCGAGTCCATGTCCCTTTTGGAAATCGTAAAGTGCAAGGGTTTATAACAAACATAAAAGAACATACCGACTTTGATATTTCCAAGTTAAAAGAGATCCAATCGATCATTGATGTGGAGCCTGTTGTAACGGAAGAGCTCTTGCAATTATCCAAATGGCTTACGAATAAAACGCTATGCTATGAAATTGATGCACTTCAAGTAATGCTTCCAGCTGCTTTACGTGCTTCGTATAAGAAAAATATTAAGTTAATAGACCCATCTGAACTAGACGAAAACTTTCTAGCTTTGTTTGGTAAAAAAGAGTCTATTTCTTATGATGTTATTGAAAAAGCTGGTTACTTGCGACAAATGAAAAAATACTTAATGCAAGGGTTTGTCCAACTGGAGACAGTCATTAAACAGAATGCCAAAGCAAAAACTATTGCTAAGTATCGTGTAGTAGCCAACAAAGAATTTATTCATGAACAATTAAGCAATCTAAGTAAGTCGGCGATCAAGCAAAAAGAATTAATGGAATGGTTATTAATTCAACAACAAACGTCTTTTACAATGGAAGAATTGAAAGAAACAGCTAACGCAAATAGTAGTACGATTAAAGTATTAATTGAAAAAAATATTTTAGAAAAAGATAAAGAAGAAGTTTATCGTGAAATCTCTTCGTTAGAATACGATGACAAGGATAAAAGATTTCAACTAACTGATGAACAAGCATTGGCACTAAAAAAAATTAATCATGCCCAAAACAATGCGGAAAGCACGACATTCCTTGTCCATGGTATTACAGGCAGTGGGAAGACGGAAATTTATTTAAATGCAATCGAAAATTCGATCTTAAAAGGAAAGCAAGCAATCATGCTTGTTCCCGAAATTTCTTTGACCCCGCAAATGACTCGCCGATTCAAACTGCGTTTTGGTGATCAAGTTGCTGTTATGCATAGTGGATTATCAGTCGGTGAAAAGTACGATGAATGGCGCAAAATTTGGCGAGGAGAAGTAAAAGTGGTCGTTGGTGCAAGATCCGCCATTTTTGCCCCATTTAAAGATTTAGGGCTTATCATCTTAGATGAAGAACATGAATCTACTTACAAACAAGAAGATACTCCAAGGTACCATGCTCGGGATGTAGCGATTTGGCGAAGTGAGTACCACAACTGCCCCGTAATATTAGGAAGTGCAACGCCTTCACTTGAATCGTATGCACGTGCAGCTAAAGGTGTTTATACATTGTTAACATTGAAAATGCGAGCGAAAGAGCAAGCTTTGCCAACCGTGAATGTTGTCGATATGCGAACAGAGCTGAAAAATGGAAACCGATCCATGTTTAGTATCGATCTAGCGGATGCTGTAAGAGAAAAGTTAGATAAAAAAGAGCAAATTGTGTTGTTTTTAAATAAACGTGGATTCTCTTCTTTTGTTTTATGTCGAGATTGCGGAACAGTTGTGGAATGTAAGCAGTGTGATATTTCCCTTACGTATCACCGTGCTGGGGAGCAACTTAAATGTCATTACTGTGGCCATGAGGAGCCAGTACCAACGAAGTGTCCGGAATGTACGAGTGAACATATTCGCTTTTTTGGGACAGGGACACAAAAAGTAGAAGAAGAAATTGCGAGATTATTTCCTTTAGCTAGAGTGCTTCGAATGGATGTAGACACAACAAGAACAAAAGGATCCCATGAGCGAATTTTAAAGCAATTCGGAGACGGGGAAGCAGATATTTTACTTGGCACACAAATGATTGCTAAAGGGTTAGACTTTCCAAATATAACGCTAGTAGGCGTGTTAAATGCTGATACCACTCTGCATTTAGCAGATTTCCGTGCTGCGGAAAAAACATTCCAATTGATGACGCAAGTAAGTGGAAGAGCGGGTAGGCATGATAAAGAAGGAAAAGTGTATATACAAACCTATACTCCAGAACATTACGCGATTGAGCTTTCGAAAGATCAGTTGTTTGAACCTTTTTATCATAAAGAAATGCAAGTTCGGAAACAATATGAATATCCACCATTTTATTATTTAACATTAGTTCAAGTGACACATGAAAATGTCCTAATTGCGTCTGAATACGCAAGGCTCGCGACGGATTGGTTAAGAGCGAATCTATCGGAGCAGACAATGGTTGTTGGTCCAACAGCATGTGCTATCAGTAAGATACAAAATAGATATCGTTACCAATGTTTGATAAAATACAAAAAAGAACCCCTATTAATCGAAAAACTACAACAACTAATAAAAATTTATCGTACAGAGTGGATGAAAAAAGGAATTATCTTATCAGTTGATCTAGATCCATCCACTATCTTATAAGCTGTTTGAAATGAGGAAAAGAAATGGCAATACGGCCAGTTATTACACATCCAAATGAAATACTTACGACAAAATGTACAGAAGTAAAAGCTTTTGATAAAAAACTAGCAACACTTTTAGATGATATGTACGACACAATGATTGCTTCTGATGGGATAGGACTTGCAGCGCCACAAGTTGGAGAAACAATGCAAATCGCAATCGTCGACCTAGGAGAAGGACAAGAAATCATAGAAATGATTAATCCGGAAGTAGTCGAAGTTGGCGGTTCTGAGATTGAAATAGAAGGCTGTTTAAGCTTTCCAGATATATATGGGGAAGTGGAGCGTCCATTCTATGTAAAGGTGGAAGCACAAGACCGGGATGGTGCTTTATATGAATTAGAAGCAGAGGATTATGAAGCAAGAGCCATTTTGCATGAAATCGATCATTTACACGGCGTTTTATTCACAACCAAAATCATACGTTATGTAGATTTGGAAGAACTAGAGAATGAGGAGGAAGAAGCATGACAAATATTGTTTTCATGGGAACCCCTGCATTCTCTGCTCCAATATTACGAATGCTTGTAGAAGAAGGATATAATGTGTTAGCGGTTGTCACGCAGCCGGATCGTCCTGTTGGAAGAAAAAAAGTATTAACTGCTCCTCCAGTAAAAGAAGAAGCCCTAAAACTTGGCCTGCCAGTAATTCAGCCTACCAAACTAAAAGGTTCGGAGGAATTAAAGGAAATTATTGCTTTAAATCCAGAGTTAATCGTAACTGCTGCATTTGGACAGCTATTACCAAAAGAGTTACTTGATGTACCTGCACTTGGCTCTATTAATGTGCATGCATCTTTGTTACCTGCTTATCGTGGAGGTGCGCCCATTCATCAAGCTATTATGGATGGACAAGATAAAACAGGTGTAACCATTATGTATATGGAAGAAAAATTGGATGCAGGAGATATTATTTCTCAAAGTGAAATTCCTATTGGGCATTCAGATGATACAGGTATCCTATTTGATAAGTTAAGTGCTGTTGGTTCCGATTTATTAAAAGAAACGTTACCTTCCATTATTTCCAAAACAAATAAACGTGTGATACAAGATGAATCCCAAGTGACGTTTGCCAAAAATATTTCACGTGAGCAAGAGAGAATTGATTGGAACAAATCCGCACTAGCTATACACAACCAAATACGTGGGTTGCACCCATGGCCAGTTGCTTATACGACGTTAGATGAACAATCCGTTAAAGTTTGGAAAGCAGACACAATTCAAGTGAATACGAAAGAACAACCAGGAAAAGTTGTGCAAATAGAGTCGGATTATTTTGTTGTTCAAACAGGATTTGAAGAAGCAATTCGAATAAATGAATTACAACCAGCTGGAAAAAAGAAAATGTCCGCAGTCGATTATTTGCGCGGCGTAGGTTCGAAATTGCGAATAGGAGATACATTTGAATGACAAAAAAAACAGAAAAAATTTGGACAGGTAATGTTCGTGATGCAGCACTTACAATATTAATGGCCGTTGAAAAGCAACAAGCTTATAGCAACTTATTATTACATCAAACGATTGAAAAATATACAATTGAAGATAAAGACCGTGCATTATTAACTGAATTAACGTATGGCACAATTCAATACAAAATGACTTTGGATTATTATTTACAACCATTTATCAAAGGAAAATTAGATGATTGGGTTTTACAATTACTTCGTCTCTCGTTATATCAAATCCATTACTTATCACGAATTCCGGATCACGCAGCTGTGAATGAAGCAGTTAATATTGCCAAAAGAAGAGGACATAAAGGGATTTCCAGTACTGTAAACGGGATTCTTCGTTCTATTTTAAGAGAAGGTGTTCGTTCTACGGAAGAAATTAAAGATGAGTTAGAAAGGCTTTCTATTGAAACAAGTCATCCTCTTTGGATGGTGAAGAGATTTGTTTCAGAGTATGGATTTGACAAGACTGCAAAAATGTTAAAAGAGAATAATGAGCCGCCTGTAACTACGCTTCGTGTCAATTTATTTAAACGAACGGTGGAACAAGTACTTCATTTATTGACACAAGAAGGATATGTCGTTGCCCAAAGCGAAGTTATTCCTGAGTGTATTTATTTATTCAATGGTCAAGCTGCTAGAACGACTGCATTTCAAAAAGGCTTTGTGACAATTCAAGACGAAAGTTCGATGATTCCTGCGTATGCACTTCAAGTAGAACCGGGAATGACCGTACTTGACATGTGTTCGGCTCCAGGAGGAAAAACGACACATATTGCAGAAAAAATGAAAAACAGTGGAAAGCTCATTGCGATGGATATCCATCAGCATAAACTAAAATTAGTGAAAGAAAATGCGGAAAGACTAGGCTTTAGCTTTATCGAAACGGTAGAAATGGATGGTCGTAAAGCAACTGAAGTTTATCCAGAACAAAGTTTTGATCGTATTTTAGTGGATGCACCATGCAGTGGTTTAGGTGTAATGAAGCGAAAACCAGATATTAAATACACAAAAAATGAAAAAGATTTTGCATCGCTTAAACCAATTCAGCTGAATTTATTGGATGAAGCGTATAAACTGCTTAAACAAGATGGTCTGTTAGTTTATAGTACTTGTACAGTGGATCGAGATGAAAATGAAGGAACGGCTAAATTATTTTTAGAAGCCCATCCTGATATGCAACTTCAACCATTTCCAGACGTTATTAAAAGTATAAAAGAACAAGAGCAAGAAGGAATGCTTCAACTATTTCCACAGGATTTAAGAAGCGATGGATTTTTTGTTTCGGTCTTTAGAAAAGCAGCCGGCGATATGGGGCAGCTGGCGGTTAGAGACTAGGTAAATCTGTATAGAGAAGTTGAGATTTCTTTCCATTTAAAAAGAGGTGAAGGAATAAATGAAGTTCGATGTTAAAACCGATGTCGGTATGAAAAGAATAGTAAATGAGGATCGGGTAGATGTCTTTGTTCGGCCAGACGGACGGGTTCTGGCTGTAATTGCAGATGGAATGGGTGGACATAAAGCTGGCGATGTTGCAAGCGAAATAGCAATAACGGAGTTTGAAAAATATTTTGCAGCCTATAATCCTTCCATTGTGAAAGCGAAGGATTGGTTAACCTACACATTCCAGTCCATTAATCAGACAATTGCTAAACATTCTGCCATCACACCAGGTTGTGAAGGAATGGGCACTACTTTAATCGCTGGTTTATTTGAAGGTTACAGAGGGATAATTGCCCATGTTGGAGATAGCCGGGTATATCAAGCAACTCCAAACGGAATAAGGCAAATTACACGGGACCATTCCTTTGTAAACGTTTTAATTGATTCTGGAGAAATAACGGAAGAACAAGCAAAAACGCATCCGAAGAAAAATGTACTCATGAAAGCAGTAGGGACAGAGATATCTATTCAGCCTGATTTTTATGAAGTAAAATTTCAGCCAAACTCTTACTTTCTATTTTGCACAGATGGTTTGAGTAACAAACTAAGTGAACTATTTATACACACCACTCTTTATGCTGATCAAACAATACAAGAAAAAAGTACTGTGCTCGTGGACGAGGCAAATTTAACTGGTGGAGAAGATAATATATCATTAATCTTATTATCTAATAATGATGAGGAGGTGTGAGGATGTTAATCGGTAAACGAATTAGCGGCAGATATAAGTTGCTTGAGATGATTGGCGGCGGTGGAATGTCGAATGTTTATTTGGCACATGACATGATCTTAGATCGTGATGTTGCTATTAAAGTGTTGCGATATGATTTTTCAAATGAAGAAGAGCTACGTCGCCGTTTTCAGCGGGAAGCATTATCTGCCACTAGCCTTACACACCCTAATATAGTAAGTATATATGATGTAGGTGAGGACGAAGACATTCAATATATTGTAATGGAGTATGTGAAAGGGGAAACGTTAAAACAATACATACAAAGTGATGCGCCTATTTCTCCCAATAAATCAGTTACCATTATGAAGCAATTGACATCAGCTATTGCCAATGCACATAACAACCATATTATTCATCGCGATGTTAAGCCACAGAATATATTATTGGATGAAGAAGGTAAGGTAAAAGTAACTGATTTTGGGATTGCTATGGCATTAAGTGCAACGTCCTATACGCAAACCAACTCTGTGCTTGGAACTGTCCATTATTTATCACCTGAGCAAGCGCGGGGTGGAATGGCAACGAACAGATCAGATATCTATGCCTTGGGAATAGTCCTATTTGAGCTATTGACAGGACAACTTCCTTTTTCGGGAGAATCAGCGGTCTCTATTGCATTGAAGCATTTACAAACGGAAACTCCATCTATTAGAGCGATTATTCCTTCCATACCTCAAAGCCTCGAGAATGTCGTGTTAAAAGCAACGGCAAAAGATCCGAAAAATCGCTATCGATCTGCAGAGGAAATGGAAGAAGATTTAGCAACTGCATTATCCCCAGAAAGATTTGGAGAAGAAAAGTTCGTTGTTGCTATGGATGATGATGCAACAAAAGTTCTACCTGTTATTAAAGAACCTGTTTCTTTTGCAGAGGTATCCGAAACAAAAAAAATACCTACAATGACTACTTCAAAAGAAACGAAAGTACCGAAGAAAAACAAAAAGAGGAAGTTAATAGGTGGACTTATTGCGGGAATTGTCGCACTTGTACTTTTGACTTTCCTAGTATTTCCTGGACTTTTAAAACCTAATAAAGTGGAAGTCCCGAATGTAGTAAATTTAGAATTAAAGCAGGCTATCGAACAATTAGAAGCAGAAAGTTTTAAGGTTGGTGAACCGAAACTTGAGTTTTCGGAAGATATTGAAGAAGGATTTGTCATTCGAACAATGCCAGAGGCAGGAAAGCTTCGCGAAAAAGGAACGGAGATTACCCTGTTTGTGTCATCTGGTAAAGAGTCTTCTGAGCTTTCCGATTATAGGGGTAGAGATATTGAGCAAGTGAAAGCGTTACTACAAAACCAAGATTTACGCTCGTTAGAAGCTAGGCCGGTGTTTTCTAATGAGCCAGTTGGCACTATTTTGGAACAAGATCCAGTAGCTGGAGAAAATATCATTCCATCCGAAACGGATTTAATATTTACCGTTAGTAAAGGACAAGATTTACGTACAGTGAATGATTTGACTGGTTATAATGAGAAAGCCATGAGTGATTACGAGAAAACTTCTGGTTTTAAAATTAAAGTGGCTGATAAGCAGAATTCAGATACAGTTACAAAAGGAAATGTTATAAGTCAATTACCTTTGCCTAATAGCAAATTAGAGCCAGGAAGCACAATAGAAGTTGTTATATCAGATGGACCAAAACCCGCACGAACAAAATTAGTTGTTAAAACGGTGAGTATTCCATATGAACCTGCAACGGATGAAGATGGGGCAGAAGAGTCTGAACAAAAAGAAAAAGTAGTTCGTATTTATATACAAGATAAAACAAGATCATTATTAGAACCGGCTGAGGAATTCGTATTAAGAGAACCGGTAGAAAAAATATTAAAGTTAGAAATAGTTGAAGGCCAAAAAGCAGCATATCGTGTTACGGTCGATTCAACCGAAATCGCACAAGAAACAATTGATTATAATGACGTAGAATAAGGAGGTATCGGATGCCGACAGGACAAATTAGAAAAGCATTGAGCGGATTTTATTATGTTTATGATAAGGATCAATTAATCCAATGCCGCGGACGCGGTGTATTTAGAAATAGGGGAGAATCGCCGTTAGTCGGTGACTTTGTCGATTATACAGTAGAAGGGAACAATGACGGAACAATTACGGTTATTCATGAACGAAAAAATAGTCTCGTTCGCCCACCTATCGCCAATATCGATCAAGCCATATTAGTGTTTTCAGTGAAAGAACCAGATTTTAATACGATCTTATTAGACCGTTTTTTAGTCGTGCTAGAGTCTTTTCATATCGAACCCATTATTTGTTTAACAAAAAGTGATTTGTTAGATGAAAAAATGGAGGAAACCATTAAACAATATATAAAAGAATATGAACAAATTGGTTATCAAGTCTTCATGACTTTCAAAGACGATCCACAATTTGATGATAAAATTACTCCTTTATTGAAAGGCAAAACAACCGTGCTTGCGGGACAATCTGGTGTAGGGAAATCGACGCTGCTAAATACGATTCTACCCACATTAAATTTAAAAACGGGTGTTATTTCGGATGCGCTAGGCCGGGGGAAGCATACGACTAGACATGTTGAACTAATAGAGGTTTGTGGTGGTTTGCTTGCTGATACACCTGGTTTTAGCTCTTTTGAATTTGACTTAATGGAAAAAGAAGCGCTTTCCAGTTGTTTTCCTGAATTTGTAGAGATACAAGATGAATGCAAATATAGAGGATGTATGCATGTAAATGAACCGAAATGTGCTGTAAAAGTAGCTATAGAGACTGGAAAAATAAAAGATTATCGCTATAAACACTATTTACAGTTTTTTAATGAAATTCTTGAAAGAAAGCCGAGGTACTAAACATGGTGAAAATTGCTCCATCGATTTTAGCTGCAAATTTTGCAAAGCTTGGGGAAGAAGTAGTAGAAGTGGAAAAGGCTGGCGCAGAACTCATTCATATTGATGTAATGGATGGTCATTTTGTTCCGAATATTACAATGGGTCCGATTGTGGTAGAAGCATTAAGACCATTAACAAAACTTCCATTAGACGTACATTTAATGATTGAAAATGCAGACCAATACATCGAAGCATTTGCAAAAGCTGGTGCTGATTATATTACTGTTCATGTAGAAGCTTGTCCGCATCTTCATCGCACGATTCAATTAATTCGTTCTTTTGGAGTTAAACCAGGAGTAGTATTGAATCCACATACTCCAGTTGAATCGATTCAACATGTATTAGAGGATATAGATATGGTTTTATTTATGACAGTTAATCCAGGTTTTGGTGGGCAGAAATTTATTCAATCCGTTGTACCGAAAGTAAAACAATTGGCAGATATTGTGAAGGAAAGAAACTTGTCGATTGAAATTGAGATAGATGGCGGTATAAATGAAGAAACGATCATTCCATGTGTAGAAGCTGGAGCTACGATATTTGTGGCAGGCTCCGCAATTTATAATGCTCCGGATAAGGGGAAAGCTTTGCAAGCAATAAAAGATGCTGGTCTTAGCGCTACAACGAAATGAAAAGTGTGATTGTTTGTTCAGGAGGACCAGTAGAGGAAGTTGTTGATTTTAGACAGCTTCCTTTTTCTAAAGAAGAAACTGTATTTATCGGAGCAGATCGGGGAGCTCTTCATTTATTAACAAATGGAATTACGCCAAATGAAATCATCGGTGATTTTGATTCTTTACTAGAAGAGGAATATCAATTTCTCAGAAAGTCTGTTAAAAAAATGACGATTATGCCCCCCGAGAAAGATGAGACGGATACACATTTAGCTATACTTAGAGCCTTAACATACAATCCAGATTCAGTAATTTTAACAGCAGTAACAGGTGGTAGACTGGATCATTATGAAGCTGTTTTGCATGATATGGTAAGATTTCAAAGAGAATACCCTGAGATTGTTTTTTATATTCGTAATAAGCAAAATATTATTCGTTTTTTATTGCCTGGAAAGCATGAAATTGAACACGATAATTACTTTAAATATGTCTCCTTCTTCTCATTTGGAGAAACAGTAGAAGATATTTCACTTCGAGGATTTTTATATGAAGTAACAGAAGAAAATATTTTAATAGGTAATGCAAAATTTACTAGTAATCAAGTAAGTGGACGAAATGGTACTATCTCTATTACCGCTGGCATATGTTTAATGATAAGAAGCAGCGACTAAAAGGGAGGAATTGTGTGAAGGTTTACACATTTAGATTACCTAAATCAGTTAGTAGTATTATGAGAGTTTGTATTCGCATGTTTAGAAAAGAAGAAGTAAAGAAAGAGTAATATTAGTAAGGGCATAATTTCCAATGTAATCCGCAAGAAAGAAGGACCCTTTAAGCGTAACGTGTCCTTGCCTTGATCGCCACCTTACTTACTCTATTATCGGAAAATATAAGTGAATGAGGAAGTGACCGAGTCATTTCCTCATTCACTTTTTTCGGAAATCTCGTGTTCAAAGCCTTCTTGGAATGAATAGTTTCCCGAAAATAAAAAAATGCCAGGTCGACAATTGTCAACCTGGCATTAATTATGAGTGCGATTAAACGCGCTCAACTTTTCCTGATTTCATAGCTCTAGCAGAAACCCATACACGTTTAGGTTTACCGTTTACAAGAATACGGACCTTTTGAAGGTTTGCCCCCCATGTACGCTTAGTAGCGTTCATTGCGTGAGAACGAGCATTACCAGCACGAGCTTTACGCCCTGTGATTGCACATACTTTTGGCATTATATTTCCTCCTTTAAAAAAGAAGCTGAAAGTTTTTTCAGTTCGTTATTTCACATACTTTAATAATTTACCACAGACTTTTATGAAGTGCAAGGCTTATCAAGAAAAAAACCTTTACACACTAAAATTGATTTCAATACTATTAATGTTTCCTTAATAAGCAATCTTCCCATATAATATAAGATAAAATGAAATAGTATTCGTGTAAACGCTCTCTTTTATAATTATAAAGGGTGTAGTACAATTATGGATAGTCAAAAAGGATTTGGGAGGTTTAGCTATGTCAATTGAATTGAAAAATGAATTCGGTCAAATTGATATATCACAAGATGCGATCGCACAAATTGCCGGCGGAGCTGCTATGGAATGTTACGGGATAGTTGGTATGGCCTCAAAGCATCAAATAAGAGATGGTTTAACAGATATATTAAGAAAAGAAAATTTTACAAGAGGTGTAATTGTAAGGCAAGAAAAAGAAGACTTACATATTGATATGTATATTATTGTTAGTTACGGAACAAAAATTTCTGAAATAGCTTATCAAGTACAATCGAAAGTAAAATACACTCTAAAAAAATCTCTTAGTATGTCAGTGAAATCCGTTAATGTATATGTACAAGGAGCTCGCGTGGCAAGCTTGTAAATGAGGGAGAGAAAACAATGAAATCAATTAATGGTATACAGTTTGCAGATATGGTCAAAATGGGTGCTCATCACTTATTTCAAAATGCGGACTATGTGGATGCTTTGAATGTATTCCCAGTTCCTGATGGAGACACGGGTACAAATATGAATTTATCTATGACCTCTGGTGCAAAAGAAATAGCTGCGCACACCGTTGAACATATTGGTAAAACAGCACAAGCTTTATCGAAAGGTTTACTTATGGGGGCAAGAGGTAACTCTGGAGTCATTTTATCTCAATTATTTCGAGGATTTGGAAAGTCTGTGGAGCAGCTATCGACGGTAGATACCAAACAATTTGCTCAAGCATTAAATTACGGTGTGGAAACAGCGTATAAAGCAGTAATGAAGCCAGTTGAAGGGACAATCTTAACAGTTGCAAAAGATTCAGCTAAGAAAGCGGTAGAAGTTAGTAAAACAGAAGAAGATATTTGTTTGCTAATGGAGAAAATTGTAATAGAGGCGAAGGCATCTTTAAATCGAACACCAGATTTATTGCCGGTACTAAAAGAAGTTGGCGTTGTGGATAGTGGTGGACAAGGATTAGTTTTTGTTTATGAGGGATTTTTAGCTAGCTTAAAGGGCGAAGCATTACCAGAAAAAACAGTAAGCTCGTCTATGGATGATTTAGTAAGTGCTGAACATCATAAAAATGTTCAAGGCTTCATGGATACTGCTGATATTGAGTTTGGATTTTGTACGGAATTTATGGTTCGATTCGAAGAAGGTAAAAAAGTATTTGATGAAACAGCTTTTCGGAATGATTTAAGTGCATATGGAGATTCCCTATTAGTTATTTCGGATGATGAAATTGCAAAAATTCATATTCATTCCGAAACACCTGGTGAAGTTTTAACATATGGTCAACAATACGGAGATTTAATCAAAATCAAGATCGAAAACATGCGTCAGCAACATACTGAGATTGTTGGAGAAGGCTATACAAAAGTAGCTCCAATTCAAAAAGCTCAGGTGTATCCTTATGCGGTTGTTACAATTGCTATGGGTGAAGGTATTTCAGAACTTCTGAAAAGCTTAGGTGCATCCGCTGTAATTGAAGGTGGGCAAACGATGAATCCATCAACTGAAGATATTGTAAAAGCAATTGAAGCGGTTGGTGCGGAGCGTGTATTAATATTACCTAACAATAAAAATATTATTATGGCTGCAGAGCAAGCAGCAGAAATTTTAGGGATTGAAGCAGCGGTTGTACCAACTAAAACACTTCCTCAAGGAATGGCAGCAATATTAGCATTCAATGCACAGGCTACTGTGGAGGAAAACAAAAAGAGTATGACAGAAGCGTTTGCACATGTTAAAACGGGGCAAGTGACTTTTGCAGTACGTGATACTTCGATTGATGGCGTGGAAATTAAGAAAGATGATTTTATGGCAATTGCAGAAGGAAAAATTATTCTTTCTACACCATCCCGAGAAGAAGCAGCAACAAAACTTGCACAATCGCTTATTGATGAGAATGCGGAAATTGTGACAATCATTTACGGTCAAGATGTTTCGAAAGAAGAAGCTTCGAATTTTGCAGCTTTTGTAGAAGAACAATTCGAAGATGCCGAAATAGAATTATATAACGGTAAACAACCATTATATCCATATATTTTATCTGTGGAATAATAGAAAGCCACGAGAAAATTTCTCGTGGCTTTTTAAAAGAATAGGTATACAAGTTTTATGCAGTGAACTGGTTGATTTCCGCTGCAGGTCCGTGAGCCTCCTCGCTACGCTGTGGGGTCTCACCTGGACACGTTTCCCCCGCTGGAGTCGCCGCCTTCCGCTACAATCAACTCTACAAAGAAAGATAGAAAATATGCTTCTTGTTCTTTCTCTTGTTCAAATATATAGCAAATGGAAACTGAGATAAAATAGAAAGCATCTATTGATAAAGAAGCGATGAGCGGACGAAATTGTATCTTCGTCCGCTTTTAAAAGAATAGGAAAGTATCTCATCTCTCATTATCCAAACCAAATTCATTATGTCTTTACTTATTTCAAGAGGGCGACAGACAAACATCCGCCACAGGATTACCGAAAAGAGAGGATCTGAAATGACGCAGTCACTTCCAGATCCTTCATAAAAGCCTTCGTTAATAATGTAGTCAAGCTTTCGTTCACAGCACTGTAGAAATTGCGAAGACAAAATGCACTTAAAGAACGCTTGCTGTTTTTTTAGAAATATTGCATTCTTTAATCTAAATCATTACGCTTATGGGATAGAAATATGGTTGGGTTGATTAGTGTTATCCCATCTATCTTTTGTTTAAAATGGGTATACAGTGTAAAATAGAAGAAAAATATAAAATTGGGGGTCTATGCAATGAAGTTCAAATCTGTTTTTGACATAATTGGACCTGTTATGATCGGACCATCCTCCTCGCATACTGCTGGAGCGGCTCGAATCGGGAGAGTAGCAAGAGATTTATTTGGTAAACAACCTACATGGGCTAAAATACATTTATATGGATCTTTTGCTGAAACATATAAAGGTCATGGAACAGATATTGCGATTATTGGTGGATTGCTAGATTATGATACCTTTGACGAACGTATTAAGACCGCTTTTGAAGATGCTGAAAAAGCGGGACTTACCTTTGAGTTCATTCCGGAGACAGCGCATACTGAACATCCTAATACAGCCCGAATTGTCATTGGCGATGGGCATCAAGAAATGTCTTTGGTTGGTATATCAATTGGTGGAGGAAAAATAGAAATTACAGAGTTAAATGGTTTTCCACTTAGACTTTCGGGGAATCTAGCGGCGATTTTGGTCGTACATGAAGACCGATCGGGTTGTATTGCAAACGTTGCTAATTGTTTAGCGAAATACGATATAAATATTGGTCATATGGAAGTTTCTCGAAAAGAAAAAGGAAATATGGCATTAATGATTATCGAAGTCGATCAAAATGTAGAGACACATATACTAGAAGAGATAGGTGCTTTACCTAATATTACACAAGTAACAAGAATAGCGGACTGAGGGGGAAAACGAATGGAATTTTTATTTCATAATGTTCGTGAATTAGTTGATTTAGCGAATAAAGAGCAAAAACTTATTTCAGAAATCATGATTGAACAAGAAATTATAATAACAGGTCGTTCAAGAGAAGAAATTATGGAACAAATGGATCGTAATTTGACTGTAATGGAAGAAGCGGTGGAAAAGGGATTAAAAGGTGTTCACTCGAAGTCCGGTTTAACAGGTGGAGATGCGGTACTGCTTCAAGCATATATGCAAAAAGGGAATACGTTATCGGGTGAATTAATGCTAGATGCAGTAAGCAAAGCGGTTGCAACGAATGAAGTAAATGCAGCGATGGGGACAATTTGTGCAACTCCTACTGCTGGTTCAGCTGGAGTCGTGCCTGGTACATTATTTGCTGTGAAAAACAAATTGAATCCAACGAGAGAACAGATGATTCGATATTTGTTTAATGCTGGAGCATTTGGTTTTGTAGTTGCGAACAATGCATCTATTTCAGGAGCAGCAGGTGGCTGTCAAGCGGAAGTGGGCTCCGCGGCTGGTATGGCTGCGGCTGCAATCGTAGAAATGGCAGGCGGAACTCCGGAACAAAGCTCTACAGCATTTGCAATTACACTTAAAAATATGCTCGGTTTAGTTTGTGATCCTGTCGCTGGTCTTGTAGAGGTTCCTTGTGTGAAACGAAACGCAATGGGTGCTTCGAACTCTTTAGTGGCTGCAGATATGGCACTCGCGGGTGTAACTAGTCGGATTCCTTGTGATGAAGTAATTGATGCGATGTATAAAATTGGTCAAACAATGCCGACAGCACTTAAAGAAACAGCTCAAGGCGGGCTTGCCGCAACTCCTACTGGAAAATGGTTAGAAGCTAAAATCTTTGGTGGATCGGTAGTAGGAAGTGGAAACTAAAAAAGATGAGTTAGTTACTTCCTTAAAAGGAGTGGGAAGTAGTATAGCTAACGCATTACATGAATTAGGAATTGTCTCTTTAGAAGATTTAGTTATGACATTTCCATATCGACATGAGGACTTTCGATTAAAAAATTTAGCAGAAACTGCACATAATGAACGAGTAACGGTGGAAGGAAGGGTCGAAAGTGAACCTTCTCTTCTTTTTTTAGGAAAAAGTAAATCGAGATTGCAAGTTCGCTTACTTGCAGGTCAACATCTTATAAAAGCTGTGTTTTTCAATCAAGCTTATTTAAAAACTAAAATTATTCCAGGTTCGGTAATTACAGTAACGGGAAAATGGGACAGAGGTAGACAAGTTATTAATGTTACTACTTTTTCCGCAGGACCTAAAACAGATCAACAAGATTTTGAACCGGTTTATTCCTTAAAAGGTTCTATTAACCAAAAGACTTTCCGTAAGTTTATGCGACATGCTTTAGATGAAGTGGATGGGCATTTAATAGATCCATTACCTGATTCAATTAGGGTTCCGTATCGATTACCAAGTATATCAGAAGCATTAGAAGGAATACATTTCCCGCAAAATGTGGATCATTCCAAAGATGCTAGAAGGCGTTTTGTATATGAAGAATTACTTATTTTTCAGCTTAAGATGCAGGCAATTAAAAAAGAGCGGAAGGAACAAAATGTTGGAAACACCGTTGCCTTCCAAAATGATTTACTAAAGAAATTAATCGAAACTTTGCCATACGAACTTACAAATGCTCAAAAAAGAGTTGTCAATGAAATTTGTCGAGATATGAAAGAACCCCATCGAATGAATCGTCTATTACAGGGAGATGTAGGTTCAGGGAAAACGATCGTTGCAGCTATTTGTTTGTATGCAGCAATTACAGCTGGTTACCAAGGGGCTCTTATGGCACCAACTGAAATTCTTGCGGAGCAACATGCTAGTTCACTAGATGAATGGCTATCTCCTATAGGTGTTCGAATTGCACTACTTACAGGTTCTACAAAAGCAAAGGCGCGTAGAAGTGTATTAGAAAATTTAGAAGCGGGTAATATTGATTTGTTAATTGGAACACATGCATTGATACAACCGGATGTGACGTTTAAACAACTGGGCATAGTTATTACGGATGAACAGCATCGATTTGGTGTAGAACAACGTCGAGTTCTGAAGGAAAAAGGAGAAAATCCAGATGTATTATTTATGACGGCAACTCCGATACCAAGAACTTTGGCGATTACTGCTTTTGGTGAAATGGATGTATCAATGATTGACGAAATGCCTGCTGGTCGAAAGATAATTGACACTCATTGGATGAAGCATGAGCAACTGCATAAAATTATTATTCGTCTGAAAAAAGAATTAGCAAATGGTAGACAGGCTTATATTATTTGTCCGCTTATTGAAGAGTCTGAAAAACTGGATGTACAAAATGCGGTGGATGTTTACAATATGATGGCTAATGATTTAGGAGCCGATTATTCTGTAGGGTTAATGCATGGTCGTCTTCATTCGGATGAAAAAGAGCAAGTGATGAGAGACTTTTCTGAAGGGAAAGTGAAAGTTCTTGTTTCTACAACAGTTGTAGAAGTTGGAGTGAATGTACCAAATGCAACGTTTATGATTATTTTTGATGCAGAACGTTTTGGACTTGCGCAGCTTCACCAGTTAAGAGGGCGTGTTGGTCGTGGAGAGCATCAATCTTATTGTATACTGCTAGCAGACCCTAAATCAGAAGAAGGAAAAGAACGAATGACATCGATGACAGAAACGAATGACGGATTTGTTTTGGCGGAGAAAGATTTAGAGTTGCGAGGCCCTGGAGACTTTTTTGGACGCAAACAAAGTGGATTACCGGAATTTAAAGTGGCAGATCTTGTACATGACTATCGTGCACTTAATACAGCAAAAGTAGATGCGGAAAGGCTTTTAAACTCAGATGAATTTTGGCATTCGGAAGAAATGAAAGACCTAAGAACTATATTAATAAACTCCAAAGCATTAGACGGAGAACGAATCGATTGAGGAGAATGCAAGAATGATTTTGAATCAATTCTTGCATTCTTTTTTTAATATTTATATACTGATATTAGTACCAAGTGCTAAAATGGTGGTGATTGGATGAAATTCACAAAAAAAGAAAGACAAAAACTACTTTTAGATACATTAGATAAAACGCCATTTATCACAGATGAACATTTAGCTGCTACATTTAAAGTGAGCGTGCAGACGATTCGTCTTGATCGAATGGAGCTTTCTATTCCAGAATTACGTGAACGTATAAAATCTGTCGCAACCCATAGTTTTGGGGAAGAAGTGAAATCACTTCCGATTGATGAAATTATTGGTGAAATTATCGATATTGATTTAGATAAACAAGCCATATCTTTATTAGACATTACAAAAGATCATGTGTTTGCTCGGAACGGAATTGCGAGGGGACATCATTTGTTTGCACAAGCAAATTCATTAGCTGTTGCAGTAATAAATGATGAGCTAGCACTTACGAGGAAATCTACTATTACATTTGTTAAACCTGTTAAAGCGGGGGACAGAGTAATTGCGAAAGCAATCGTAGTTTCGAGTGATATGCAAAAAAATACAACACTCATAGAAGTGACAAGTAAAGTGGAAAATGACACTGTTTTTGTTGGTCAATTCAGCATGTATAGAGTGACAAATTCTTAAATAAGGTGATGACATATGAAAATTTCAATTGATGCAATGGGTGGAGACAATGCACCGCATGAAATAGTAAAAGGAGTATATAAAGCACTAGAAGCGTTTCAGGATCTACATATTCAATTATATGGAGATGAAGAAAAATTATCTACACTAGTAACTGCACATAATCGATTACAAGTGATACATACAGACGAAGTTATTGAAGGAACTGATGAACCAGTACGTGCCGTCCGGAAAAAGAAAAACTCTTCCATGGTCAAAATGGCGGAAGCTGTGAAAAATGGAAAAGTGGATGCATGTGTTTCTGCTGGAAATACGGGTGCTTTAATGGCGGCGGGTTTATTTGTAGTTGGACGCATTGACCAGGTAGACCGACCTGCGCTGGCACCAACTTTACCTACGCTTGATGGGAAAGGTTTTGTCATGTTGGATTTAGGGGCAAATTCGGATGCAAAACCAGAACACTTAGCACAATTTGCTGTTATGGGTAGCGTCTATGCTGAAAAAGTTCGAGGCATTACAAACCCACGAGTTGGATTATTGAATATCGGTACCGAAGATAAAAAAGGAAATGAACTTACAAAAGAAGCGTTTATTCTTTTAAAAGATATGCCTATTAATTTCGTTGGAAATGTGGAATCTCGAGATTTATTGACAGGTGTGGCCGATGTTGTCGTGACGGATGGATTTACAGGCAATATGGTATTGAAATCGATTGAAGGTACTGCTTCGGGCATATTCACGTTGTTAAAAGAGGCTTTCAATACTTCTATGAAAACTAAAATTTCCGCGCTTTTAGTAAAAGACGAGCTTCGAGGATTAAAAACTAAATTAGACTACTCAGAATACGGAGGAGCAGGATTATTTGGTCTAAAAGCTCCTGTTATTAAAGCGCATGGTTCTTCCAATGCGAATGCTATTTTTCACGCTATTCGACAAGCTCGAACAATGGTAGAATATGATGTTTGTGGAATTATTCAAAGTACGTTAAGAAAGGAATTATCAAATGACTAAAATTGCATTTATTTTCCCAGGACAAGGCTCACAATCTGTTGGTATGGGACAACAATTAATCGGAAATGACCAGGAAAGCAAAAAATACTACGAAAAAGCAGACGAAGTATTAGGATTTTCTCTTTCAAATATAATGCTAGAAGGACCTGCAGAGGAACTAACGAAAACATATCACGCACAACCAGCATTACTTACAACAAGTACAATGATTGCCAAAAAACTGTTGGATGCGGGTATTTCACCTGAATATACTGCTGGTCATAGCTTAGGAGAATATTCGGCACTTGTTGCATCAAATGTTTTAAGTTTTGAAGATGCCGTTTTATTAGTTCATCAAAGAGGTTTATATATGAATGAAGCAGTTCCTGCAGGTGAAGGGGCAATGGCTGCGATTTTAGGTTTAGATAAGGACACTTTAGTTGAGGTGACGAAGGAAGTTTCTGAAGGTGGAGAAACTGTGCAAGTAGCCAATTTGAATTGTCCAGGTCAAATTGTTATTTCAGGAACAGCTGTCGGAGTGGAATTAGCATCTGCTAAAGCAAAAGAAGCAGGAGCGAAAAGAGCAATACCATTAGTAGTGAGTGGGCCATTCCATTCCGAATTAATGCGACCTGCTGCACATAAATTAAATACTGCTATTTCAGCTATTACATTACAAGATGCGAAAACACCTGTCATTTCAAATGTAACGGCCCTTCCTGTAACAGAAGCTTCAAATATACAGAACTTATTAGTAGAACAGCTTTATTCACCAGTTCGCTGGGAAGAATCCGTACAGAAGATGATTGAATTAGGAGTAACTACGTTTATCGAATGTGGTCCCGGCAAAGTCCTTAGTGGATTAGTAAAAAAAATCGATCGTTCTGTTACTACTTATTGTGTGTTTGATGAGGAATCGCTGCAACAAGTAATGACTGAATTAGGAGATGTTAAGCATGGGTAAATTAGACGGTAAATCAGCAATCGTAACAGGCGCTTCTCGTGGAATAGGGAAAGATATTGCACTTTATTTGGCTAAAGAAGGCGCGAAAGTCGCGGTGAACTATAGTGGGAGTAAAGAAAAAGCGGAAGCTGTCGTTGAGGAAATTAAATCTCTTGGTGGAGAAGCATTCGCAGTTCAAGCGAACGTGGATCATGCGGAAGACGTGCAAAAACTTATAAGTGAAACGATGGAAAACTTTGGCGCTATTGATATTCTTGTAAATAACGCAGGGATTACAAGGGATAATCTTCTTATGCGCATGAAAGAACAAGAGTGGGACGACGTGCTTAATACAAACCTTAAAGGTGTGTTCCTTTGTACAAAAGCTGTTACTCGTCAGATGATGAAGCAGCGTCATGGTCGTATTATTAATATCACTTCAATCGTTGGTGTTTCAGGTAATCCGGGACAAGCAAACTATGTAGCAGCAAAAGCTGGAGTAATTGGTTTAACCAAGTCGACTGCACTAGAGTTAGCGAGTCGTAATATTACGGTCAATTCTGTTGCACCGGGTTTTATAACAACAGATATGACAGATGCACTTTCGGAAGAAGTGAAAACACAGATGTTAAATCAGATTCCTCTTGCCAAGTTTGGGAATCCAGAGGATATTGCAAAAGCTGTAGCATTTTTAGCTTCAGATGATGCGAACTATATTACGGGTCAAACATTGCATGTAAATGGCGGCATGTATATGTAAGTTTTGCCTTTCATTAAAGAGAAGTTTTTTGTATAATCATTGAGGGGAGGTGACAAATGTGTCAACAGTTTTAGAACGCGTAAAAAAAGTAGTGGTAGATCGTCTAGGTGTCGATGAAAGCGAAGTAAAATTAGAAGCGTCTTTCCGTGATGATTTAGGTGCTGACTCTCTTGATGTAGTAGAATTAGTAATGGAACTTGAAGATGAGTTCGATATGGAAATTTCAGATGAAGATGCTGAAAACATTTCAACTGTAGGTAGTGCAGTTAGCTATATTGAAAGCAAACAAGGCTAATCTATTTAGCTGAGGAGACGTTCTACTTATTCCTTGCGAATAAGGATAGAACGTCTCTATTTCTTTTTGCACAATACCTTATAAACAGGTAAACTAGAGAGCATACATGTTAAGTTAGGAAGGCAGATTATTCATGAAAGTTAATCGTAAAAATATTCATTCGAAAAAAACAGTTTTCCCTGAAAGCGTAAAAGAACAATTTGTACAATTTCAACAACATTTTGAAGTTCAATTTGATAACCCAACATTATTGTATCAAGCCTTTACCCATTCATCTTATGTGAATGAGCATCGACGGAAGTTTTTTACCGATAATGAACGGCTGGAATTCCTAGGTGACGCCGTTTTAGAATTGTCTGTTTCTCAATATTTATTTCAACAATACACAGGGATGAGCGAAGGGGAGCTTACTAAACTCCGGGCGGCGATTGTTTGTGAGCCATCACTTGTGATATTTGCCAACGAACTAAACTTTGGAAAATATGTATTGCTTGGAAAAGGAGAAGAATTGACAGGTGGACGTGAACGACCAGCTTTACTAGCGGACGTATTTGAAGCATTTATCGGTGCATTATACTTAGATCAGGGATTAGAAACAGTCGTTGTATTTTTAAATAAGATTGTATTCCCTAAAATCGAACTCGGTGCTTTTTCGCATGTGATGGATTATAAAAGTCAACTACAAGAAGTTATTCAGCAACAAAATAATGGCATGATAAGCTATGAAATTGTCGAGGAAAAAGGGCCAGCGCATAACCGTACCTTTGTTTCTCGCGTTATGTTAAACACAAGAGAGCTTGGAATTGGTAAAGGGCGATCGAAAAAAGAAGCAGAACAACAAGCAGCAAGACTTGCGATTCTTGCATTAAAGGATCATGAACGGGAGGAATAAATTTGTTCCTTAAACGATTAGAGATAATAGGATTTAAATCATTTGCTGACCGAATTGGAATAGATTTTGTTCCGGGAGTAACTGCGGTAGTGGGTCCCAATGGTAGTGGGAAAAGTAATGTAACAGATGCAATTCGATGGGTGTTAGGGGAGCAATCCGCTAAATCCCTTCGAGGAGCAAAAATGGAAGATGTTATTTTTGCAGGAAGCGATTCAAGAAAAGCATTAAATTTTGCAGAAGTCACCATAATATTGGATAACACGGATCATCGAGTAGCACTCGATTTCGCAGAAATTAGTGTAACTAGAAGAGTATTTCGTTCTGGAGATAGTGAATATCTATTAAACAAGCAAACATGCAGATTGAAAGACATTACAGATTTATTTATGGATTCTGGGCTTGGAAAAGAAGCTTTTTCGATCATTTCTCAGGGGCGAGTAGATGAAATTTTAAATAGCCGACCTGAAGATAGAAGAACTATTTTTGAAGAAACTGCAGGAGTGCTTAAATATAAACAACGTAAGAAGAAAGCAGAATTCAAACTTATTGAGACAGATGACAATTTAAATCGAGTATTGGATATTTTACATGAATTAGATAGTCGGATGGAACCTCTTCAAATACAATCCTCGCTTGCGTCAGACTATTTGAAAATGTCTGATGAATTAAAGGGTATTGAAATTGCGGTTATCTCACATGATTTAAACTTATTTGTTCGAGAAAGCGCAGAACTACATACAAAACTCCAAGCACTTGAAGAAACGAAAAAAGCGCTTCTATTACAAATAAATGATATAGAAGCAAGCATTCAATCTGATAGAAAAGTAATGTCTAATATTGACGAAAAATTGGATGTTGGGCAAAGTGAACTAGTAGAAGCAAGCTCCGAATTAGAGCGTTTAGAGGGCAGAAAGCTTTTACTCGCAGAGAAAAAGCAAAATGCAAGCCAACAAATTTCTCAGTTAAGAAGAGCGCTGGTTGAAGAGCAAGAAAAGCTGGAAGTACTGGAATTTCAACTGAAAGAAAATAATGTATCTAAATCAGAAAAGCAAGTTCTACTAAAAGAACTTCGTTTAAAAAAACTACAAATTGAAACTGTTTTAAGTAAATCTGCCTCTGAGTTAGAAGAAGAGATAGAAGAATTAAAAAGTACTTATATTGATTTATTAAACGAAGAAGCAACCATGAAAAATGAAATGAAACATATGGAACAGCAACTTCAGTTTGAACTCATCTCTGCTGAAAAAATGATGGAAGATTATCGTGAAATAAAAGAAGAATTAGAGAAACTGACAAATCGCAAAAATGAACTAGACCTAACTCTTTCTTCTTGTCAGAAAGAGTTAGCAGACAAACTGCTCAATTTCAAAACAAAACGTGAAGTAGCTGAACAGCTTGAACGTGGGTTTGAAGAGCAACAAACGATGCTGCAAAAAGCATATCAAATGAAACATCAAATGCAAGCAAGAAAAGACTCTTTAGAAGAACTAGAATCTGAGTTTTCTGGATTCTTCCAAGGAGTAAAAGAAGTATTAATCGCACGTGATAAAAAAGAGTTGAATGGAATTCATGGTGCAGTAGCAGAGTTAATCCAAATTCCGCATACGTATATGAGCGCTATCGATACAGCTATCGGTCAACAGTCCCAACATATTATTACTGATACTAGTCAAGACGCGCGTGTGGCAATAGATTGGCTGAAAAAGAAAAGAGTAGGAAGAGCGACATTCCTTCCCCTTCAAGTGATGAAATCTCGTAAATTAAATGAGCAAACATTATCGGTGATTAAACAGCATCCATCTTTTGTAAATACAGCAGATAAACTAGTAAATTACAATGATGGGTATCAAATTATTGTAGAAAATCTACTTGGTAATATTATTGTTGCAAAAGATTTAAAAGGTGCAAATGAAATGGCATCTCGCTTGCAATACAAATACCGATTTGTCACGTTAGATGGAGATGTAGTGAATGCAGGTGGTTCTTTAACGGGTGGTTCTGTTAAGCAGCAATCTTCATTATTTACACGTAAAGTAGAATTGGAACAACTAAATGATAAATTAATAGAATTAGAAAAATCTGTATTACAAGCAGAAAAATCCGTTTCTGCAAAAAAACAAGAAGTACAGATGTTAAGAGTGGAGTTAGAAGAAACTCGACTTGCTGGGGAGAATTTAAGAGCTCAGGAACTTACACTACTTTCTGAAACGAGAGAATGTGCTGCGATTATTTCTAGGCTTACAAGCCAGTTACTTGAGTACGATGAAGAAAAGAATGAAAAAGTGAATCTACAATCTAACTTAGTTCGTAAAAAAGAAAAAACGACTTCAAGAGACGCAGAGATAAAAGAAGCGTTGGCTACTATTCAAGGGACGATTGACGACCTACAACATTTGAAATTGCAATCAATCGAAGAGAAAGACAAATTTCAAAATGAGCTAGGTATGTTATTATCTCAGATTGCAGTAGTAAATGAACAAGTCACACAGCAAGAAAGAGAAAAAACGCAATTTGTGAATTCGGTCCAATCGAGCACGCAAAAAATAGACACATTACAAAAAGAAATTGCATGGTATGAGAATGACGACCAAGCAGGTCCTTCAGCCGAAGAATTAACGAATCTAATTGCTCAGTATAAAATGACAAAAGACCGGTTAATAGAGCAAATACAAGGTGGAAAATTGGGCAGAATAGAACTTGTTCAAAATATTAGTCGCTCTGAAAGTTCTCTCAAACAATTTCAACAACAAGCAGGATTACTAACCAATGAAGAACGTTCTTTTGAAATTAAACTAAGTAAATTAGAAGTGGAGATAAATACTTTACAAAATCACTTAGAAGAAACGTATGAGTTGACTTTAGAGGAAGCGGAGCGTGATTTTTCTTTTGAAATGGAAGAACATCTTGCTCGTAAAAAAGTAACTTTATTAAAACGCTCGATTGAAGAACTTGGTCCGATTAATCTAGGAGCTATTCAAGAATTTGAACAAGTGAGTGAGCGCCATTCATTCCTAACCGAACAACGCGAAGATTTACTTTCTGCCCAAGAGACATTGCATGAAGTGATTAAAGAAATGGATGAAGAAATGATAATCCGCTTCGAAAGTACTTTTAATGACATTCAGAGGCATTTTAAAGTTGTTTTTAGGGAACTTTTTGGTGGAGGGCAAGCAGATTTGATCTTAACGGATCCGTCTTCATTACTTGATACGGGAATTGATATTATCGCACAACCTCCAGGAAAAAAGCTGCAAAACCTAACATTATTATCTGGAGGAGAGCGTGCATTAACTGCTATTGCATTATTGTTTGCTATACTTCATACACGCCCTGTACCATTTTGTATTCTAGATGAAGTGGAAGCGGCATTAGACGAAGCAAATGTTACTCGTTATAGTAAATATTTAAAGAAATTCAGCCATGATACGCAATTTATCGTGATCACGCATCGTAAAGGAACGATGGAAGGTGCGGATGTCTTATATGGTATCACCATGCAAGAATCTGGGATTTCTAAATTAGTTTCTGTTAAATTAGAAGAGGAATTAGTAACTTAATGTGGAGTAAAGGAGCTTGGATATGAGTTTTTTTAAGAAATTTAAAGAAAAAATGCTAGGGACGAAGGAAGAGATTGAAGAAACAGTTTCTATTACGAATAAGTTTAAAGAAGGCTTAGCTAAGACCAGAAACCAATTTACTTCCAAAGTAAATGATCTTGTTGCTAAATACCGAAGAGTAGATGAAGATTTTTTCGAAGAATTAGAAGAAATATTACTACAAGCGGATGTTGGCTTTGAAACGGTATCTGAGTTAATGGACTCATTGCGTTTTGAAGTACAACGAAAAAACATAAAAGATACTGCTAGTATTCAATCTGTTATTTCAGAAAAACTAGTGGAAATTTATGAAGCTGGTGAAGACAATGTAACGGAACTTCAACTGGAGGATGACGGTTTATCTGTTATTTTATTTGTCGGAGTAAATGGAGTAGGGAAAACAACGACCATTGGAAAACTTGCCCATCGTCTAAAAAGTGAAGGTAAAAAAGTAATGCTTGCTGCAGGAGATACATTCCGTGCAGGTGCCATTGAGCAACTTCAAGTTTGGGGCGATAGAGTAGGTGTAGAAGTGATTAAACAAGCGGAAGGTTCTGACCCTGCCGCAGTTATGTATGACGCTATAAGAGCAGCAAAAACACGAAATGCAGATGTGTTAATATGTGACACTGCAGGGCGTCTTCAAAACAAAGTGAATTTAATGAATGAGCTAGAAAAAATTCATCGTGTTATTTCAAGGGAAATTCCGAATGCTCCGCACGAAGTTTTGCTTGCTCTAGATGCTACCACTGGTCAAAATGCACTTGTGCAAGCACAGACGTTCAAGGAAGCAACAAACGTAACAGGGATTGTGTTAACGAAGCTAGACGGCACAGCAAAAGGTGGTATCGTACTCGCAATTCGCACAAAGCTTCATATCCCTGTTAAATTTGTTGGATTAGGCGAGCAAATGGACGATTTACAGCCTTTTGATTCAGAGAAATATGTATACGGTCTTTTTGCTGAAGGTTTAGAGCTTGAAAGTGAAAATGAATCAGACAAGTAATTTTACTTGACAGAAGAACGATCTGTTAATAAACTAGAGGATGACAATTGAATTGGTAAGGAGAGATGGGAATGATTGAAAAAACAACTCGTATGAATTTTCTCTTCGATTTTTACCAAGCTTTATTAACAGACAAACAAAGAAGCTATATGCAGCTTTACTATTTAGATGATTTATCACTTGGAGAAATAGCGGAAGAATATGATATTTCGAGACAAGCAGTTTATGATAATATTCGCCGCACAGAAGCAATGTTAGAAGAGTACGAGGAAAAACTTTGTCTTTTTTCAAAGTTTCAAAACCGTCAAGAAACAATCGAACAGCTGCTGCTAGTAGCAAAGGATCAATCATCTGAAAACACACTGATTCAACTCATTAATCAATTAAAAGAATGGGATTAGGAGGCGGCATGCATGGCATTTGAAGGATTAGCTGAACGACTTCAAGGGACGCTTCAGAAAATTAAAGGAAAAGGAAAAATTTCTGAGGCCGACGTAAAAGAAATGATGAGAGATGTTCGGTATGCACTTTTAGAAGCAGACGTAAACTTAAAAGTAGTAAAAGAGTTCGTCAAAAATGTTTCAGAACGTGCCGTTGGGCAAGACGTGATGAAGAGTTTAACACCTGGTCAACAAGTCATTAAAATCGTAAAAGATGAGCTGACGAAGTTGATGGGTGGAGAGCAAAGTCAAATCTCTTTTTCAACAAGACCACCAACTGTTATTATGATGGTCGGGTTACAAGGTGCAGGTAAAACGACTACCACAGGTAAATTAGCAAGTTTACTGCGAAAAAAGTATAATAAAAAGCCACTTCTTGTAGCTGCAGATATTTATCGTCCAGCAGCTGTGCAACAACTTGAAACGTTAGGTAAACAGTTGTCTTTACCTGTATTTTCTTTAGGAACTGATATTTCACCTGTAGAAATTGTAAAACAAGCAATAGAGCATGCAAAAGAAGCGCATAATGATGTCGTCATCATTGATACGGCGGGGCGTCTTCATATTGATGAAATACTGATGCAAGAGTTAAAAGATATTCGTGCTATCAAAGAACCAGATGAAGTATTTTTAGTCGTGGATGCTATGACAGGGCAAGATGCGGTCAATGTAGCGAATAATTTTAATGAAACAATTGGCATTACAGGTGTCGTATTAACGAAGCTTGATGGTGATACCCGAGGTGGGGCAGCTCTATCAATCCGTTCAGTTACGCAAAAGCCTATTAAGTTTGTTGGTATGGGAGAAAAAATGGATGCTTTAGAACCTTTCCATCCAGAACGAATGGCATCTCGTATTTTAGGTATGGGAGATATGATGTCGCTTATAGAGAAAGCACAAGCGAATGTTGATGAAGAGAAAGCGAAGGAACTAGAAGAAAAATTCCGTACGCAATCTTTTACATTTGATGACTTTTTAGAGCAAATTAGTCAAGTTAAAAAAATGGGTCCATTGGATGAAATTTTAAAAATGCTTCCAGGAGCAGGTAAAATTAAAGGTTTGGAAAATGCGAAAGTCGATGAAAAACAAATGGATCGCGTAGAAGCCATTATTTATTCCATGACAACGCAAGAAAAAACTACACCTGATATTATTAATGGTCCAAGAAAAAAAAGAATTGCAAAAGGATCTGGAACGACAATACAAGATATCAACAGATTATTAAAACAATTCGAAGATATGAAAAAAATGATGAAACAAATGACAAACATGCAATCCAAAGGGAAAAAAAAGATGAAAATGCCTGGTTTAGACTCGCTTTTTAAATAATTTTTCCATAAAAAAAAAGGGTGTTAAGAAAAAACACTTTACAAACAAATAAAAGCTTGATAATATACTATCTTGTGTGAAACTATTCGGAGGTGCAATAAAAATGGCAGTTAAAATTCGTTTAAAACGTATGGGAGCAAAAAAATCTCCTTTCTATCGTATTGTAGTAGCAGACTCTCGCGCTCCACGTGATGGTCGTCAAATTGTAACAGTAGGTACTTATAATCCACTTACTAAACCAGCTGAAGTTAAAATTAACGAAGAATTAGCGTTAAAATGGCTTCAAGATGGTGCGAAACCATCTGATACAGTACGTAACTTGTTCTCAGAACAAGGAATTATGGAAAAATTCCATAACGCAAAACTCGGCAAATAATCGGAGGGGACAATGTGAAGCAGCTGATCGAAGCAATCGTAAAACCATTAGTTGATTATCCAGACAAGGTTCAGATTGAAAAAGAAGAAAGCGTAAACCGTATAGTTTATAAGCTATCTGTTCATCCTGAAGATATGGGGAAAGTAATTGGCAAACAAGGGCGAGTAGCGAAAGCGATTCGTACTATTGTTTACTCAGCGGCAGGCAGTCACCAGAAGAAAAAAACATATGTCGACATTCTAGATTAATGTACAAAAAGGGAGAACAATTTGTTCTTCCTTTTTTGATAGGAGGTATTTTTATGGAATGGTTTAACGTTGGTAAAATCGTAAATACACATGGTATTTGGGGAGAAATTCGTGTTATATCTACCACAGACTTTCCTGATGAACGCTATGAAGTAGGAAGTGAACTTGGGCTTTATAAAGCAGATGGATCAAAACCGATTATTGTGAAAGTGGCTAGTCATAGAAAACATAAAAACTTTGATTTGTTAACATTTGAAGGATATACATTGTTAAAGGATGTTGAACTTTTAAAAAATGCGCTATTAAAAGTATCAGAAAAGTATCTTTCTGACTTAGAAGATAATGAATACTACTTTCATGAAATTATAGGATGTACAGTTGAATCAATTGAAGGTGAAACGATAGGTAAAATCACTGAAATTATTCAAACAGGCGCCAATGATGTATGGACGGTTCAACCAACTATAGGGAAGACACATTATATTCCTTATATTGAGGATGTAGTAAAAACAATAGATATTGAAAACAAAAAAATTATTATCGAAGTGTTAGATGGTTTATTATCATGATGAACATTCATATTCTTTCCCTATTTCCCGAAATGTTTGCAGGTGTTTTTAATACATCCATTTTGAAAAAAGCACAGGAAAAGAATGAAGTAGTTCTAAATGTATTGAATTTCCGAGACTTTTCTGGAAACAAGCATCACCAAGTAGATGATTATCCTTACGGTGGAGGGGCGGGCATGGTATTAAAGCCGGAACCGCTCTTTAATGCAGTAGAGTCTCTTACAACAAATACTGAGCAAAAGCGACGCATCATATTACTATGTCCTCAAGGAGAACGCTTTTCCCAACAAAAAGCGGAAGAACTTTCTCAAGAGGAAGAGCTAATATTCATTTGCGGGCATTATGAAGGATATGATGAACGTATTCGCGAGCATCTGATAACTGATGAAATTTCTTTGGGAGATTTTGTGCTTACAGGAGGAGAGTTAGCCGCAATGACGATTGTAGACAGTGTCGTGAGGCTATTACCGAATGTTTTAGGAAATGCAGAGTCACATGAAAAAGATTCCTTTTCAACTGGTCTTCTCGAGCATCCGCATTACACTCGTCCGGTAGAGTATCGAGGATACAAAGTACCCGATGTGTTATTATCAGGAAATCATGCGGAGATTGAAAAATGGAGAAGAGAACAGTCTCTGAAAAGAACAGCAGAAAGAAGACCAGAGTTATTAGAAACAGCTGAATTGACTGATAGAGATAAACAAGTCCTTCGAGTGTTAAAATCGTATCATAAATAAACTATTAAATTATTGCACCAAGAGACCTGTTATGTTATATTCTATTATGTGCTTCTATGTGAAGTGCGCATTTTGGGTGTTCCGCTGCAACGAATAATGTGTGTAAGAACATTCTATACAAGGAGAGAAAATGATGCAAAACATTATTTCAGAAATCACAAAAGAACAATTACGCTCAGATCTTCCTACTTTCCGTCCAGGTGACACAGTTCGTGTACACGTTAAGATCGTAGAGGGAACTCGTGAACGTATTCAAATGTACGAAGGTATTGTTATTCAACGTCGTGGTGGTGGAATAAGCGAAACTTTCACAGTTCGTAAAATTTCATCAGGTGTTGGGGTTGAACGTATTTTCCCAGTTCACACGCCAAAAATTGCACTTTTAGAAGTAATTCGTCGTGGTAAAGTTCGTCGTGCTAAATTGTTCTACTTACGCGATCTACGCGGTAAAGCGGCTCGTATTAAAGAACGTCGCTAATAGTAAAAAAGTAAATGTTGTAGCAAAAGTGAAGCCACTTTTGCTACAACATTTTTTCATAAAAGCAAAAGAAAATTAGTTCATATTCATACTCATTTTCGTTTCAAGACTTCTTTTTACGCTTTGTCTCACATAAAGTAAAATCGTTATATAGAGAAATGGTTGCTTTAATACACTTTTTTCCTTTTATAAAATAGCAAAAGGTGAAATTATATTTTTTAGCTGCTGATATCTCTTTAATAAGTGTCTATCACTTAGATATGTCACAAAAACGCTCGGAAATCATTACTAAAAATAAAATTTTTTCTTTTCTTTTTGCTTGAAATAGATTTTCCTTGTACAATAAAGGGAGTATATAAAGGGGGCAAGTTGATGGAACGAGTGAAGAAAGAAAAGAACGAATTATGGGAATGGTCCAAAGCCCTGTTAATTGCCTTTGGTATCGCCGCGATTATTCGTTTCTTTTTATTTACACCAATAGTAGTAGACGGTGAATCAATGATGCCGACTTTAAAAAATGGTGACCGAATGGTTGTCAATAAAATTGGTTATATGGTTGGTGAACCACATCGTTTTGATATAGTTGTATTTCATGCCCCAGAGCAAAAAAATTACATTAAACGTGTAATTGGACTTCCTGGAGATCGTGTTGAATATAAAAATGATCAGCTATACATTAACGGCAAAGCAATTCCAGAACCATATTTAGATCCGTACAAAAGTGAAATAACGGAGGGGTCTTTAACAGATGACTTCACGTTAGAAGAGACTGCTGCTCAAGTGGATAAAATTCCAGAAGGCTATATTTTTGTCATGGGAGATAACCGAAGATACAGTAAAGATAGTCGACTTATTGGTTTGGTTGCAATTGATGAGATAATTGGAAATACAAATCTCGTTTTCTGGCCATTTGATGAAATTGGCTTTGTGAAATAGTAAAAACGAAAGTTATCGGAATATTTGAAAGTTAGAAAGTAGAAGAGTAGATACTTTCTCATCCTTTAAAGGAGGAGATATAACATGACCATACAATGGTTTCCGGGTCACATGGCCAAAGCAAGAAGAGAAGTTACAGAGAATTTAAAACTGGTGGATATCATTTTTGAATTAGTGGATGCAAGATTGCCGTTATCTTCTAGAAATCCGATGATTGATCAAGTCGTACATCAAAAAACGAGATTACTTATATTAAATAAGATGGATATGGCTGATGAAACGGAAACAAAAAAATGGATAGCCTATTTTGACTCAAAAGGGCTTCCTACAGTGGCGATAAACTCTTTAGAAGGAAAAGGTCTACAGGCTGTCTTTAAAGCCGCTAAAGAGCTTTTAAAGCCCAAATGGGATCGAATGAATGAACGAGGTATTAAACCTCGTGCAATTCGTGCGATGATCGTAGGTATTCCGAATGTTGGAAAATCTACACTGATTAATCGATTTGCGAAAAAGAATATTGCGAAAACTGGTAATACACCTGGCCTTACTAAAAGGCAGCAATGGATAAAAGTCGAAAGGGAAATCGAATTACTGGATACACCTGGTATTCTTTGGCCGAAATTCGAAGACCAACAAGTTGGCTATAAACTTGCATTAACCGGAGCTATCAAAGATGCTCTGATCAATATGGAAGATTTGGCAGTGTACGGACTTCGATTTTTACAAGAACATTATCCAAGGCGCATGCAAGAAAGATATCAATTAACAGAAGTTAGTGAGGACTTAGTGGAAACTTTCGATCACATTGGAAAGTTGAGGAGATGTTTTGCTGGCGGTGGAGAGATTGACTACGATCAAGTAGCCGAACTAATCGTACGAGATATTCGAAATCTACATTTAGGTCGCTTAACTTTTGATAATGTAACTGAATAAAACAAAAATAATTTACCCTTTTTGCCATTTGGTGAAAAGGGTTTTCTCGATTTTTCAATAAATATACCGATACATATATTAAGACGTGTCTGTTGATTAACCATCTTCAACTATTTAATGAAACACTCTGTGGCTCACAGTTTTATATTTCAGTTCGCTTTTTAGATATATTACGTCGTAAGAAAGTTGCCGCTGGGATTTCCGCTGCAGGGCGGACGCTTTCCACCGGGTGAGCGATGAGCCTTCACCGCCGCTACGCGTTCGTTGTGAAGTCTCATTTGCCCACTCATCCGGTAGGAGTCGCCGCCCTTTCGCTTCAACCCAGAAGAAACATATTAACTATTCAGTAGTATTGTGCAAAGTTATCCACTCTACTAATCCGGATATTATCACCCAATAAATAATGCGCAACATACGGAATATTTTCAATGGAGACATATAATTTAATGCAAAGCTAAGTCTTTATTAAGAGAAAGTAGTCGCATTCTCTCCATGATTTGACTCGTCCAACCATTTATTGGATTTTATTTTAGATAATATAGTTAAGATTAATAAGTGAATAGTGACACTGAATAGTTAGCAAATATGCTGGATTGCAGCGGCAGGTGGCGACTCCGAAGGGATCAGGGAGACAGATGAGACAGCACAAACGGCGCACATGCGCCGGTGCTGGCTCATCGCTCCCCCCTCGGAAAGCGTCCACCTAGAGCGGAAATCCTGGCGGTCACTAAGACGCATTATATTGATTGCTTGTACTCAATACTAATAATCTCATGCCAAGTTAAAGCTTTGTTATAAGACAAACGACTTTATTTATAGGTTTAATTTGGCATGGGATGACACCTATTAAGGTACAATATCCATATATTTCTCCATAACGGAAGCTATCTTGCGGTTAGCAAAAAATAAGCATGCATCTTATGAGCGAAAGCGCCTATCCTGTGGTAACGAATCCTGATTGCTCGTAATTTACGTGACAGCACTCACTAAATAGCCGGCAACTCACGTTGATTGTAGCGTAAGGCGGCGACTCCTGCCGGAATAGCAAATAAATTTTGCGACGAAAGCGAAGCGGCTGAAGCCATGCCGGCGGAAAGCGTCCGCCAGAAGCGGAAATCAAAGCGAAAACTAACTAATGCGCATTATATCTATAATAAGACGGAAAACTAATCGTACATTAACTAAATGTATTAGTTGGAAAAAATATGATAATCAACAGTCATAATATTAAGACTGAGAAAGTTGATGTGATCCAAATGTTAAGCTTGAAAGAAATTAAAGGAAAGTTAGAAAGTACGATTACTTGGCAGTCTTGGATGAATGAATTGGAGACCGATAGTAGAATTGGTGCAATCAAGTTATTAAATACTTGGAAGAACAAGCAATCTCAACTTGAAAAAGAAATACTTGCACATGAAGAAAAGTGTTTGTTTGATGCAAGCTTTTGCCGACACAAGACAGACTTAGTGGCTGGTGTAGATGAAGCAGGACGCGGTCCACTTGCTGGACCAGTAGTTACAGCGGCAGTCATCTTAAATGACAATACAGATGAACTTATCGGTTTAAATGACTCCAAACAATTATCAAAGAAGAAACGGCAAGAACTAGCGATTAAAATAAAAAATAATGCAATCAGCTATTTTATTCATTTTCAATCTGTAGAAAAAATAGATGAACTTAATATCTACGAAGCAACAAAACAATCTATGACAGAAGCGGTCTTAAATTTAAAGGAACGTCCATCAGTAGTTTTGGTAGATGCGATGAAACTTCCGATTGTGATAGAAACGCACTCTATTATAAAAGGGGATGCTAAAAGTTTGGCAATTGCAGCAGCATCTATATTAGCGAAAACCGCACGTGATGACTATATGGATCAATTACATGAAGAATACCCGCAGTATTTATTTAACAAGCACGCTGGGTATGGTACGAAACAACATGTAGAGATGATCTATCAGTATGGTCCTACTATTCATCATAGGAAAACATTCGAACCGATTAAGTCATTATTAAAAAAATGAGGTGAATAAATGTCTTCTACATCTTTTTCTTCTATACGATCCCAATCGACACAAGCTATTACATCAAATACTCAAGTATCCATGAAAGAAGGACAAGTTGTTCACGGAACCATTAAAAAGTTGTTTCCAAACCAAACGGCAGAAGTACAGATTGGAAATCAAAAGGTAATTGCAAAACTTGAAACTCCACTAAAAGCGGGAGATGCTCATTTTTTTCAAGTGACCAAATCAGAGCCTGAACTGCAATTAAAAGTAGTATCAGGACCTTTGACCCAAGGAAACTCATTGGCTCAACAAGCGCAGCAACTTTTGCAAGTGATGAATTTAACTAAAACTACAGAAATGCAAGCAGTCGTTCAATTTTATCTGAAAGAACAATTACCAATTTCAAAAGACTTATTACTCCAAGTTGAACAATTATTAAAGCAACTTCCTTCAAACTCGACTATGAATGAAGGGTTAGAAGCAATCCGCAAGATGACGGAGTTGAAATTCCCTTTAACGCAACAAATAGTTGAATCTGTATTAAGCGGGAAGTCTACAAATGGTTTACAAACACTTATTCAGGATTTCAAAGTTGCATTACGAGAGGATATTTCTGTTTCTTCCAGTATAAAAAACAATATACTTCAGACTTTGCAAAAAATAGCAGAGCCATTTGGAGAGCCTGTTGCAGGAGCGTTGATAGGAAAACTAATAGAAAATTTACAAAATCCACAAATAAGCATGGGTACTAAGTTCCCTTTGCTGCAAGCGTTAAAAGAAGCAGAAGTCTTGCCAACTACAGCATCGTTGAATAACATTACTCCACAATCAATTTCGGCATCATTACCCAATTCCGCCGGGGAGATAATGACTAAGCTAAAACATGCGCCAGGCATTGAACGAAATTTAATCATTACACAACTACGAGACTGGGTAGGCACACAACCTTTGTTAACGACCGAACAAAAAGAACAAATATTATCTTTACTAAAAGATAATGGGCAGCCAATACAAACTTCGACGGTGAATAACGCACTAGTGCAAGTATTTGCAGAGCAAAGCCAGCAAGCTATCTTCTTAAAAGATGCAAATGACCTGACCGCTAAAGAACATTTACTATCCTTACTAGGTAAAGGCGCAAACCCTGACTTAGTTAGTCAAACGCTTCAACAGGTCATTTCGTTAAGTAAGAATAGTGCACAAACAACTTTCTCTACTTTACTACAACAATCGGAAGAACAAGTACTTAATCAGTTAGATGGAAAAGCATTTGAGCATGCCATGAAAGAAGTATTGAAAAATCTTGGATTTAGTTACGAAGCAAAAATTAACCATCAAAATGAAGATGTAAAAAAACTAGCTGTCGAGTTAAAACCACAGCTAGTGGAGTTAATTCAAAATCAAACTATCTCTTCTCCACTAAAAGATCATGCGAATTTACTATTAAATCGCATGAATGGCTTGCAAATGCTATCAAATGAAAATGGACCTCAGCATCAGTTGTTAATGCAAATTCCGCTAGAATTTCTGGGAAAGAAAATGGATGCTACGCTTGAATGGAATGGACGAATGAAAGAAAATGGAAAAATTGATTCAGATTTTGCGAGAATTATGTTTTATTTACAATTGGACGCTTTAAAAGAAACAGTAGTGGACATGCAAGTTCAAAACCGAGTTGTCACGATCTCCTTATACAATAATGATGCCAGCTTAAAACCAATAGCGAACGCGTTGAAAGATCCACTAAAAGAAGGGCTTTTGACAGTAGGGTATAAACTATCTGGTGTTTTTATGAAGACCTTTGACGAGCATAAACTTTCCTCGCAATTAAACTCAAAATTACTTTCGAAAGAATCACAGGGAGTAGACATACGAATATGACAGATGAAAAACATGCACGAAAAGAAGCGGTTGCTTTAAGTTATAAACCAGGTATTATACAAGCACCAACGGTTGTAGCGAAAGGGAAAGGGAAAATAGCTGAAAATATTTTACTCAAGGCAAAAGAGCATAATGTGCCGATTCAAGAGGATCCAAGTTTAGTAGAACTTCTGGGGCAATTGGATATTAATCAATCTATTCCGGAAGAGTTGTATCAGGCGGTAGCTGAGGTGTTTTCATTCGTTTATAAATTGGATAAAGAAAAAAGTAAAAACACCACTTCTGTTGATTTGGACTAACCTAAAATAGTGAGACAATATAAAACACTTGTAGGAAAAACGTAAAATTCTCCATTTGCTCTTGTACGATTTCGGTTCGGTTTGAACGAAATGATCACCACTTCATTACCGTTGATTTATTGAGGATATTTGTCCGTCGCTTACGTACAATGTTCAAGAGAAAAATGCTTTTTTGTAAAATGAGAGAATAGCTAACGTTCTATGGAGGTTGCAAGTTTCCGAAGATCCAATTTCGGGACCTCTATACTTTTTTATAATGCATTCCTTGCTTATTTATGAAAAGAAATGCTAGTCGTATGGAGGTGCTGTGTAAGAAAGTGACACTTGCTTTTAAATCGAGAAGGCGGAAACACTTTAGAGAAGGGCTAAGCAGCCAAAATTTCATCTTTGGATGCTTTTGTATGAATAGGAAAGTGGCTATTCTTTGATTCCCAAAAGCTATGACACTTCGCTTTTTTGTGTCTTTGGAGAGCGACGGACGAACGACTACCACACAATTACCGAAAAAAAATGTGGAGGGTTGCGACTAAGTCACATCCCTCCACATCCAGAAATCTCGGTAATAGTGTAATGATCGTTTAGTCCAAATCAACCCAAAAGAGACTATATACCTAGTAACTAGTGTCTTATCACCAATTTAACTAGTAATTTACTAGATACTTTTGGTTAAATAATACATATGTAAAAACACAAGTTCAAACTCTTTATTTCGACAAGGTATCCGAATATTCGCAGTTTAATAGAAATACTGTACTTTTGTAGACAAGATGTGACTGTTTTATTACAATGGGGTAGGTAGTAAATTACTGGACATAAGTTTGATTGGAGGATGTAAAATGAATATCCATGAATATCAAGGTAAACAACTCCTCAGACAATATGGCGTAGCAGTTTCTAACGGGATTGTAGCTTTCTCACCTGAAGAGGCAGTTAAAGCAGCGAAAGAGTTAGGCTCAAGCGTTATTGTTGTTAAAGCACAAATTCACGCAGGTGGTCGTGGTAAAGCTGGTGGGGTAAAAATCGCGAAAAATTTAGATGAAGTACGTGAATACGCGAAGGAACTATTAGGAAAAGTGTTAGTTACACACCAAACTGGTCCTGAAGGTAAAGAAATTAAACGTTTACTGATCGAAGAAGGTAGCGATATCAAGAAGGAATATTATGTAGGTTTAGTATTAGACCGTGCAACTTCTCGTGTAACTTTAATGGGCTCTGAAGAGGGCGGTATGGATATCGAAGAAGTAGCAGCAAATAATCCTGAGAAATTATTCTACGAAGAAATCGATCCAGTTGTAGGCTTAACAGGCTTCCAAGCTCGTCGTATGGCTTTTAAAATGAATATACCAGCTAAACTTGTAAACAAAGCAGCTAAGTTCATGCTTGGTTTATATCAAGTTTATAAAGAAAAAGATGCTTCTATTGTTGAAATTAATCCGTTAGTAGTTACTAACGATGACAACGTATTAGCACTTGATGCAAAATTCAACTTCGATGCAAATGCTTTATATCGTCATGCTGATATTCTTGAAATGCGTGATTATGATGAAGAAGATGCAAAAGAAATCGAAGCTTCTAAATATGACTTAAGCTATATTTCTTTAGATGGAAATATCGGTTGTATGGTTAATGGAGCAGGACTAGCTATGGCAACAATGGATACGATTAGCTATTACGGCGGTTCACCCGCAAACTTCCTTGACGTTGGGGGCGGTGCTACAGCTGAAAAAGTAACGGAAGCATTCAAAATCATTCTTTCAGATGTAAACGTAAAAGGTATTTTCGTTAATATCTTTGGTGGTATCATGAAATGTGACGTAATCGCAGAAGGTGTTATTATTGCTGCGAAAGAAGTTGGTCTTGCTGTGCCGTTAGTAGTACGTTTAGAAGGTACGAATGTTGACTTAGGTAAAAAATTATTAAATGAATCTGGCTTAAATATTATTGCTGCTGACTCTATGGCAGACGGTGCTCAAAAAATCGTTAATCTTGTAGGATAAGAAAGGCAGGGACATAAAATGGGCGTATATATTAATAAGGATACGAAAGTAATCGTTCAAGGAATTACGGGCTCAACTGCTCTTTTCCATACAAAACAAATGCTTGAATATGGTACTAAGATCGTTGCTGGGGTTACACCTGGTAAAGGTGGTACTGAAGTTGAAGGCGTACCAGTTTTTAATACAGTAGAAGACGCTGTAAAAGCAACTGGCGCAAACGTTTCTGTCATCTATGTACCAGCTCCTTTTGCTGCTGATGCAATTATGGAAGCGGTAGATGCTGAACTAGATATGACAATCTGTATAACAGAACATATCCCAGTACTAGACATGGTTAACGTGAAACGTTACATGGAAGGTAAGAAAACTCGTTTAGTTGGACCAAACTGCCCAGGTGTTATTACTGCAGATGAATGTAAAATTGGTATTATGCCAGGATATATTCATACAAAAGGTCATGTAGGTGTTGTATCCCGTTCTGGTACATTGACTTATGAAGCTGTTCATCAGTTAACGCAAGCTGGTATTGGACAAACAACTGCTGTAGGTATTGGTGGAGATCCAGTAAATGGAACTAACTTTATCGATGCTTTAACTGCATTCAATGCAGATGAAGAAACATACGCAGTTGTTATGATTGGTGAAATTGGTGGTACTGCTGAAGAAGAAGCAGCGGCATGGATCAAAGCTAATATGACAAAACCTGTAATTGGATTCATCGGTGGTCAAACAGCTCCAGAAGGAAAACGTATGGGTCACGCTGGTGCAATTATCTCAGGTGGTCAAGGTACTGCTGAAGGTAAAATTAAAGCAATGAAAGAAGCAGGAATGAAAGTTGCTGCTACACCATCTGTAATCGGTGAAACTTTAATTGAAGCAATTAAAGAAGCAGGTCTTTACGACGCTTGTAAAACACATTAATATAAAGGTACGGCTCACTGATAGGTGATTGGACTAACCTAAAATACTGAGACAATATAAAACACCTTCGGTAATGGTACACTTAAAACAAGTACTTAAATCGGAGGTGTTTTTGCATGGGCAAAAACGTGTATACAAGCGAGATTAAATGGGCAGTCGTCAAAGAAAAAATGAGTGGTAAACTAACAACGAAAGAAATTATGGAGAAATACGGAATTAAGAATAAATCTCAAGTTGAGACATGGATGAGATGGTATAGAGCGAATGAAATTCATCGTTTTGACCAACCGATTGGGAAACAATATACGTTTGGGCATGGGCCTGATTTTAAAAGTGAAGAAGAGAAGAAAGATACGCAGATGAACCATTTAAAAATGGAGAATGAGATTCTAAAAAAGTATTTGGAAATGATAAAGGAGTTGAAAAACACATAGTTCTTCAAATCGTGGAAAAGTTCCGGAAAAACTATACAGTAAGTGTCATTTTATCAGCCTTAGAAATACCACGTTCCAGCTTTTATCGTTGGTTAGCTGAAGGTGTTGAGAAGATTTTAACCTTAGCAGAAGAAGCAATCATCGAACTATGCAAGAAAACGAAATACCGCAATGGTCATCGTAAAATAAAGGCGTTATTGAAAAGAGATTATGGAATTAAATTAGACCGCAATACCGTTCAGAAAACCATGCAAAAGTTTCATCTTCAATGCAAAGTAAAGCAAAAAAGAAAATGGAAATCTCAAGGTGAGTCAGTAGTAATTGCCCCAAATGTATTGAATCGTAACTTTATAGCTAGTAAACCGAACGAAAAATGGGTAACGGATATTACGTATATTCAATATGGTAGCGTCACATTATATCTTTCGACGATCATGGATTTATATAACAATGAAATTGTCACTTATAAGCTTTATAATCACCAACAGACTCCGTTAGTCATGGATACGTTGCGTGAAGCGTTAATAGCTCGCGGAAACCCCCAAGGAGTTATTGTTCATTCTGATCAAGGAAGTGTCTATACATCGTATGCTTATCAAAATGCCTTGAAGGAAAACCATTTAGTTAGCAGTATGTCCAGACGTGGAAACTGTTGGGATAATGCAGTAATTGAGTCCTTTCATTCTAGTTTAAAAACAGAAGAGTTTAGCCTAGCCAAGTTTAATTCATTAAGTAATGTCAGTGTTGTGCAAAGAATTGACGAGTATATTCATCATTACAATGAAGAACGGATCCAAGAAAAATTAGGCTACCTTACGCCAAAAGAATTTGGCATTGCGGCAGCCTAAAAAGGTGTTTTATATGTGTCTCATATCGCTAGGTCAGTTCAGATGCCGTACCTTTTTTTAAAATAGGAGGGAAGTAATGAATCATACAGATGAACGATGGATGAACCGTTTTCTAGCCTTGCACTATGTATTTCCAGTTCCTTTAAACAAAATCGAACCGCTAATTGAGTTTGATCCCACCTTATTCCGATTAGCAAAAATGCAAACGAATAAACTTTCAGAGATTCTAAAGATTTCACAAAAACGTGCAATACAACTGAAAGAAATGTATCTGAAATTTGTAGAAACCCCATTTCTACAAATCTATGAAAAACATCAAATAACCCCAATTATATATACCAATCCCAATTATCCATTAAGTTTAAAAAATCTCTATGATCCACCTGCAGTCCTATATGTTAAAGGCGATATTAGTCTTTTAAATGTGGCAAAAAAAATAGCAATAATCGGGTCCAGAGATGCTACGGAGTACTCTGAAAATAGTATAAAATTGATATTACCTCCATTGATAGAACAAAATTTCGTTATCGTAAGTGGTCTTGCAAAAGGAGCGGATACGATGGCACATGAAATCACTATCCAACTCGGAGGGAAAACAATTGCCGTACTAGGTACGGGGTTATTCCATACTTATCCAAAAGAAAATGAAGGATTAGCAGAAAGAATGTCGAAAAATCATTTATTAGTGACAGAATATCCTCCTTATATAACACCTAAAAAGTGGAACTTTCCAATGAGAAATCGGATAATCAGTGGGTTATCACAAGGAGTTGTTATTACAGAAGCAAAAGAGAAGAGTGGAACAGTTTCTACAATGGAACATGCTTTGGAAAATGGAAAAGAAATATTCGCTATTCCAGGCGCAATAGATTCACCACTATCTGCAGGACCACATTTGCTTATTTTAGAAGGAGCAAAGCCTATTTGGAACGGATATCAAATTCTTGAAGAATTATGTGATAATGAACAAATAAACAATTAAATAAATGAAAAGCCTTGCATTTATAAGGAATCTGGTATACATTTTGCAACAGGTATTTGTTTTGTAGCTTAAAGCGAGTTACCTTCTATAAGGAGGCACATTTATGTCGGATTATTTAGTAATAGTGGAATCGCCAGCAAAGGCAAAGACAATTGAACGGTATTTAGGAAAAAAATATAAAGTAAAGGCATCCATCGGTCATGTAATCGATTTACCAAGAAGTAAAATGGGTGTAGATGTTGAAAATGACTATGAACCAAAATATATTACTATACGAGGAAAAGGCCCTGTATTACAAGATTTAAAAAAAGCTGCTAAAAAAGTGAAGAAAGTCTATCTCGCAGCTGACCCTGACAGAGAAGGGGAAGCAATTGCGTGGCATTTAGCTCAAGCATTAAACGTAGACATCGAATCGGATTGTCGTGTTGTATTTAACGAAATTACAAAAGATGCAATATTAGAATCTTTTAAACACCCAAGGCCTATTGATATGGATTTAGTAGATGCTCAGCAAGCTAGAAGAATATTAGACCGACTTGTTGGATATAACATAAGTCCTATTTTATGGAAAAAAGTAAAGAAAGGTCTTTCGGCAGGTAGAGTTCAATCTGTAGCTTTACGTTTAATTATCGATCGTGAAAATGAAATAACTAATTTTATACCGGAAGAATATTGGACAATTGAAGGGCAATTTGAAAAAGGCAAAAAGTCCTTTGATGCACTATACTACGGTTCTGAAAAAGTAAAAGTAAAACTTACGAACGAAAAAGAGGTTAAAGAAGTATTAGACGGTATGAAAGGTAAAAAGTTTGAAGTGACCAATGTGGTAAAAAAAGAGAGAAAAAGAAACCCTGCGGCATCCTTCACAACTTCTTCTCTTCAACAAGAGGCAGCAAGAAAGCTAAATTATAGAGCAAGAAAAACAATGATGCTCGCTCAACAATTATATGAAGGTATCGACTTAGGGAAAAAAGAAGGAACTGTTGGTCTAATAACTTATATGAGGACAGATTCTACAAGGATTTCGGATACCGCAAAAGCTGAAGCTCATGCGTTTATTCAAAATGAATATGGCAGCGAATACATTACATCAAGAAATGCCGAGAAACAATCTAAAAAAGCACAAGATGCACATGAAGCGGTTAGACCAACAAGTGTTTTAAGAACACCAGATCAAGTAAAAGCGATTCTATCTAAAGATCAGTACCGTTTATACAAATTGATTTGGGAGCGTTTCATCGCGAGTCAAATGGAATCTGCAATACTAGATACTGTTGCGGTAGATATGAAAAATGGAGATGCGGTGTTCCGTGCAAACGGTTCACAAGTGAAATTTCCGGGATTCATGAAAGTATATGTAGAAGGTTCTGACGATCAAACCGACGATAAAGACAAATTACTACCTGTGTTAGAGGTCGGAGATATAGTGAAATCATTAGCTATCGATCCCAAACAACATTTTACACAGCCGCCACCAAGATATTCAGAGGCAAGATTAGTAAAAACGCTTGAAGAACTGGGTATTGGTAGGCCTTCTACATATGCTCCAACTCTGGATACCATTCAAAAAAGGGGCTATGTTGCTTTAGAAACAAAACGTTTTGTACCAACAGAGCTGGGAACGATTGTTCATAAACTAGTTTTAGAATTTTTTCCTAATGTATTGAATATTGAGTTTACGGCACAAATGGAAAAAGACTTAGATAGTGTAGAAGAGGGACAAGTTAAATGGGTTCAAGTAATTGACGGGTTTTATCAAGACTTTGCGAAACATGTGGAGCATGCAGATGCTGAAATGGAGAAAATCGTCATTAAAGATGAACCAACAGGAGAAGATTGTGAAAAATGCGGCTCTCCAATGGTTTATAAATTAGGACGATTTGGCAAATTTATGGCTTGTAGTAATTTCCCAGATTGCCGGAATACGAAAGCAATTGTAAAAGAGATTGGTGTACCTTGCCCATCTTGTGGAGAAGGACAAATTGTAGAACGTAAAAGTAAAACGAAACGAATTTTTTATGGTTGTGACCGATATCCGACATGTGATTTTGTATCATGGGATAAGCCGATAAATAGACCATGTCCAAAATGTAATGATAAGTTAGTAGAAAAGAAATTGAAAAAAGGCATACAAATTCAATGTGTTTCTTGTGATTACAAAGAAGATCCACAGAGTTAATAGAAATGAGGATTTAACATGACTGAAATAGTAAACGTGATAGGTGCTGGACTTGCAGGAAGCGAGGCAGCTTGGCAAATTGCGAAGCGGGGTATAAAGGTTCGTCTTTTTGAAATGCGACCTGTTAAACAAACTCCAGCTCATCATACAGATAAATTTGCAGAACTAGTTTGTTCTAATTCGCTACGTGCAAATAATTTGACAAACGCTGTTGGTGTTATTAAAGAAGAAATGCGTATATTGGATTCTCTTATTATTCATGCTGCAGACAACAGTAGCGTGCCCGCCGGAGGTGCATTAGCTGTTGATAGACATGATTTTGCTGGAAGAGTTACGGATACGATACGTAATCATCCTTTAATTGAAATTGTAAACGAAGAAGTAACGGAAATCCCAGAAGGAATAACGGTCATTGCAACAGGGCCATTAACTTCTCCGGCTTTAGCGGAAAAAGTAAAAGATATAACAGGCCAAGCTTATTTGTACTTTTATGATGCCGCAGCTCCAATTGTGGAAAAAGACAGTATTGACATGGACAAAGTATATTTGAAATCGCGTTACGATAAAGGGGAAGCGGCTTACTTAAACTGTCCAATGACAGAAGAGGAATTCAATCGTTTTTATGACGCACTTATTGCAGCAGAGGTTGTTCCGTTAAAAGAATTTGAAAAAGAAATCTACTTCGAAGGATGTATGCCAGTAGAAGTAATGGCTGGAAGAGGTCGAAAAACATTATTATTTGGACCCATGAAGCCGGTTGGTCTCGAAGATCCAAAAACAGGAAAGCGACCATATGCAGTTGTTCAACTAAGACAAGATGATGCTGCTGGTACACTATATAATATTGTTGGATTTCAAACGCATTTAAAATGGGGACCACAAAAAGAAGTATTGCAACTAATACCGGGTCTAGAAAACGTAGAGATTGTTCGATATGGTGTTATGCATCGTAATACGTTCATTAACTCACCTACTGTACTACAACCAACTTACCAACTAAAAGCAAACCAACAAATTTTCTTTGCAGGTCAGATGACTGGTGTGGAAGGATATGTAGAGTCTGCGGGGAGTGGTTTACTTGCTGGCATTAATGCGGCTAGATTTGTAAAAGGGGAAGAATTAATCGTATTCCCGAGCGAAACAGCTCTAGGTAGTATGGCTAGATATATTACAGAAGCAAATCCGAAAAATTTTCAACCAATGAATATTAACTTTGGCCTATTCCCAGAGCTCCAACCAAAAGTTAGAGATAAAAAATTGAGAACCGAGCAATTAGCAAATCGCGCATTAAAAACAATTCAAAATTTTGTGATAAATGAATCGATTTAATTGCTTTAAGCCTCTAAAACTTGATATACTTTTAGAGGCTTTTACTATGGAAAGAGAATTGGAGTTGTTCGAATGATTGGATTAATTGAATTACATTCATTTATTGATTATATTCAATTAGAGAAAAATTACTCAAATCTTACAGTCCATGAGTACGACAAAGATATTGAACAGTTTTTACTTTTTCTAGAAAGAGAAGGTGTAAGTCATTTAAATGAAGTAGAATATGTTCACGCGCGATTATTTGTTACAACTCTTTATGAAAAAAAATTAGCGAGAACTTCTATTTCAAGAAAGATTTCATCCGTTCGTTCTTTTTACAAGTTTTTACACAAAGAATACAATATAAGAGACGAAGCCTTTCAATCGTTATATCATCCGAAGAAAGAGGAGAAATTACCTCATTTCTTTTATGAGGAAGAAATGGAAAAACTGTTCGAAGCAAACAAAGGGACAGATCTACTTTCTTTGAGAAATATGGCATTACTCGAATTACTATATGCAACTGGCATTCGGGTAAGCGAACTTATTTCGATCGAAATGAGTCATATTGATAAGAGTTATGGGATTGTTCGTGTAATGGGAAAGGGAAGAAAAGAGCGGTATGTTCCTGTTGGCGATTATGCACTATTAGCAGTGGAAGAATATGTAGAAAAAAGCAGGTTTAAGTTAATGAAGTATACGTCCCACTCTTTTCTTTTTGTAAATAGCAGAGGTCATCATTTAACCACAAGTGGTGTTAGACATATTCTAAACGAAATGATAAAGAAAGCGTCTATGCACACGACAATATATCCTCATATGCTTCGACATACATTTGCTACGCATTTATTAAACAATGGTGCAGATTTAAGAAGTGTGCAAGAATTGTTAGGGCATTCCCATTTAACTTCTACTCAAATTTATACACATGTAACAAAGGAACATTTAAGAAAAACGTATATGAACGCTCATCCTAGGGCATAACCTTATTTATCAGTGCTTGTAAGCACTTGCTAAATAAGGGTATGCCTCCGGCGGATGCCACAGTTTTTGTAAAGGAGTTCATCGAGCGAGCTCGATTCATAAACTGGGCTCAAATACGCCAAGACGAATTTGATATATATTGGAGGTAATGAAATTTGGCTGGAGCTGGAATACATGCAACTACAATTTTTGCGGTAAGTCATAATGGAAGTTATGCAATGGCAGGGGACGGACAGGTCACTTTAGGTAATCAAGTTGTTATGAAGCATACCGCGAAAAAAGTTAGAAGATTATTTAATGGTAAAGTAATAGCAGGGTTTGCCGGTTCCGTTGCAGATGCTTTTACATTATTTGAAATGTTCGAAGGTAAACTATTAGAGTATAATGGGAATCTTCAGCGTGCGTCCGTTGAATTAGCAAAACAATGGAGAGGGGATAAAATGTTACGTCAACTGGAAGCAATGCTTTTAGTAATGGACAATAAAAATTTATTACTAGTTTCTGGAACTGGTGAAGTAATTGAGCCAGATGATGGTATACTTGCTATTGGCTCTGGAGGAAACTATGCATTAGCAGCAGGAAGGGCATTAAAGCAATATGCTGGGGAAAAAATGACTGCTGAAGAAATAGCAAAGGCAGCTCTAACAACTGCTGCTGATATTTGCGTATTTACAAATCATCAAATAATTGTGGAGGTATTAGGTGAATGAATGAAAATAACTTAACGCCAAAACAAATTACGGAGCACTTAAATAAATATATCGTTGGGCAAGATGCTGCAAAAAAAGCGGTAGCAGTAGCTCTTCGAAATAGATATAGAAGACAACTACTAGATGAAGATATGAAGAATGAAGTAATCCCTAAAAACATCTTAATGATTGGTCCAACTGGGGTTGGGAAAACAGAAATAGCGAGAAGAATTGCAAAGCTTACAAAAGCCCCTTTTGTAAAAGTAGAGGCGACTAAATTTACAGAAGTAGGTTATGTCGGTAGAGACGTTGAATCAATGGTAAGAGATTTAGTGGAAGCAGCTATTCGAATTGTGAAAGAAGAGAAAATGGAAGAAGTGAAAGATCAGGCAATACGATTAGCGAATGATGCTATTGTAAAGCTTCTTGTTCCTTCGTTAAAGAAAAAGAGTGCCAGCCAAAATCCGTTCGAAGCATTATTTGGAGGAAAAGCAGATGATGAACACCAAGATAATGATGATACGGAAGTTCGTATAAAAAGATCACAAATTGCAGAAGATTTAAGAGATGGAAAACTAGAAGAAGAAATTGTTACAGTAGAAGTTACAGAACAAGCTCCATCTATCTTTGACGCACTTCAAGGCGGCGGGATGGAGAGTATGGGGATGAATATGCAAGATGCACTTTCTAGTTTAGTTCCAAAGAAAAAGAAAAAAAGAAAAATGAAAGTAAAAGATGCTCGGAAAGTATTATTGCAGGAAGAAGCGAGCAAACTAATTGATAATGATGAGTTATCTCAAATTGCGATAGAAAAAACCGAACAGACTGGAATAATATTTATTGATGAAATGGATAAAATTGCGAATAAAAGTGGTGGTAGTGCTTCTGCGGATGTTTCGCGAGAAGGCGTTCAACGCGATATTTTACCAATTGTCGAAGGTTCAACTGTGAATACGAAATATGGTGCAGTAAAAACGGATTATATCTTGTTTATTGCAGCTGGTGCTTTCCATATGTCGAAACCCTCTGATTTAATCCCTGAGCTTCAAGGTAGATTTCCGATTCGTGTAGAATTAGAAAAACTTACAAAAGAAGATTTTGTTCGAATTTTAAAAGAACCTCAACATTCTCTAACAAAACAATATGAAGCATTACTTCAAACAGAAGGTGTAACAATTTCGTTTACAGATGACTCAATTGAAAGAATTGGTGAAATAGCATATGAGGTGAATCAAGAAACGGATAATATAGGAGCTCGACGTCTTCATACGATACTCGAAAAGATCTTAGAAGAACTATCGTTTGAAGCTTCTGACATTTCTCCAGCTCATATTCAAATAACTCCTGGATATATTGACCAAAAACTTGACAATATTGTGAAGAATAAAGATTTATCGCAATTTATATTGTAATATTAAGTTTCTGCTATTCCAAAAACAATTAAAAACCTTTAGAATATTAAAAATAAATACGTAAATTAAATGGAGGAAACAACAATGAATTTATTAAGTAAAACAAGAAAGATTAACTCGATGCTCCAAGCATCTGCAGGTAAACCTGTTAATTTTAAAGAAATGGCAGCAACATTAAGCGACGTTATTGAATGTAACGCTTTCATCTTAAGCCGTAAAGGTAAACTACTAGGACATGAAGTACATCAACAAATTGAAAATGAACGTATGATTAAAATGATGGAAGAACGTCAATTCCCAGAAGATTATACAAAAAACTTATTTAGTGTTAACGAAACTTCTTCAAATTTAGATGTATACAACCAACATACAGTATTTCCTGTAGAAAATCGCGAATTATTTAAAGATGGGTTAACAACGATTGTACCGATTATCGGTGGTGGAGAACGTTTGGGTACTTTAATCCTTGGACGTTTAAAACAAGAATTCCATGATGATGATTTAATTCTTGGAGAATATGGTGCTACTGTTGTTGGGATGGAAATCTTACGTGAAAAATCAGAAGAAATTGAAGGCGAAGCAAGAAGTAAAGCTGTCGTTCAAATGGCGATAAATTCTTTATCCTATAGTGAGCTAGAAGCAATTGAGCATATTTTTGAAGAATTAGATGGAAATGAAGGCTTACTAGTAGCTTCAAAAATTGCTGACCGCGTAGGTATTACTCGTTCTGTAATTGTAAATGCTTTACGTAAGCTTGAAAGTGCTGGAGTAATTGAATCTAGATCATTAGGTATGAAAGGAACGTACATTAAAGTACTTAATGATAAATTCCTTGCAGAACTAGCTCAATTAAAATTGAAATAAGTAATAATAAAACCTCTTCTACTTTTGTAGAAGAGGTTTTTTCATGAAAAGAATGAATATATATTTTTTATGACATGAACAGGTTTATTTCCGCCGCAGGCTGACGCTTGCTAGTCAAGCAAGCATCAAGCCCTTTCGCGCAGCTTTAGTACAGGATCATGATTTGCTTGCTAATCCCCTAGAAATCGCCGCCTTCCGCACCTGTACTTATCTAGAAGAAGTCTCTTGCTCCTGCGGTTACTCGTCGCAGAAAGTATTTGCTTCCGATCTCGGATAAGTAAGAATTGGTCTCGCCACTGAGTAAAATGTTTTCTGGTACAACACGTTTGGTATCAAAATGTCATTTAGTGTAAAAAAATGCTCCGTCTAAGATAAAACAATAATAATTTCAAAAATAAATAATTCCTTTTTTTTGAAAATTTATACGAATTAGTATGTATGCATTATGAATTATGACTTTTCGACATTTTATTTAGAAAAAGATCGAAAAAAAAGGAAAAATGACCTATGAAATAAAAAAAAAGAGAATAGACACTATGTTACATTTTCATTACAATTAGATTATTATGATTTTCGTAGAATATTATTAAAATTTTTACCTTTAAGAAATAAAAGAGGTGTAATAATTGGGTATTTTTGGAGGAACAATTTCAAGTTTAGAACGCGGTTTAGATTTTTCAGCAATGAAACATAAAGCAATCGCACAAAATATTGCAAATGTCGACACGCCAAATTATAAAGCGAAGAGTGTTAATTTCAAGAATTTCTTGTCTGATGCCAAACATTCGACAATTTCCGCATATCGCACGAATGAAAAACATTTTAACTTTCAAATGAACACAAGTTCACCAGGTGTTAATAATTATGCTGATTTTCAATATAGTCAGAATGGTAATGGAGTAGACATGGATAAAGAGCAAGCGAATCTAGCGACAAACCAAATCTATTATAATGCATTGGTTGACCGGATGAGCAGCAAGTTAAATACTTTGCAATCTGTCATTAAAGGAGGTCGCTAAATTTGTCGATTTTTCACGGAATGAATACTACTGCTTCCGCTTTAACTGCTCAACGTCTTCGCATGGATGTCATCTCTTCTAATATGGCGAATGTAGATACTACTAGGTCTAAGCTAGTCAATGGTGAATGGCAAGCATATAGAAGAAAAACCGTTACATTTCAACCTCTTGAAGGACAATTCTCAAATTTTTTAAATGTAGCTAAAGGTAATCAGGGAGTTGGAAATGGCGTCAAAGTAGCGAGTATTAATGAAGATTTGGAAACCCCACTTAAGTTAGTTTATGATCCAACACATATTGATGCGAACGCAGAGGGTTATGTAGAAATGCCGAATGTAGACCCATTGAGGGAAATGGTAGATTTAATCTCTGCAACTCGTTCTTATGAAGCGAATGTAACCGTATTTAATGCCAATAAAGCAATGCTTACTAAAGCTTTAGAGATTGGTAAATAGAAATGAAAGAGGGTCAAGCAAGATATGGCAATAGAGTCTATTTCGTTATTTAATATAGCCCAAATTAATCCGGCATCATCTACTCCGAAAGCAAGTGTATCAGAAGCCCAACACAACTTTGGTGATTTTCTTAAAAGTGCAATTGAATCCGTCAATCAAGATCAAAAAGCTTCCGATGTCTTAACTGATAAGTTAGTCCGCGGGGAAGACGTAGAATTGCATGACATAATGATTGCTTCACAAAAAGCAAGCATTACTTTAAATACTACATTAGAAATTAGAAACAAAGTTGTAGAAGCATATCAAGAAATAATGCGTATGCCTGTATAAATCCTCGGTTATTCTTAAATATCGAGTAAAAATATTCACCATAGCCGGAGGATACAAATGAATGAACGTATAAAGAAAGTCACTAGTGATATCTCTGCTTTTTGGACTAGCAGAACAAAAGCGCAAAAAGGAACCATGATCGGGAGTACGGTTGCCGTTATTCTTATTGCTGCATTCATAACTTACTTTTCGACAAGAACTGATTTTGTGCCTTTGTACACCGATGTCGCGCCGTCTGAAGTAGGGCGTATTAAAGAAACACTAGATGCCCAAGGCGTCCAAAATAAAATAGCTCCTGGTGGAACAACTATTTTAGTTCCTTCTGATCAAGTGGATTCATTATTAGTCCAACTTGCCGCAGATGGATTTCCACAATCAGGTATGATTGATTACAGCTTCTTTTCTCAAAATGCTGGTTTCGGTATGACCGATAATGAGTTTAATGTGTTGAAATTAGCTTCTACTCAAACGGAGCTTGCTAATTTGATCAAAGGTATAAAAGGAGTGAAAGATGCAAAAGTAATGATTTCATTGCCACAAGAGAGCGTCTTTCTATCTCAAAGCAATGGAAAAGCTAGTGCTTCAATTGTATTAAATACAGAGCCAGGTTATCAATTCACAGATGCACAGATTCAGTCTTTATATAACTTAGTGTCGAAGTCTGTTCCGAATTTATCGACTGAGGATATAGTCATAACAAATCAATATTTTGAGTACTTCGATCTTCAAACGGCAAGCTCCCATACAACAGGAGCGAACGCTGGTGATCAAATGTCCATTAAGAAATCAATCGAGCGGGACCTACAAAGACAAGTACAAACCATGTTGAGCACATTAATGGGACCAGATAAGGTAGTCGTTTCTGTTACAACTGATATTGATTTCAAACAAGAGAATCGAGAAGAAAACTTAGTAGAACCAGTAGATGTAGAAAATATGTCTGGTATTCAAATTAGCGCACAACATATTTCCGAAACATTTACAGGAACGAATCCAGTTGCCGGTGGTACACCGCAAGCAGAAGATGCAACAGATAACTTTACCAACTATGTAGCAGGTTCAAATGCAAATGGTGACTATGAAAGGAAGGAAGATACTCTAAATAGTGACGTCAATCGAATTCGAAAGGAAATCGTAGAAAGTCCTTATAAAATTAGAGATATCGGCATCCAAGTGATGGTGGAACCTCCTAATCCAAAAGATATTACATCGATGCCGAATGGAGTGCAAGGTGATATTGAACAAATTCTTGCAACTATTATTCGAACATCCATTGATAAAGGAGAAGCTGGAGATTTAACTGAACAACAATTGAAAGAAAAAATTGTTGTCTCTGTACAACCGTTTAATGGTAAAGCGAGTATGGTTACGGGAACGAGTCCTGTAATTCCATGGTGGGTTTATGTAATTGGTGGAATTCTATTAGTTGCAGTTATTCTATTAGTAATCTTTATTATTCGTTCTCGACGAAACGAAGAGGAAGAACTAGAAATACTAGAAGAGCAGCGAGAAGAACTGAAAATTGAAGATATAAATGATGAAAAAGAAACAGAAGCTACGTTAAGACGTAAACAACTTGAAAAAATGGCCAAAGATAAGCCAGAAGATTTCGCTAAATTGTTGCGAACTTGGATAGCAGAGGATTGATGGAGGGACGGCTATGGTGAAAATGGATAAAGATCTTAGTGGTAAACAAAAAGCCGCGCTCTTATTAATTTCTCTCGGACCTGAAGTGTCTGCTTCTATTTATAAGCATTTAAATGAAGAAGAAATCGAGCGTTTAACATTGGAAATTTCAGGCGTTAAAAAAGTAGAACCTGAAATAAAAGAAGATATTATTGAAGAATTTCATAATATCGCATTGGCACAAGACTATATTTCTCAAGGTGGTATTGGTTACGCCAAAACAGTTTTAGAAAAAGCATTAGGTGCAGAGCATGCGCAAGCGATTATAAATCGCTTAACCTCTTCGCTTCAGGTACGGCCATTTGACTTTGCAAGACGAGCAGAACCAACTCAATTATTTAATTTTATTCAAAATGAACACCCGCAAACTATTGCGTTGATCTTATCTTATCTAGAAGCACAACAAGCAGGGATTATTCTCTCTTCATTGCCTCAAGAGGTGCAAGCGGATATTGCGAAACGAATTGCAACTATGGATTCTACTTCTCCGGAAGTAATTAGCGAAATTGAATCTGTGCTAGAACGTAAGTTGTCTTCTACTGTTACACAGGATCATACGGTAACTGGTGGAGTGGATGCAGTTGTTGAAGTGTTGAATGGAGTAGACCGTACAACTGAAAAAACAATTTTGGATGCATTAGAAATCCAAGATCCCGAACTTGCGGAAGAAATTAAGAAAAGAATGTTTGTGTTTGAGGATATTGTTACACTTGATAATCGTTCGATTCAACGAGTTATTCGTGATTGTGAAAATGAAGACTTACTATTGTCAATGAAAGTGTCCAGTGAAGAAGTGAAAGATATTATATTCCGAAATATGTCAACTCGAATGGCAGATACATTTAAAGAAGAAATGGAAATTATGGGTCCTGTTAGATTACGCGATGTAGAAGAAGCACAATCACGCATAGTTTCTGTCATTAGAAGATTGGAAGATGCGGGAGAAATAATTATTGCTCGTGGTGGAGGAGATGACATTATTGTCTAAAATTTTCCGAAACGTTCAAATGAATGGAGATAGTGAAAAGATTAGATCCATTCAAATAAAAAGTCTTCAATTACAAGAAGAAATAGATGTAGATAAACCTCTAACGCTTGATGTAGTTCTGAAAGAAAGAGACCGAATGATCCGTGAAGCGGAACAAACTATTCTTTCAAAAAGAGCAGAACTGGAAAATGAAATTGAACAAAACAAACAATATATTGAAACCCAATTAAGAACGTGGGAAGAACAAAAAGTAGCTTTTCAGCATGCTGCATACGATGAAGGCTTCATACAAGGTCTTGAAGAGGGAAGAAGCAAGGCGCAAGAAGATATGATACAAGCATTAACTACAGCGAACGAAACCATACGAATTGCTCATGAAAATGCTGCGAGTTATTTACAACACCAAGAACAAGTCATTTTAGAACTTGCTATCCGGACAGGGGAGCGGATTATTGGAATGAAACTTGAAGAAGACGAGGAACTCTTTCTATCGATAGTGAAAAGAGCTTTAAAAGAAGCAAGAGAAATGAAAGAGATAAAGCTTTATGTTTCTCCTGCGTATTTTTCGTTAGTTTCAAGTAATCGGGATGAACTTGCTTCCATTTTCCCAGTAGATGTACCATTTATGATTTTTGTAGATGAAGATATGAACGCAACCGATTGTTTTATAGAAACAAACCATGGAAGAATTGTAGCAAGTATTGATGAACAACTACATGAATTACGACTAAAGTTAGTTGATATTCTAGATAGTATGGAGTGAATGTGATGAAAGCAATCGATCTAATTCAACAAATCCCCAATCTTTCTACATTTAAAAAATATGGGCGTGTGAATCGTGTTGTTGGATTAATGATTGAATCACAAGGGCCTGAAAGTTCTATAGGGGATGTATGTAAAATTCACATACATTCTTCTAAAAATGGACATTCCGTCATTCTTGCCGAAGTTGTGGGATTTAAAGAAGAAATCGTCGTGTTAATGCCTTATACAAATATAAGAGAAATTTCAACTGGTTGTTTAGTGGAAGGTACTAATCGACCACTTGAAGTGAAAGTAGGCTCTGATCTTATTGGGAAAGTATTAGACTCAATGGGTAATCCCATCGATGGGACAATATTACCAAAGGGATTGATGACGGTTGGAACAGAAAAAGATCCACCGAATCCTTTAACAAGACCTCCTATTAATCAACAGATTGAAGTAGGAGTCAAAGCTATTGATGGCATGCTAACGGTTGGAGTTGGCCAAAGGATAGGGATCTTTGCAGGATCCGGTGTTGGTAAGAGCACATTGCTTGGAATGATAGCGAGAAATACTAATGCCGATTTAAATGTTATTGCACTTATTGGAGAACGAGGAAGAGAAGTACGCGAATTCATCGAAAGAGATTTAGGAAAAGAAGGCTTAGAACGTTCTATCGTTATTGCGGCTACTTCTGACCAACCGGCTTTAATGCGTATAAAGGGTGCTTTTACCGCAACAGCTATTGCAGAGTATTTTCGTGATAAAGGATTGAACGTCATGCTTATGATGGACTCTGTTACCCGGGTTGCAATGGCGCAGAGAGAAATAGGATTAGCGGTCGGAGAACCACCTGCTACAAGAGGTTATACTCCTTCGGTATTTTCGATATTACCGAAACTATTGGAACGTACAGGTACTAATGAACACGGATCGATTACAGCTTTTTATACTGTATTAGTAGATGGTGACGATATGAATGAACCGATAGCGGATACTGTCCGTGGGATTCTGGACGGACATATCGTACTTGATCGTGCACTAGCCAATAAAGGTCAGTACCCAGCGATTAATGTGTTAAAAAGTATTAGTCGATTAATGAATCATATTTCAGATGAAAAACACATAAAAGCTGCTGAGCGTTTACGCGATTTATATTTTACTTACAACAAATCAGAAGACCTTATTAATATCGGTGCATATAAACGAGGAACTTCAAGAGAAATTGATGAGGCAATTCAATACGAACCTTTAATAACATCTTTCTTAAAACAAGGATATTTAGACAAGGTATCACTTGAGTCAACTGTAAACGAACTAGTTGCATTATCTAATGGTGGTGTTTAAAAATGGTTGCATATCAGTATAAATTCGCGAAAGTTTTAACTGTTCGAGAACAAGAGAAAACGGAAACAGAGATGGCTTACAAAGAGGCTGTCATGGCTTTTGAGAAAGTGGCTACTGAATTATACACGCTTCTAAAGAAGAAAGAAGATACGACAGATGACCAAAATAACCATTTAATACAAGGTTTATCCATTAATCATATTCATCACTATGCAAACTATATCGAAGGGTTGCAAAAAAGAATTGACAAGTTACAGAAAGAAGTTATTCAAGCACGCTCTAAAATGCATTGGTTCGAAGAGAGACTGTTAGAAAAATCTCTAGAAGTTCGTAAGTTTGAAAAGATAAAAGAAAAGGACTATGAACTTTTTCAGCAAGAACAACAAAGACTTGAAACAATACAGCTAGATGAAATATCATCTTTAAAGTTTCAAAACAAAGAGATTAGGTGAGTAAAAACGTGGCTAAAAGGAACAAAAAGAATAATAGCATGGAAAAAGTTGACGATGAATCCAAAGGTGTAAGCAAATTGAAAATGTTTTTTTATTGGTTTATCATACCTTTTTTATTTACTTTATTTATTCTCTTACTTGTTGCGCAACTAACCAATGTAAATGTATTTGAAAAAGCAAAAGAACTAACGGGTGTAGGACAACCAAAAGTAGTTACAGAGGATATAAAAACAGAACGATTAGAAAAAAAAGTTGTTTCAATTCAAGCGAAAATTCAAGAAAAAGAAGCACAAATTGATAAATTGCAAATTGAATTAGATAATTCTTCGAAAACAAATGAAAGTTTATTGATAGAACAACAACGTTTATTGGATGAAATAGATAACCTTCAACGTGAACAAACAAGTACTAAGAAAGAATATTCTTCCATTGTTTCTACATTCGAAAAAATGTCTGCTAAAGCAGCTGCTCCTGTCATTACAAAAATGAGCGATGCAGAAGCTTTAAGAATTTTATCAAGTTTAAAACCAGATACTGTAGCACAAATTTTTGAGAAAATGACTCCAGATGCAGCCGCGAAATATACGGAGTTAATGACAAAGCAATAACTGTTCCTATTTGAAGGGAGGTGAAATATTGAATATCGCGGCAGTCGTTCATATGGGAAATAATATTGTTATCGAGCCAAAAGTACAGCAACAAGTTGCTACTCAAAACAATCAGAAATTTGGAAATGTAGTTGCAAAACTATTATTGAATCAGCAGGAGCAACAATTAGTACCTTTGAATCCCAATGAATCGCAACAAAACCTTACGCAAGAATTATCTTCTATATTAAATGCAGATTCACTAGAAGAAGTTGAGACTTTATTGGGATCGAAAGAACTAACGGTGAATCCAAAAGAACTGAAAGAACTATTAAATAAGCTTTCAGGAGAGAAAACGGATACAAATGATAATCTTAGAGAATCGAATCTTTGGGATTTATTAGCTGGTATAAATGAACAAGCTGCTCAATTGACAGATGAAATTCTGCAGTCTTTAACTGGACAAGGTTCCGTAACACCTGTTGAAGCAAAAGAAGCAGTACAATTACTGAAAGTTGTGCAATTGATTGGAAAAAAATCAGATTTAACGTTAAAACAAGAGTCAACATTATTTGATATAAATCAATTAGTAGAAGATTTAAAAGAAGCAGTTTCAAAAAAAGTTCCAACAAGCGAGAGTGATCAAGTACTATCGAATGTAACAAAGTCACTAACTTTGGATCAGGCTATGAAACCACTAGTTCAACATGTGATTATTAAGCAAGTAACCTCTCCAACCGAGACAGTTACAGAGACAAAAGAAGTAATCACTAATGTACAAGGTCAGACTTCAACCATTGTACAAGCTAAAGTAGAAAACGTGTCTATTACATTGTCGACTGAAAAACCTGCTCAATCTGAAGAGTTTATGAAAGAATTGCAAAAAGTAATGAATCGTGTTCAGTTTGGTCAAGTGGGTGGAGCAAACAGACTTGTAGTCAAGCTTTATCCTGAACATCTTGGAACGATTCGAATCGAGTTAATACAAAAAGATGGCATGCTTACTACTAAAATGCTAGCGTCAACTGCTCTTGGAAAAGAGATGTTAGATTCACATTCGAATCAATTTAAGCAAGGTTTAGTAAACCAAAACATACAACTCGAAAAATTAGAAATTACACAAGCTTTACAGGACTCGTCCAGACAAGAACGAAACCAAACATTCCAAGACTCTTTTAGACAACAGCAACAACAAGAGCATCAGGAAAATAGTAAAGACGACACAGAAGAGCCTTCAACTTTCGGAGACTTTTTAAAAGAAATGGAGGTCTAAATAATGGCTGAAATGAATGCAATTACAAGTAATATGTACTTAGCCAATAAAGCTCCTAAAACAGCAACGACTGGAAACGGTACTTTAGGTAAAGATGCTTTTTTGAAAATTTTAATGGCTCAATTACAAAACCAAGATCCGACAAAACCAATGGATGACTCACAGTTCATTGCACAAATGGCACAATTTTCATCATTAGAGCAAATGACCAACTTAACAACCGCATTTGAAAAATATGCACAAGCTCAAGAACAAACTCAAATGATAGAATATAGTAATTTTGTTGGAAAACAAGTGAAATGGCACGAACTGACAGATAAGTTAGATGAGAAAAAAAATCCAATAATAAATGAAGGTACAGGCACAATTTCTTCTATTAAATTTGTTGATGGAAGTGTGAAATTTACATTAGCAGATGGAAAAGTAATTACTCCTGGTAATATTTCCGAAGTTATTTCCGTTACAAATTCTAATAGCTTAGTTGAAGCAAGTATGATGATTGGAAAAACAGTTAGTTATATTCCGTCAAGCACAGAATTAAACCCAAAAGATGATGCCGAAGCAGAAACTGGAACAAATACATCAGTTTCAGCACAAGTAGAATCTGTATCTAAGAAAGATGGAAAAGTTATATTTAATCTAGTTGGTGGTGCATCCATAACAGCAGATCAAATTATTTCTATTAAATAAAACGAGAACGGAGAGATGCAATGGACAACATTTCTATTAATCGAGTCCCTCTGCAACCAAGTATCCGTCAATCACTTACATCTAACCAAGCTACTTCGCCTAAGCAGTCGTTTTTACAGCATTTACATGATGCTACAGTAAAAACAGAATTAAAGGTAAGTAAACATGCTAATCAGCGCTTAGCGGAAAGAAATATACAGATTTCTGATGCAGAATGGCAACTTGTAAGTGAAAAAGTATCAGAAGCACGCTCAAAAGGTGTGAATGACTCATTAGTATTGATGGATCAAGCAGCATTAATCGTCAGTGCAAAAAATGCCACGGTGATTACTGCTATGGATCGCAAGGAAGCGAAAAATCAATTATTTACAAATATCGACGGCACCATTGTGCTGAATTAAAAAATAGCAGGACCTATAAAGGATGCTATGTGCAGCTGACTGATAGACGCTAGCACACAAATTGAAGGGAGAAAAAATATATGATACGTTCCATGTACTCAGGAATTTCCGGCTTAAAAAACTTCCAAACAAAACTAGACGTAATTGGTAACAATATCGCAAACGTAAATACTTATGGATTTAAAAAAGGCCGTACAGTCTTTAAGGATTTAATTTCACAAACAACTGCAGGTGCATCCGCAGCAACAGCAACTCGTGGTGGTGTAAACGCTAAACAAGTAGGATTAGGATCGCAATTATCAGCAATTGATACAATTCATTCTGGTGGAGCATTACAGTCAACAGGTAATACCTTAGATTTAGCGATTTCTGGTGATGGATTTTTCCAAGTTGCCGACAGTACTTCAGGTCTAAGTGGATTTACAAATACGCAATACACAAGGGCTGGAAACTTTTATATGGATCAAGACGGATATTTAGTAGACTCAGCTGGTAAATATCTTGTTGGTGCAGCAGGAAGTGTTACTGAAATACCTTTGTACAAATTAATTACAGAAACAGTAGCTGGTACAAGCGGCTCTTATTTAACAGATGGAAATGGTGGTTTAAGTGAGTATAGAATTGATAGTTCTGGAAATATTTACGATGACACTACTCCAGCTACTCCGATAAAGCTCATAACTACAATTGACAATGCTAGTGGTACAATTCCAAATGCAGATGGTACTGATAAAGAATTTGAACTAAAAATTGATAGTTCTACAGGAGTGGTATCAGTTGTAATAGGTTCAAAGAGTTATCCAATAGAACATGGTAATGATAAAGTTGAAGTAGATGGAAAAACTTTAACATTAAATTCTACAGACCTAACCACTCTTTATACAGCAATTGAAGGCTCAAGAGAAGAAATAGGAACAACTGATAAGTACTCACCAAGTAATCAACTTAAGCCAATTAGAATCCCAACCGATGCTCAAAGTATGTCAATAGGACAAGATGGTACTATTTCATTTGTTGATAAAAATGGTGAATTGCAATGGGCTGGACAGATTCAAATGGCTAAGTTCCCAAATGCAGGCGGATTACAAAAAATTGGAGCTAACTATTTTCAAGAAACGGCGAACTCTGGTAAACCATTGAAAGCTACAGCAACTGAATCAGGTATGGGTTCAATCAACTCCGGCTTCCTAGAAATGTCTAACGTCGATTTATCTGAAGAATTCACAGACATGATCGTAGCACAACGTGGGTTCCAAGCAAACACACGTATTATTACAACTTCTGACTCTATTTTAGAAGAACTTATCAACTTAAAACGTTAATATATTTAACAATTGGCAATGGTATGTTTTGTTGTAATTTTACCTATATATTTGATTGTAGTGAAAGGCGGCGACTCCAGCGGGATGAGTGAGACAGATGAGACATCGCAAACGACGCGAATGCGGCGTCCCCGCGGAAAGCGTCCGCCTGTAACGGAAATCATATGTGCACGGTAACAGAGCTAATCAATTAAAATTAATTTTTGTAAGGGAGGGTTGGGCCGCTCCTTTTTGGCCCGGCCCTTATAATTATGATTAAATTAACACGTTTAAACGGCAAAGAGTTTTCGTTGAATGCATTATACATAGAGACGGTTGAGTCTTTTCCGGATACTACGATAACGCTCACGAATGGTCATAAGTATGTTGCGTTAGAATCTCGAGAAGAGGTAGCTAGTCAAATTGCTCAGTTCTATAAAGGAATACATATATTATCGAACCCCCATTTAAGAGGTGAAGAACATGAAGAGTAAAAACAAGCTTATAACCATTATGCTAATTATTTTAGTTTGTATTACATTGCTCGGTGTCGTTGCATTACTAGTTATTACCCAGTTAAATAAAACGGATAAAAATGCAGAGCCGACAATTGATCAAATTGTTGAATCTTCCATTGATATACCCGAAATTACAACTAATTTATCCGGTAATAAATTTATTCGTATATCATTGAAAGTCCAAACGGACAGTGTAAAAGCGGCAGAAGAATTAACAAAACGAGATTTTCAAATAAAGAATATAATAATCACGGAGCTTTCCGAAATGTCACCGCAAGATTTAGAAGGAAAACAAGGGAAATTAACATTTGAAGCAACATTAAAAACTAAAATAAATGAGTTAATGGATATAGGAGAAGTTCAACAAGTTTATATAACTTCTTATATTATCCAGTAAGCTAATATTTTTGAATGGAGGTGGGCAGATTGGCAGGGGATATACTATCTCAATCAGAAATAGATGCGTTGTTAAGTGCACTTTCAACAGGCGAAATGACAGCAGATGAGATGAAAATTGAGCAAGAATCTCGGAAAGTAAGAGTATATGACTTTAAACGAGCACTTCGATTCTCAAAAGATCAAATTCGTAGTTTAACGCGTATTCATGAAAACTTTGCTCGATTATTAACTACATTTTTTTCTGCCCAATTAAGGACGTATGTACAAATTTCAGTAGTATCTGTTGATCAAATACCATTTGAAGAGTTTATTCGCTCTGTACCGCATATGACACTGATCAATGTCTTTGAAGTTCCGCCACTGGAGGGGAATATTCTAATGGAAATTAACCCGAATATCGCCTATACGATGTATGATTTATTAATGGGCGGTAAGGGTGGATCATATACAAAAACAGATAGTTTAACAGAAATTGAAACAAAAATTATGACCAACTTATTTGAACGATCATTTGATAATCTAAGAGAAGCTTGGGCAAATATAGCGGATATTGATCCAATTTTAACGGAGCTGGAAGTGAATCCACAATTTCTACAAATGATTTCACCAAACGAAACGGTTGTTGTTATTTCATTCAATACCATTATTGGCGAAACAAGTGGGATGATCAATATTTGTATACCACATGTTGTATTAGAGCCAATTGTGCCTAACTTATCTGTACGATATTGGATGCAAACCAATAAAAAAGAAGTCTCTCCTGAACAATTAAAAGTGTTGGAGAAACGAGTAAAATCAGCTGAAATTCCTCTAGTAGCGGAGTTAGGTAAAACAGATATATCCATAGAAGATTTATTGTTTTTGCAGTTAGGTGACGTCATTCAATTGAATGCTAAAATAGAGGACCCACTAATAATAAAAGTTGGGGAAATCCCTAAATTTAAGGCACAGCCTGGTAAACTTAAAAAAAGGATGGCTGTTCAAGTCATTGAAACTTTGAAAGGAGGAGAGGATGATGATGAGTGATGATATGCTCTCCCAAGAAGAAATTGAAGCCCTCCTTAGAGGAACTTCAATTGAAGAAGAAAAAAACACAAATGATACAGATGAGATTAATGTAGAAGACTATTTAGATTCCTTTGCACAAGATACACTTGGGGAGATTGGTAATATTTCTTTTGGTAGCTCTGCAACCGCTTTGTCGTCTCTTTTAGGACAAAAGGTAGAAATTACTACTCCAAGTATTGATATGATTCAGCGTTCGAGATTAGAAGAAGAGTTTCCTCAGCCATACGTAGCGGTACAAGTACAATATACTGCGGGACTAATTGGCATGAATTTACTCGTTATTAAACAATCGGATGCAGCAATTATCGCGGATTTAATGCTTGGTGGAGATGGAACAGATCCAAAACCAGAACTAAGTGAAATTCAAATAAGTGCTGTGCAAGAAGCGATGAATCAAATGATGGGATCGGCCGCTACCTCTATGTCGACAGTATTTAATAAAAAAGTAGATATTTCTCCCCCTTCTATAGATTTGATGAATTTAGGAGCAGGTGAAGGAATAAATGCTATTCCAAATGATGAATTACTCATTAAGATTTCCTTCCGACTAAAAATAGGGGAGTTAATAGATTCAAATATTATGCAATTACTTCCTTTGGAGTTTGGATTAAAATTAGTAAAATCTTTAATGGGTGAAGATGAAGATCAAGTTGCTGCGACAATCATGGAAGAAAGAGTGGAAGCAACTCCAACTCCTATCCCACAACAGCAACAACAGATACATGAACAGATTCAACCTCAAGCACAAATGCAGTTTACGCAAACGCGACCACAAACACCACAAGTGGAAGTACAACAAGCGCAATTTGCTAGTTTCGAAGCACCAAGCTTATCACAAAACGAATCGAGAAATTTAAATTTACTACTTGATATTCCACTTCAAGTAACAGTAGAATTAGGTCGTACTAAAAGAACTGTAAAAGACATTCTAGAACTCACTAGTGGATCAATAATTGAACTAGATAAATTAGCAGGTGAACCAGTAGATATTCTAGTAAACAACAGACATATCGCAAAAGGTGAAGTTGTCGTAATTGATGAGAATTTTGGAGTTCGAATTACAGATATTTTAAGTCAAGCTGAACGAATTAACAATTTAAGATAAGTAACGGAGGAGTCGTATTATGTCGAAAAGAATATTAATAGTGGATGATGCAGCATTTATGCGTATGATGATTAAGGACATTTTAACAAAAAATGGTTTTGAAGTTGTTGGAGAAGCAGGAGATGGAGCTCAAGCAGTTGAGAAATATGCGGAGTTAAAGCCTGATTTAGTAACAATGGATATTACAATGCCAGAAATGGACGGAATCACGGCATTAAAAGAAATTAAAGGTAAGAACCCAAATGCAGTTATTATTATGTGTTCTGCAATGGGACAACAAGCAATGGTTATTGATGCAATTCAAGCTGGAGCGAAAGATTTTATTGTTAAACCATTCCAAGCTGATCGCGTAATTGAAGCAATTTCAAAAGCGCTCGCGTAATGAAATGAAGAGGAAATTCACCATCATTTATTGCATTTTTTGCTTGCTAATTCTATTACCTTTTCAAACGGTAGTTCATGCAGCAACAGACCCAAACGGTAGTATTGACGATTATTATAGCAAGTTAAAAGATGAGCCAACCCAAAAAACAACACTAGATACAGATACAGATACTAACAAGGATTTAGACAAAGGTTCTGGTGGTGTATCTGTAGGTATTTGGGATTATGTTAAGATGATTTTTGCATTAGCATTTGTAATTCTCTTACTTTATGGATTATTACGTTTTGTGAACAGTAAAAATAAAACGTATCAAACGCATCAACTTATTCAAAATTTAGGTGGAGTTGGGATTAGTCAAGGTAAATCTGTGCAATTACTCCAGGTTGGTAATTCGCTGTTTTTAGTGGGAATAGGAGAAGATGTTTCCTTACTAAAAGAAATTACAGATCCTGAGGAAATAAGCAAACTTACCAAAAAGTACGATGAGAAGCTTGAGATTGGAAAGACTGTACCGTACATAACAGAGCTTTTTAGCCTCCTAAAAGGAAATCTCTCTAAGAAAAAGAATCGTAATGAAAAAAAAGAACCTACATTTAATGAAACGTTCCAAAAAAGATTACAAGAAATCCAAAAAGACCGTAGTGATGTTATAAAGGATTGGAAGACAAAGGAGCGAGAAGAGAATGAATGATTTCGTCCAGTTTTTTTCGGACAGTGATCCGTCAAACGTCGCCACTTCTATCAAATTAATGCTATTGCTTACGGTTTTATCTTTGGCGCCTAGTATTTTAATACTAATGACTTCCTTTGCTAGAATCGTTATTATTCTTTCATTTGTTCGAACGGCACTTGCGACACAGCAAATGCCACCGAACCAAGTGATTGTAGGGTTATCTTTATTTTTAACATTTTTCGTTATGGCCCCTACTTTTCAAGAAGTGAATGAAAAAGCACTTACTCCACTTTTTGATGAGAAAATTACATTGGAACAGGCGTATGAAAATGCAAGTGGTCCTTTTAAGGAATTTATGAGCAAGCAAACAAGGCAAAAAGATCTAGAGTTATTTTTACGTTATACAGAGGCAGAGCGACCAGAATCAATTGATGATATCCCACTAACTGTGATGGTTCCTGCATTTGCTTTAAGTGAGATTAAAACGGCATTTCAAATTGGTTTTATGATTTTCATACCTTTTTTAGTAATTGATATGATAGTAGCGAGTATTTTAATGTCTATGGGTATGATGATGCTACCTCCAGTAATGATATCTTTACCATTTAAAATATTATTATTTGTTTTAGTAGATGGCTGGTATTTAGTAATGAAATCGATATTACAAAGTTTTTAGGAGCTGATCGTAATGAGTAATGAAATGGTAATTTCGATTGCAGAACAAGCTATTTGGGTCATTCTTCTTACATCAGGTCCTCTTCTTTTAATCGCTTTAATAACTGGACTAGCAGTCAGTATTTTTCAAGCAACAACGCAAATTCAAGAACAAACTTTAGCTTTTGTTCCTAAAATTATTGCTGTTTTAGTTGCCATTGTTTTTTTCGGACCGTGGATGCTTTCTCATGTAACATCGTATGCATCGGATATCTTTGAAAATTTAATACGATACATTGGTTGATTCGATGAATGAAATTTTACCTAAATTAACTGTTTTATTACTTGTAATCGCACGTGTTTCTGCGTTTTTCGTCACGTTACCTCTCTTTTCACATCGAACAATTCCTGCTACTCACCGTATTGCATTCGCTGTCGTTATTTCGTGGATGATGTATTACACGATGGATGTTGGTCCGTTTGAACTGAATGGGGATTACATATTATTAATTATGAAAGAAGTAATCGTTGGTTTATTCATTGGTCTGCTGGCTTATATCATCATGTCAGCAATTCAAATCGCTGGCGGATTTATTGATTTTCAGATGGGGTTTGCTATTGCCAATGTGATTGACCCTCAAACTGGTGCCCAAAGTCCATTAGTTGGACAATTTTTGAATACACTAGCTCTCCTATTATTATTGGCACTTAACGGACATCATTTGCTATTAGATGGTATTTTTTATAGTTATAAGTTTATCCCATTGGAACTTGCTTGGCCTCCTTTTGGGCAAGAAAATTACGTCGAATTTATTATGAAAACATTTGCAGGTGTTTTTGCAGTTGCTTTCCAAATGTCGATACCAATAGTTGCAACTCTATTTTTAGTGGATGTTGCATTGGGGATTACTGCTAGAACTGTACCTCAGCTAAATATATTTGTAGTTGGTTTTCCGATAAAAATAGGTGTAAGTTTTTTAGTTCTTTTCGTCATGATGGGTGTATTAATGGCAGTTGTCCAAAAATTGTTTCAAATAATGGTTGTAAGCATGCGAGATTTAATGATTATTTTAGGTGGTGGATAGTATGTGGAAACTCCGATTAGACTTGCAGTTTTTCGCAGGAGAAAAAACAGAAAAAGCAACCCCTAAAAAACGACAAGATTCCCGTAAAAAAGGACAAGTTTTAAAAAGTGCAGATGTTACAAGCGCTATTGTATTACTCTCCGTTTTTCTGTTTTTATTGTTTAGTGCAGGGTATTTACGAGCGGAATTGTTTTCTTTTTTTGATGTTACCTTTACAAAATATATGTTAATTAAAAATCTCTCGATTGATACGGCTGTAGAAATATATAAAGAATTACTCATAGAAATGGCAAAAGTATTGCTTCCGATTATGGGTGTGGCTGTAGTTGCGGCGATCGCTGCAAACTTTTTTCAATTTGGATTGTTGTTTACAACCGAGCCCTTAAAGTTTGATTTAAAAAAAATTGATCCAATAAAAGGTCTCAAAAGAATGTTTTCGATTAAAGCAATTATTGAACTCTTGAAATCTATATTAAAAATATCTTTTATTGGTTCTGTTACTACCCTTATTCTATGGATGAATTTAGAAAAGGTGTTATCTTTATCATTTAAGACAGCCTGGGACACACTTTCAACAGTTGGTTGGTTAACCGGAATGATGGGAATAGCAGCTTCATGTGTTTTATTATTTATTTCTGTTTTGGATTTTTTCTATCAGAGGTTTGACTATGAAAAAAATCTTAAAATGTCGAAACAAGACATTAAAGATGAACATAAAAATTCAGATGGAGATCCAATTATTAAATCCCGTATAAGACAGCGGCAAAGGGAAATGGCTATGCGTCGAATGATGCAAGAAATTCCATCAGCAGACGTGGTTATTACGAACCCAACGCATTTTGCAATCGCATTAAAATACGACGATGAATCGATGGATGCTCCAACAGTTGTTGCAAAAGGTGCAGATTTTGTTGCTCAGAAAATCAAACTTATTGCAAAAGAACATGATGTAGTTATGGTTGAAAATCGTCCGCTTGCTAGAGCAATGTATGATCAAGTCGAAATTGGCCAACGAATTCCGGATGAATTTTTCAAAGCTGTTGCAGAGGTACTTGCTTATGTATATCGAATTAAACAAAAAATATAAAGTTAAAGTTTGAGGTGGAAGTATATGCAAGTCCGCGATATAACCGTATTAGCAGCTGTAATATCTGTTGTGGCAATGCTAGTAATTCCTCTTCCACATTGGTTAATAAGTTTCCTAATTATCATAAATATTACAATCGCTTTGTTAATATTAATGACCGCTATGAATATGCAAGAGGCCCTTCAATTTTCTGTTTTTCCTCCTTTATTATTACTCGTAACACTATTCCGACTCGGTCTGAACGTGTCCACTACAAGAGCCATATTATCTGAAGGTGATGCTGGTAAAGTTGTAGAAACTTTCGGTACATTTGTAACAGGTGGAAATATATTAGTAGGTTTAGTTGTATTTACTATATTAGTAATTATTCAATTCATTGTAATTACGAAAGGTGCAGAACGTGTATCCGAAGTTGCTGCTCGATTTACGTTAGATGCAATGCCTGGTAAACAAATGAGTATTGATGCTGATTTGAATGCAGGGATGATTTCTGAAAAAGAAGCAAGAGAAAGACGTGAAAAAGTAAGCGGCGAAGCAGACTTTTATGGTGCAATGGATGGTGCGACAAAATTCGTAAAAGGAGATGCCATTGCTGGTATTATCATAGTACTAATCAACCTTGTTGTTGGTATTATCATAGGAGTAGTGCAACAAGGACTACCTTTTGCGGAAGCGGCAGTACTTTTTTCTACATTAACTGTGGGAGATGGTCTCGTTTCTCAAATTCCAGCTCTATTAATTTCCACAGCTACGGGGATTGTAGTAACTAGAGCGGCATCTAACGGAAATCTTGGTAGTGATATTACTAGTCAATTGTTTTCTCAGCCAAAGTTGCTTTACGTTGCAGCTGGAACGATTGCTTTACTTGGAATTGTTACTCCGGTAGGACCGTTAATTACTTTTCCGATTGCAATCGCTTTGGCAGTAGGTGCATATATGATGAATAAATCAAGCAAAGAAGATCCAAATGAAATAGAAGAATTTGAAGAAGAAGTTACAACGGACAATATGAAAAGTCCGGAAAATGTTATTAATCTTCTAAATGTAGATCCAATAGAGTTTGAATTTGGTTATGGACTTATTCCTTTAGTAGATACTGCACAAGGTGGAGATTTACTTGACCGGGTAGTAATGATACGAAGACAGCTTGCGTTAGAGTTAGGTATTGTCATACCAGTTGTACGTATTCGAGATAATATTCAATTACAACCTAATGAATATCGACTTAAAATTAAAGGAAATGAAATGGCGAGAGGCGAATTATTACTTGATCACTATTTAGCGATGAGTCCCGGAGATGATGATTCCATCGAAGGAATTGATACTGTTGAGCCTTCTTTCGGTTTACCTGCAAAATGGATTACGGAATCTGTGAAAGAAGAAGCAGAAATACTTGGTTATACGGTTGTTGATCCTCCGAGTGTTGTCTCTACACATATGACGGAAATAATTCGAAATAATGCACATGATTTACTGGGTCGTCAAGAAACGAAACAACTGATTGATCATATTAGAGAAACATATCCAATACTTGTAGATGAACTAACACCAACACCACTCTCAGTTGGAGAAATACAAAAAGTTTTAGGGAATTTACTACGAGAGCATGTTTCGGTTCGTAATCTTCCCATTATTTTCGAAACACTTGCAGATTATTCAAAAATGACTTCTGATGTCGATATATTAACTGAATATACAAGGCAATCATTAGCGAAACAAATTACGACACAATATGCAGGGAATAATCATGTGCTAAAAGTTCTAACTGTTTCCGGTAGAGTAGAAAAATTAATTGCGGATAGTATCCAGCAAACGGAGCATGGTAACTATTTGTCTATCGATCCAAATGATTCACAAGCAATTTTAGAATCGATGGCGAAGGAAATAGAACGAGCATCATTGATGGAACAATCGCCAATTATTTTATGTTCTCCTGCAGTAAGGGTGTATATGCGTCAAATGACAGCACGATATTTCCCTCAAATTCCGATTCTTTCTTATAATGAATTAGAATCTTCTATTGAGGTACAAAGCGTAGGGGTGGTGAATGTTGAATGAAGATGAAAAAATACATGGCTAATACAATGCCCGAAGCGATGAAACTAATTCGAAATGAATTAGGGGAAGAAGCAATCATTTTGAATTCAAAAGTTGCTTATTCCAAGGGTTTTTTAGGAATGTTCAAAAAGAAGTCTATCGAAGTTTTAGCGGGTATTGATACGTTTGATCCACCTCCTGCTCCTGTAGAAAAAGCATCCGTCCAAATGGTTCATTCAAGTAAGGCAACGGACGAAATAAAAAAAGAATTAGAAGACTTAAAACATATGGTGAAGTCAATTCAACGTCCACAGTTGGATAATAAATATCCAGACGAACTAGAAACTCTTATTCATCATTTGAAGGAACAAGAGTTAGCAGAAGAGCTTATCACAACAGTTAGTGATGAGCTTTTTATGCATATGAAAGAAAATAATCAAAAATTTGATTTAGAAGAACAAATTAGAAATACGAAGAAAATTTTGTCGTCACTCTTAGATCAAGTTCCTTTTGGTGGTTTGTCCTATTCGAAAAAATACATTAATGTGTTAGGTCCAACAGGTGTTGGGAAGACGACAACAATTGCGAAAATGGCTGCTCGAGCAGTTTTAGAAAAAAAGAAAAAAGTTGGTTTTATTACGACAGATACTTATCGTATTGCTGCAATTGAGCAATTAAAGACGTATGCAGGCTTGCTTCAAGCTCCCATTGAAATTGTTTACAATGAAATAGATTTACAAAATGCAATGAAAAGTTTCGAAACTTTAGATATAGTCTTTATAGATACTGCAGGGCGTAATTATAAAGAGCTCAAGTTTGTAGAGGATTTACAAAAGCTGATTGACCTAAAAGAGAACACAGAAACCTTTCTTGTTCTGTCCACTACTTCTAAGCAAAAAGACATGGAAGTGATTATCGAACAGTTCACAGAATTCCCTATTGAAAAATATATTTTTACAAAGCTTGATGAAACAAATTCTATTGGCTCAATTATCAATTTAATGGTTAAATATAAGAAGGGACTTGCTTACTATACGGATGGTCAAGAAGTCCCGGAAGATATAGTTGAGGCTAATCAAAATGAATTACTCAATATGCTTTTAAAGGGGATTCGTTATGAGTGATCAAGCGGAAGAATTAAGAATGCGAATGCTTAGGAGTCAGAACAAACTAGGAAGATCTATTGCGGTTGTCAGTGGTAAAGGAGGAGTGGGAAAAAGTAATTTTTCCATGAACTTCACTACTATGCTAAGTTCATTAGGTAAAAAAGTTGTTCTGATTGATATGGACATAGGTATGGGAAATATTCATATTTTGCTAGGGAAAACAGTTTCCTCTAATTTGAAAGACTATTTAGTAGGAGATGCTTCGATTGAAGAAGTGTTGTATGAAGGTCCTAATAATCTTCAATATATCTCTGGTGGATCTGGTTTATCGGGTGTAATGGAGTGGAATGAAGAAATGTTTGGAAGACTAGTAGAAGCATTCGAGTTTATGCAAAAAAATTATGATTATATTGTATTTGATATGGGGGCTGGAGCAACAAGTCAAACATTGGATTTGTTAGTCTCTGTCGATGATATTATCGTCATAACGACCGCCGAACCAACATCTATAACCGATGCATATTCCATGATGAAATTTATTTTTTATAAAGATCCAGATAAAAATTTCTTTCTTTTGTGTAATAGGGCTTTTACCGATGAGGAAGGCATTGAAACAACATCTAGATTAAAATTAGCAATGTCCAAGTTTTTATCTAAAGAAATCGTTGTACTTGGCTCTTTACCAGAGGATCCAGCTGTTCGAAAAGCGGTGAAAGAACAAGTTCCATTTTCGTTATTATATCCTCATGCTGAAATAACGAAAAAGTTAAAAGAGATTGCTAGCAAATTCTCGGATTTAGACTTTGAGAAAGAGAGTATACCTAGACAAAGTAAATTTATATCTCGATTGAAAAATCTCTTTACGGGGAGGGCGTGACCTAGTGGAGCAGTTACAAAGAAAGAAACTTCTAATAGTCGATGATTCTGCCTTTATGCGAAAGCTAATAACGGATTTTTTTAACGATAGTAAGCTGATTGAAGTTGTTGGAATTGCACGGAATGGAAAAGATGCTATTCAAAAGATAAAGTCTCTTCAGCCTGACGTAGTGACAATGGATGTTGAAATGCCGGTAATGAACGGTATAGAAGCTTTAAAAGAAATCATGGCAGAAACACCAGTTGCGGTTGTTATGCTCTCAAGTACTACGCAAAAAGGGACAGAAAGTACTCTCCTTGCGATGGAATATGGAGCAGTTGACTTCGTCGCAAAACCAAGTGGTACGATCTCTTTAGATTTACATAAAATAAAAAAAGAATTAGTAGAAAAAGTGGAAAATGCTGCGAATGTGTCGATTATAAAAATGAAAAGACCGCAGCTTGAAACGAAAAAAACTACTATTTTTTCCGCAGATTTAAAGAATATGAAGCCAGTTATTCCATTGAATACCAAACCAAGAAGTTGGAATAAACAAAACAAAAAAATGGTATTAATCGGTACTTCAACTGGGGGTCCAAGAGCGCTACAAGAAGTAATTACCAAGCTTCCAAAAGATATGCAAGCTCCCGTGCTTATTGTACAGCATATGCCTGCTGGTTTTACAAAATCGTTAGCAGATAGACTAAATCAATTATCGCAAATAGAAGTGAAAGAAGCCGAAAATGGTGATATTTTACGAAATGGCTATGCTTATTTAGCACCAGGAGGTTATCATTTACGTCTAAATAAAATGGGTAATGACTATTCTATTATTTTAGACAATGTGGAACCGCCGAGAGCCGGTCATCGACCCAGTGTGGATGTACTATTTGAAGATAATAGCCGGTTTAATGATTTCGATAAACTAGCTGTCATCATGACAGGTATGGGTTCAGATGGTTCATCTGGACTTCGGAAATTGAAAGGAAATGGAAACGTGGTTGCTATTGCAGAATCCTCAAATACTTGCATTGTTTATGGAATGCCAAAAGCTGCAATAGAAACTAACTTAGTAAATGAAGTAGTAGATTTAGAAAATATTACACAAGCAATTTTAAAATACTTGCCTTAAAGGGGTGTTTATTAAATGGATACAAGTCAATATTTAGAAATGTTTATCGAAGAAAGTAAAGAGCATTTACAAGCTTGTAATGAACATTTATTAGAACTAGAAAAAAATCCATCAGACATTGCAATTGTAAATGAGGTTTTTCGCTCTGCTCATACGTTAAAAGGTATGTCGGCTACTATGGGTTATGAAGATATCGCTAATTTAACCCATAAGATGGAAAATGTTTTAGATCTAATTCGAAATAGTAAATTACATGTTACTGCTGAATTATTAGATGTTATATTTATTGCAGTTGATCAACTAGAAGAAATGGTTTTAGATATCGCTGTGGGTGGAAAAGGAAAGTTGGACGTGACTGATACAGTTCAAAAGTTGCATGTGATTGAGACGGGTGAAGAAGTCCCTGTAGCAGCTACTACGGTTGAAATGAAAGAAGAAATTGAATCGGCACAAGAAAACTGGCTTTCTTATGATGATTATGAACTAACCGTCATTCACCAATCATTTGAACAAGATTATCAAACATATGAAATTTCTGTGCAACTTCGAGAAGATTGTCTTTTAAAGGCAGCTCGCGTATTTATGGTATTTGAATTATTGGAAAAAATGGGAGACGTTATTAAATCTTCGCCGTCTGTAGAAAAGCTGGAGGACGAACAATTTGATAATACATTTTATATTGCTTTAGTTACTTCCGAACCGAAAGATGATGTACAAAAGAAACTTCTGAAAGTTTCTGAAGTGACAGAAGTTAAAGTAAATCCTGTAACCATTGAACAAATAAAAAACCGTCAAAATAGTGAGTTGCAAAAAGTTGTAGAAACGCAAGAATTAGTAGTGCAAACGGAAGACACAAGTGATATTAATGATTCTCCAAGAACTTCATCTGAAAAGTCAAATCCATCTAAAGCTAATCAAACGGTTGGAAATAAGACGATTCGTGTAAATATTGAGCGTTTAGATATATTGATGAATTTATTTGAGGAGTTAGTCATCGATCGTGGCCGTCTTCAATCTATTTCAGAAGAATTACATAACAATGAATTAGATGAGACGGTTGAACGGATGTCACGAATTACTGGAGATTTACAAAATATTATTTTAAATATGCGTATGGTACCAGTAGAAACAGTATTTAATCGTTTCCCTCGAATGGTACGACAATTAGCAAGAGATTTAAATAAAAAAATAAACCTGGAAGTAATTGGTGCAGACACAGAGTTAGATCGTACAGTAATAGATGAAATTGGAGATCCCCTTGTTCACCTTATTCGAAATTCCTTAGATCATGGAGTAGAAAGTCCGGAAATTCGAAAAGCAAACGGTAAGCCTGAGGAAGGTACAGTAGTGCTAAGAGCATACCATAGCGGAAATCATGTCTTTATCGAAATTGAAGACGATGGAGCTGGTGTAAACCGTCAAAAAGTTCTTAAAAAAGCTATTTCCAAAGGACTTGTGAGTCAGGAAGTTGCAGCTACATTAAGCGACAAGCAAGTAGCAGAATTTATCTTATCTTCCGGTTTTTCTACTGCTGATGTAATTTCAGACGTGTCTGGCCGCGGAGTAGGTTTAGACGTTGTAAAAACAACAATTGAGTCACTTGGTGGAACAATTGATATTTCTTCGACTGAGGGCAAAGGGTCGTTGTTCTCTATTCAATTACCTTTAACATTATCAATTATATCTGTCATGTTAGTGGAACTTGGAGAAGAGATTTATGCGATTCCGTTATCTTCTATTATCGAAACGGCTATTATAAAATCTTCTGATATTCTAAATGCGCACAATCAAAAAGTGATTGATTTCCGTGGGAAAGTAGTTCCATTAGTATTTTTAGAAAATGTTTTTGATGTTCCAAGAGATAGTAAAGAGGAAGAATTCCACTCAGTCGTATTAGTACGTAAAGGGGATAAACTCGCAGCAATAGTAGTAGACTCGTTTATTGGACAGCAAGAAATTGTTTTAAAATCACTTGGGGAATATTTGACAAGTGTGTTTGCAATTTCAGGAGCAACTATTTTAGGAAATGGGAAAGTAGCTCTAATAGTTGACTGCAATGCATTGATAATTTAAGGAAATATTCTTGGAAGGATGCGTAAACTATATGACGGAAGCTGTTGTAGTTAAAAGTGTAAAAGTAGTAGTTTTTCAGTTAGCAGATAAAGAATATGTAATTCCAGTAAGTCAAGTGCAGGGTATAGAGAAATTAATTCATATTACTCGAGTTCCAAAAACACCTCCTTACGTAAAAGGAGTGATCAATCTAAGGGGTGTAGTAACACCGATAATTGATCTGAAAAATCGTTTTGGTCTTGGAGAAAGTGTATTAGATGAATCTTCACGAATTATTATTATTACACTCGAAAATATGAATGTTGGCGTTATTGTGGATTCAGCTAATGATGTTTTAGATATTCCAACAGACGCTATTGAGCCCCAACCAGAGGTGGTAGGTGGTTTAGAACAAGACTTTATCGCTGGAGTTGCAAAATTAGAACGTCGATTATTAATACTACTTCATTTAAATCTTATTTTAAATCCTATTAAGTCTGGTGTATAAGTTATGTATGAAAAAAATATTACCTCCATGCATTTAGATGTTTTAAAAGAGATAGGAAATATTGGTGCTGCTCATGCAGCTACTTCACTATCTACTTTATTAAATAAAAAAATAGATATGAAAGTTCCTAAAGTAGAAATGGTTTCTTTTGACGATATGATGGAACTCGCAGGAGGCCCGGATAGTGTCGTAGCGGGAATCTATCTTCGAATTGAGGGAGATGTAACTGGTAGTATGTTTTTTGTGCTACCTGTAGAACAAGCAAATCGATTTATAAGAAGATTAGTTCAAGATGATCATTTTGATTTTCAAACAGGAGCAGTTTCTGAAATTGGAGCTTCCGCAATGCAAGAACTAGGAAATATTCTTTCAGGTTCTTATTTATCTGCTCTTTCTGATTTTACACAACTTAATATCTTTCCAACCGTCCCAGCACTTAGTATTGATATGGTGGGAGCGATTATTAGTTTTGGACTAATAGAGGTTTCTCATGTAAGTGATTATGTCATCGTGATTAATACAGCCATTAACGAAGAAGATGTGCCAAATGAAGAAAGTGTCAGAGGACATTTTTTCTTATTACCAGATCCTGAATCATTCGAGGCTATTTTTAAAGCATTAGGAGTAAACTAATATGATTGCACAAGGGCAAGTGGTTAAAGTGGGTATTGCGGATATGAATGTCGCAAAACTACCTGATACAATTCGCACTTCAGGTCTCGGTTCATGCGTTGGAGTAGTACTTTATGATGAGCGTTTAAAAGTCGCTGGATTAGTCCATGTAATGCTTCCTGACTCTAGTTTAGGTAGAGTGGAGAATATCAATATTGCAAAGTTCGCAGATACAGGTATACCAGCAATGATTGAACAACTTAAATTAGAAGGAGTGCAGCCATTTAAGCTACGAGCAAAAATAGCTGGAGGGGCACAAATGTTTCAATTTTCTTCAAGTAGAGACACAATGCGAATTGGTCCCAGAAATGTCGAGGCAGTAAAAGAACAGTTAAAAAAATATACAATACCGATTGTTTCGGAAGATACTGGGGGGAATAGTGGCAGAACAATTGAATTTGATCCGTCCACTTGCATGCTAAATATTCGAACTGTGAACCAAGGAGTGAGAGAAATATAATGGTTGGAACGATTATCTCCAATTTTTGGACAGCTCTTTTCGCTTTTAGTATTTATTTTTTTTCGACGTATCCATTTCTTGATGCAAAAAATATATTGTTTAATGCGAGTATCATTGCCATTACAGTATTTTTGATCACATTCCTAGCGCGAGCAATAATATCTTTTGTGATGGAAGATCATTTTGAAACAGAACAAGTAGAATTCAGCCTAATGCATGAAAAAGAATTTGATAAAGCACCTTCTTCTGAGGAATATGCAGAAATTGTGAAATCTATGTTGAATGAAGGCGGATAAGGAGGGGGCGAATATATTTCGACTCTCCTTTTTTGTTGTTTATTTGATATAATTAAAGTATTCATTCCATATATTCGGAAAGGGGGATATTTGTGGCAAAACTTAATTCGACAGAAGAACAGCTTCTTTGGAAAAACTGGATAGAAAAAAAAGATCCTCAAGCTGGTGACTCTTTAATAAGACAATATACCCCTCTGGTTACATATCATGTGCAACGTATTGGTGCAAGCATCCCTAAAAATATTTCAAGAGACGAATTAAAGAGTCTAGGAATGATGGGATTATTTGATGCGCTCAATAAATTTGACTATTCTAGAGACTTGAAATTTGATACGTATGCTTCGTTCCGAGTTAGAGGAGCAATTATTGATGGTTTAAGAAAAGAAGATTGGCTTCCTAGATCTTCCAGAGAGAAAGCGAAAAAACTAGAAGCAAAAATAGAAGAATTAGAACAAACTTTAATGAGACATGCAACAGCAGACGAAATTGCAGATTATGTTGAAATGCCTGTAGAAGATGTGTACCAAACAGTTCAAGAACATTTTTTTTCCAATGTATTGTCGATTGATGAGAATCTTCAAGATAATGAAGAAATGGAAAACAAATCATTCGTTATTAGAGATGATTCACAGAAAACGCCAGAACAAAAGATGGTCAAACAAGAATTACTTCAAGACCTTGTAAAACAAATTAATATGCTCAATGAGAACGAACAGCTTGTATTAAGTCTTTTTTATACAGAAGATTTAACTTTGACCGTAATTGGAGAAATGCTCGGCTTATCCACCTCAAGGATATCGCAGATACACTCCAAAGCGTTGTTTAAGTTGCGTAAACTTTTAGCAAGTGAAATGATGAATGTCTAAAAAGGGAGAACTAATGAGATGAGTTTAAAAGGTGTTGAACTCCAAATTGCAATTCCAAAAACATTCGATGCTGGTAAAATAGCAGAACAACTACAACAACAAAGCTCTGTGAATCAATCAAACGCCCAAGCAGCTTCTGCAAGACAACTAGAAAAAAATAGAGAAACAGTAACCAAGGCAAATAATGCTGCTGAAGCGAACTTACATGATTCTGAACAAGAGCATGAAGAAAAGGAAAGAAAAAAACGGGAAAAAAAAGAACAGGAAATGAAAGAGATAAAGCATCCTTTTAAAGGGAACTTTGTGGATTTTAGCGGGTAGGGGTAATTATGACATCTATTATATTAGTAATATTATTTTTACTACAATTATTTAGTTTTTATTGGATTGCTTTATTAAATGCGAAGTTAAATAAGTTTAATGATATGGAAAAGAAGCAAGAACAAGTTTTAGCTGAAATAGATGATTCGTTCGGTGCTTATATTGCAGAGATGAAAGATGAAAATATTAGACTTCTAGAAGAGTTAAACCGTACGGAGAAATCATCTGGAGCTTCTCCACGTGAAGTGATAGAAAAAGAAGCTCTGACTTTCGAACTTCCAAAAACATTTGTATCCAAACAAATTGCAGCGAATAGTTACTTAAAGACTGCGGCAACTACAGAGAAAAAAATACCTATTACAATAAAAGAAAAAGTTCTTTTTTATAGCGAAGAAGGAAAAAATAGAGATGAGATCGCAAAACTTTTACAAATTGGAAAGACAGAAGTAGAGCTTTTCTTAAAATTTAAGGATTAATAGTTGAAAGTATTAAATTTATATGGTATATTACAATACGGTATGAATAAACACGCAGTTCGGATGAATTTAGCAGGTGCTCTATTTTTAGAGTAGCTAATGAAAAATGATGAATGCGGAAGACTAAACCAAAACAGGAGGAAATAATCATGTCAGTAATCTCTATGAAACAATTACTTGAGGCTGGTGTACACTTTGGTCACCAAACTCGCCGTTGGAATCCAAAAATGAAAAAATTCATTTTTGTTGAACGTAACGGTATCTACATCATCGATCTTCAAAAAACGGTGAAAAAATTAGAAGAAGCTTATGACTTCATGCGTCAAGTTGGTCAAGACGGTGGGAAAGTTCTATTCGTTGGTACTAAAAAACAAGCGCAAGAGGCTATTAAAGACGAAGCAGAACGTTCTGGTAACTACTACATCAACCAACGTTGGTTAGGTGGTACTCTAACAAACTTCGGTACTATTCAAAAACGTGTAGCACGTCTAAAAGCGATTGAAAAAATGGAAGAAGACGGAACTTTTGATGTTCTTCCTAAAAAAGAAGTTGTTCAACTTAAAAAACAACATGAACGTCTTGTGAAATTCTTAGGCGGTATTCGTGATATGAAAGCTATTCCGGATGTAATGTTTGTAGTTGACCCACGTAAAGAGCGTATTGCTGTAGCGGAAGCTCGCAAACTAAACATTCCATTAGTAGGAATTGTTGATACAAACTGTGATCCAGATGAAATCGACTATGTAATTCCTGCAAATGATGATGCAATTCGCGCAGTAAAATTATTAACTGCTAAGATGGCGGATGCATTACTTGAAGCAAGACAAGGTGAAGACGAAGAAGTAACTACAGCTGAAGTTGCTGCTGAGTAAAACACATGTAAGTAAAAGGTGATAAGCGGCCAAACCTCTTATCACCTTTTTTTGAGACAATGAATTTATATGTACTAGGAGGAATTTTAAATGGCAGTTACAGCACAAATGGTAAAAGAATTGCGTGAAAAAACTGGCGCAGGTATGATGGATTGTAAAAAAGCTTTAGTAGAAACAGACGGTAATTTAGAAGCTGCAATCGACTTTTTACGTGAAAAAGGTCTTTCTTCTGCAGCTAAAAAAGCTGATCGTATTGCTGCAGAAGGTACTACTTTTATTCAAGTTGAAGGGAACAAAGCTGTATTGTTAGAAATGAATGCAGAAACAGACTTCGTTTCAAAAAACGAAGCGTTCCAACAATTAGTTCAACAAGTAGCTACACATTTAGTAGCAACTGAACCAGCTTCAGTAGAAGAAGCTTTAGCTTCAACTATCCAAGAAGGTGTTACAGTTGAAAACTTAATTTCAAATGCAATTGCTAAAATTGGAGAAAAAATTACACTACGTCGTTTTGTAATAGAAACAAAAACAGATGCAGATACATTTGGTCCTTATTTACACATGGGCGGACGTATTGGGGTTCTTACGGTGATAGAAGGAACAACTGATGCAAACGCAGCGAAAGATGTTGCAATGCATATTGCTGCATTAAACCCTGCTTTTATTTCACGTGATGAGGTATCTGCTGAACAAGTGGAACATGAACGCAAAATACTAACAGAGCAAGCGTTAAATGAAGGGAAACCTGAAAATATCGTAGCAAAAATGGTAGAAGGTCGTCTTGGGAAATATTTCGAAGATGTTTGCTTACTTGACCAATCTTTCGTTAAAAACCCAGATCAAAAAGTGCGTGTTTTTGTTGAGTCAACTGGTGGTAATCTAAGATCTTTCACTCGTTATGCTGTTGGTGAAGGTATTGAAAAACGTGAAGATAACTTTGCTGAAGAAGTAATGAGCCAAGTTAAAGGTAACTAATTAATACTGCGGAAGACGCCTTTTAGCTGCGACAAGTAGCTAACGTTTAAAACAGGGCAGTTACTAATTTATAATTTTATTAAATAATCGAGACCAACTTGGGAACACGTAATTTGTGTTCCCTCTTTTTCAAGAAAAGAGACGGAGGATACCTATGAGTACACCACAATACAAAAGAATCGTTTTAAAACTAAGTGGCGAAGCGTTAGCTGGAGAACAAGGTTTTGGGCTATCACCGGAAATTATTAAATCTGTGGCTGAACAAGTAAAGGAAGTAGTAGAGCTTGGAGTCGAAGTTGCAGTAGTAGTAGGCGGCGGTAATATTTGGCGAGGAAAAGTAGGAAGTGAAATGGGAATGGACCGAGCGACTGCTGATTATATGGGGATGCTGGCTACAGTGATGAACTCACTTGCTTTGCAGGATTCACTAGAAAAAGCAGGTATCGAAACTCGTGTGCAAACTTCTATTGAAATGCGCCAAGTTGCAGAACCATACATACGTAGAAAAGCAATTCGTCATCTAGAAAAAAAACGAGTAGTAATTTTTGCGGCTGGAACAGGAAATCCATACTTCTCAACAGATACAACAGCGGCACTAAGAGCAGCTGAAATAGAAGCAGATGTAATTCTTATGGCTAAAAATAATGTAGATGGTGTTTATTCCGCTGATCCTAAAATGGATAAAACAGCAGTTAAATATGATGTACTTACATTTATTGAAGTGATCCAACAAGGCTTACAAGTGATGGATTCAACTGCATCTACATTATGTATGGACAATGATATCGCACTTGTTGTATTCTCAATTATGGAAAAGGGAAATATTAAAAAGGCTGTTCTAGGAGAAACTATTGGTACAGTCGTGAGGAGGAATTCATAATGCCGAAGCAAGTAGTTGAACAAACAAAAGATAAAATGGCTAAGTCAATTTCAGTTTATAGTAGAGAACTATCAACAATCCGTGCGGGTCGTGCTAGTGCAGCTTTACTTGACAAAATTTCTGTAGATTATTATGGTGCACCAACTCCTATCAATCAAATGGCAGGAATTGCAACTCCTGAAGCACGATTAATAACTATCCAACCATATGATAAAACAATTCTTGGTGACATTGAAAAAGCCATTATGAAATCGGATTTAGGTATTACACCTACAAATGATGGTACTCTAATTCGTATTGCGATTCCTGCACTAACGGAAGAACGACGTAAAGAACTGGTGAAACAAGTAAAAAAAGAAGCAGAAGAAGCAAAGATTAATATTCGTAATGTTCGTCGTGATGGCAATGACGATCTGAAAAAATTAGAGAAATCCGGGGATATTACGGAAGATGATTTGAGAGCATATACAGAAGAGATTCAAAAGCTCACTGATTCAAATATCGAAAAAATCGATGCAATTACGAAAGAAAAAGAAAAAGAAATTCTGGAAGTTTAACTTTGAACTTTTCGTTTGCAAAAGGCGTCCTTTTAGTAGGACGTCTTTTTACATTCAAGAGATAAACTAAAGTATTCTATAACAATCTTACTAATCATGAAAGTCTTGCGCTTTTCTAGGTATTAATGAAGAAAAATAAGGCGAAATTTGATATGATAGAATATATATGTTCCGAGTTGGTTTAAAGTGGGGGATTCAGTATGCTAAAAAAACTTATTCGTAAGAATGAACAAACGATAAGTAAAAATTTGAATGACAGAAAAGCTAAGGCTCAGCAAGAACAGTTACCTAACCATATTGCTATTATTATGGATGGAAATGGAAGATGGGCAAAAAAAAGAACCCTACCACGTATTGCAGGTCACTACGAAGGCATGAAAATAGTGAAAAAAATTACCCGTTTTGCAAATGAACTTGGTATTAAAACGCTCACGCTCTATGCTTTTTCCACAGAAAATTGGAAAAGGCCGAAATTGGAAGTCGATTTTCTAATGCGATTACCAGAAGAGTTTCTAGGAACTTATTTACCAGAGTTAATAGAGCAAAATGTACGAGTGAACATGATGGGGAATATTGAATCATTACCGGAGCATACGAAAAGAGCGGTTACAAATGCGATGAATCAAACGGCGAATAATGACGGCCTCCTATTAAACTTTGCATTAAATTACGGTAGCAGAGACGAAATTGTTCAAGCAGTGCAGAAAATAGCAAATGAAGTACAGGAAGGGAAAATTACGGCTGATAGTATCTCTGAAAAACTTCTAGATAGTTATTTAATGACAAAAGATTTATCTGAACCAGATTTACTAATTCGGACAAGTGGAGAAGTGCGTTTAAGTAACTTCATGCTTTGGCAGCTTGCGTATACGGAATTATGGTTTACAGATACTTTATGGCCAGATTTTGATGAATCTTGTTTACTTGAGGCAATTGAAAGCTTTCAAACAAGAATTAGAAGGTACGGCGGTCTAAAGGGGGAGGAAATTAATTGAAACAACGTATTATTACTGGAGCAATTGCAGCTACGTTCTTTGTTCCTATTGTAATTTTAGGTGGATCAATTTTTAACATATTGATCTACTTCATGGCAGCTATTGGGTTATTTGAGCTTTTGCGTATGAAAGGCATTAAACTATACTCCATTGCTGGACTAATATCTATCTTGCTTTTATTCGTTTTATTAATTCCTAATTCAATTGCAGTTGATCTATCGCAAATAACTGGACATACAAAAACAGAGTGGCTGTTTGTGGCAGTTTTTCTATTACTAATTTATTCCGTTTTTGTTAAAAATCAATTTACATTTGATGATGCTGCATTTGCTATAATGGCCACTTTATATGTTGGAATTGGCTTTTACTATTTCATGGAAACTAGAGAGATTGGATTAACTTATGTTATATTCGCATTAGTTGTCGTATGGACAACAGATTCAAGTGCATATTTTACTGGTAGAAAGTTTGGGAAACGAAAACTATGGCCAGAAATATCTCCTAACAAAACGATCGAAGGATTTGTAGGGGGAATTGTTGGAGCAATAATTGCTGCATGTATACTTCAGTGGATTACGCCTTTTAGTTCATCCTATTTAATATTAATAGGGATAACAATTGCTGCTTCCATTTTTGGTCAGTTAGGTGACTTAGTGGAATCAGCCATAAAAAGACATTACGATGTAAAAGACTCTGGTAAAATATTGCCAGGACACGGTGGGATATTAGACCGCTTTGACAGTTTGCTTTTTGTCATTCCGCTATTGCACTTTTTACATTTTGTATAAGGAGAAGACATTAAATTATGACAAAAAGAATAAGTTTATTAGGAGCGACAGGTTCTATTGGGCTACAAACTTTGGATATCATTAAAGAACATCCAAATAAGTTCCAACTAGTTTCTTTTTCTGCAGGAAGAAATATAAATCAAACTAGAGCGATTTTAAAAGACTTTCCGGTAGAGGTAGTTTCGGTAGCGCTTGAGGAAGATGCTCTCCAATTACAAACGGAATTTCCAAAATTACAAGTTGTTTTTGGAGATGAAGGACTAGTTCAAGTAGCAGCAAATACGAATGCAGATGTACTTGTGAATGCTGTACTTGGAAGTGTTGGATTAAAACCAACATTAGAGGCAATTAAAAAAGGGATAACAATTGCTATAGCAAATAAAGAGACACTGGTCACAGCTGGGCATCTCGTTATGCAAGCAGCTAAAGAAAATAATGTTCCGATTTTACCAGTAGATAGTGAGCATTCTGCACTTTTCCAAGCAATGAATGGGGAACAAAGATCCCAAATCTCAAAGTTAATAATCACTGCATCAGGTGGAAGCTTCCGAGACTATACAAGAGAAGAGCTAAAGAACGTTGCCGTAAAAGATGCATTAAATCATCCTAACTGGTCTATGGGTGCCAAAATAACAATTGATAGTGCCACAATGATGAATAAAGGCCTAGAAGTAATAGAGGCTCATATATTATTTAATACTTCTTATGATGATATAGAGGTTTTATTACATAGAGAAAGTATCATTCACTCCATGGTAGAGTTTAATGATACAAGCATAATTGCACAATTAGGTACGCCTGATATGCGAGTTCCAATTCAATATGCACTGTCGTATCCGGACCGTTTTGAACGTTCAAACGCGAAAAGATTAAATTTAGCGGAAATTGGAAAGCTGCATTTTGAAGAAATAGACTATAAGAGATATCATGCTTTAAAGCTTGCAATAGATGCGGGAAGAGCTGGCGGAACGATGACTACGGTATTAAATGCAGCGAATGAAGCAGCGGTAGCTCTATTTTTACAAGAGAAAATTGCTTTTTTAACAATTGATGAATTGATAGAGCGTGCTATGAATGAACATATCAACATTGCAAGACCAAATTTAGAAACGATATTACATGTAGATGCTGAAACAAGAAAAAATGTTCAAAATATGATAAAATGAGAAAATAATATAGGACGTACAATCTTAGCTTAATCAGCAATTGGTATAGTGAGACAAGTAACTGCGGAAGCAAATGTTTTCTGCGGAGCTGAACAAAGAGAAGCGGAAGCAATTACTGGGTGACGAAATTGATAATAAAGGTGGGGTATGATGGAGACGGCCATTGCGTTTATAATAATTTTTGGTAGCATTGTTTTTTTTCATGAACTAGGGCATTTTATCTTTGCGAAAAAAGCTGGAATTATGGTACGAGAGTTCGCAATTGGGATGGGCCCAAAAATTTTTGGAATGACAAAAGGAGAAACACTATATACAATTCGATTATTACCAATAGGTGGATATGTACGAATGGCTGGAGAAGATATGGACTCCGTTGAACTTCAACCAGGGTTTCGTTTAGGTATACATGTAAATAATGACAATGAAATAGATTTAATTGCTTTAAATCAAAATAAGCAATTCCCAGACATGCTTTTCTTAGAAGTAGAGAAAGCTGATTTAACAAACGAAATGTTCATCGAAGGGTACGATGAAGAGGAAAGTTTCGTTCGGTATAAAATAGCGAGAAACGCGAGAATAAATGAAAATGGCAATGAGACTTTTATCGCACCATATGATCGTCAATTTGGGTCTAAAACGGTTGGTCAAAGATCGATGGCTATATTTGCAGGTCCACTTTTTAACTTTATTTTAGCATTTTTCATCTTTTTAATATTAGGTTTACTACAAGGAGTTCCTACTTATGAACCAGTCATTACGACAGTAGTAGCAGATGGACCTGCTGCACAAGCAGGAATGAAAGATGGCGACTTGGTAACCAAAATTAATGGAAGCCCTATTTCAACTTGGGATGAATTGTCTGAAGAAGTAAAAGTTAGCCCTAATCAAAAAATGGGCTTTACGGTTGATCGTAAAGGAGAAACTTTAGAATTTTCGATGATTCCTAAAGAAGTAACTTCTGGAAAAGAAAAACTAGGGCAAATTGGTGTTCAATATGTAAGTCCGTTAGAAAAGAATCCGATTAAGGCTGTAGCTTTTGGTGCAGAGCAAACATATGATTGGACTAAGCGAATATTTACATTATTAGGTTCATTAATCACTGGTAAATTTTCAATTGATGATTTATCAGGACCAGTAGGCATTTATAAAGCAACAGAAGAAGTTGCGCAATATGGTGTATTTAATTTAATGCATTGGGCAGCTATTTTAAGTATTAACTTAGGGATTATGAATCTTTTACCACTACCAGCACTAGATGGTGGTCGTCTTTTATTTTTCTTGTTTGAAGCAGTTCGAGGAAAGCCGGTCGATAAGCAAAAAGAAGGTATGGTGCATTTTGTTGGTATCATGCTCTTGATGGTATTAATGGTTGTAGTAACCTGGAACGATATACAAAGGTTTTTCTTTTAGAGAAAAAACTACAAGAAGGGAAAGTTCGATATGCTGAACTTTCCTTTCTTTTTCTGTTATACGTAGTAAGGGGAGCAAGTTTGTTGATTATCCAATTTCTTCTATTTAATGAAAGGTGAGACTAGCATACAGTTTTATGTTTCAGTTCGCTTATTAGAAATAGTGCGTCTTAGTGATCGCTGGGATTTCCGCTGCATGGCGGACGCTTTCCGCCGGGTGAGCGATGAGCCTTCACCGCCGCTACGCGTACGTTGTGAAGTCTCATTTGCCCACAGAGGGTCGAAGGCTAGAAGCGCCACATCGTGTGGCAACACCTTCGTGACCAACATCCTGTTGGCCTCCGGTAGGAGTCGCCGCCCTTTCGCTCCAATCCAGAAGAAACATATTAACTATTCAGTAGTATTGCGCAAAGTTATCCACTCTACTAATCCGGATATTATCACCCAATATATAATGCGCAACATACGGAATATTTTCAATGGAGACATATAATTTAATGCAAAGTTAAGGCTTTATTAAGAGAAAGTAGTGGCATTCTCCCCGTGATTTGACTCGTCCAACCATTTATTGGATTTTATTTTAGATAATATAGTTAAGTTTAATAAGTGAATAGTAACACTGAATAGTTAGTGAATATGCTGGATTGCAACGGCAGGTGGCGACTCCGAAGGGATGAGGGAGACAGATGAGAAAGCACAAACGGCGCACATGCGACGGTGCTGGCTCATCGCTCCCCCCTCGGAAAGCGTCCACCTAGAGCGGAAATCCTGGCGGTCACTAAGACGCATTATATAAAAAGTAAGACAGAAAAATAATCGTACATCCACCTAAATGTATTAGTTGGAAAAAATATAATAATCAACAGTCGTTTAAAGGGAGAGACTTATTATAATGCAAGATGGCAAAACAAGAATGCATATATTATTGCAACAACTCGATTTAATCGATGATTCCTTTGTGAAACATTTCGAAAATGCTTCCATCACGCGGTTTACGGTACATAAAAAGGGGAGACAATGGCATTTTCACATTAGGTGTTCGGCGATTCTTCCGATTAATGTTTATACAATATTAAGACAACGGCTAGAGGAGAAATTTACAGGCATTGCGAGCGTACTTTTAACAATAGATAGTGAAACCTCCACAATATCCGAAGAACAAATTAAAGAATATTGGCTTCCGGTAATGAAAGAATTAAGCGACATGGCCCCCCCCCTTAAAGATCGTTTGCTTCAACAACAACCAGAATGGAATGGGCAAACAATCCAACTTACGTGTGGACAGGAACTGGAACTGCGAACATTTAAAAAGAAATATGTGGAGCTACTAGGAGATACTTACGTAAATTTTGGATTCCCAAAAATGGCTTTCGATTTTCGCTTAGTGGAAGATACACAAGCACTTGCAGAAGCACAACTCGCTTTTTTAGAACAACGCAAATTAGAAGAGGAAGAATTAGGGAAAAAAGCATTAGATGATTTACAGAAGAGAGAACAAAATCGACAGGAAAATGGATCAGAAGGAGAGGCAGAAGGTCCATTCCAACTAGGTATCCCGCTTAAGAAAGAAGAGCCTATTTTAGAAATTCGCCAAATACAAGATGAAGAGCGTAGAGTGACCATCGAAGGGTTTGTATTCGATGTGGAAGTAAAAGAATTACGAAGTGGCAGATCTCTATTGACGGCAAAAGTGACTGATTACACAGATTCTATACTTGTTAAAATGTTCTCGCGTGATAAAGAAGATGCACAGATGATGGGACGATTGAAAAAAGGAATGTGGATCAAGGTTCGAGGCTCTGTTCAAAATGATACGTTTGTGCGTGATTTAATCATAATGGCGCAAGATATGTCCGAGATAAATCCAGCGGTCCGACTAGATACAGCAAAGGAAAAACGAGTTGAATTGCATTTGCACTCACCAATGAGTCAGATGGATGCCGTATCATCAGTTTCTGCACTTGTTGCACAAGCAGCTAAATGGGGACATAAAGCAATAGCTATTACAGACCACGCAAATGTTCAATCATTTCCCGAAGCATACGCAGCTGGGAAAAAGAATGGGATAAAGATTTTATATGGATTAGAAGCAAATCTCGTTCATGATGGAGTCCCGATTGCTTATGATGAACAACGTATATTACTAGAAGATGCTACTTTTGTGGTGTTCGACGTAGAAACAACGGGTTTGTCTGCAACTTATGACAAAATTATTGAGCTTGCTGCGGTAAAAATGTACAACGGAAACATTATTGAAAAGTTCGAGCGGTTTGTAAATCCTCACCATGCATTATCTGCTACAACAATTGAACTTACTGGTATTACAGATGAAATGGTTCGCAATGCTCCTGAAATAGAAGAAGTCATAAAAGATTTTTATGACTTTATAGGAGATGGCATCATCGTTGCGCATAATGCTTCTTTTGATATGGGCTTTTTATATGAAGGATATCGAAGATGTGGCATTGACCATTTTACACACTCGGTAATTGACACATTAGAGCTTGCAAGATTTCTACATCCAGAGTTAAAAACACATCGTCTTGGTTCTCTATGTAAAAAGTTTAATATTGAGTTAACACAAGCGCACAGAGCAATCTTTGACTGTGAAGCAACAGGATATTTATTAATGCATCTATTGAAGGAATCGGAGGAAAAAAATATCCAGTTCCACGATGATTTTAATAAACATATTGGGCAAGGTGATTCATACAAAAGGGCAAGACCCTCACACTGTACTATTTTAGCGGTCAATGAAGAGGGATTGAAAAACTTATTTAAATTAGTGTCGCTTTCACATATTTCTACTTTTTACAGAGTACCCAGAATTACACGATCTACCTTACAAAAACATCGTGCAGGTTTAATTATTGGTTCTGCTTGTGATAAAGGGGAAGTATTTGAAGGTTTAATGCAAAAACCGCTTGAACAAGTAGAAGAGATTGCAAAGTTTTATGATTACTTAGAAATTCAGCCTAAAGAAGTTTATTCTCACTTAATTGAAATGGAACTTGTAAGGGATGAATGGAATCTAGAAGATATAATTCGAAAGATGATTAAAGTAGGAAAAAAACTAAACCTACCTGTAGTGGCAACAGGAAATGTTCATTACTTACATGAAAATGATGCGATTTTTAGAAAAATTTTAGTGAATTCTCAAGGTGGTGCAAATCCACTGAATCGACATGAGTTACCTAAAGTACATTTCCGAACAACAAACGAAATGTTAGATGCTTTCTCATTCTTAGGCGAGGAATTAGCGAAAGAAATAGTTGTGACCAATCCTCAAAAAATTGCAGATTCCATTCAGGATATAAAACCTATTAAAGATGATTTATATACGCCTAAAATTGAAGGTGCGGACGATGAAGTCCGTTCGTTAACTTACGCAAAAGGTAAAGAAATATATGGAGAAGAGCTTCCAGAAATTGTGGAGGCGCGTATTGAAAAAGAATTAGCATCTATTATTGGACACGGATTTGCTGTTATTTACTTGATTTCCCATAAGCTAGTAAAAAAATCACTAGATGATGGTTATTTAGTTGGGTCAAGGGGCTCAGTTGGTTCTTCATTGGTCGCAACGTTAACAGAGATTACGGAAGTTAATCCACTGCCTCCACATTATGTATGCCCAAATTGTAAGCACTCTGAGTTTTTTCTAGATGGTTCTGTAGGATCTGGGTTTGACTTGCCAAATAAAGACTGTGTCAAATGTGATACTCCCTATGTAAAAGACGGACAGGATATCCCTTTTGAAACTTTCCTTGGATTTAAGGGGGATAAAGTACCGGACATTGATTTGAACTTTAGTGGTGAGTATCAACCAACTGCACATAATTATACAAAAGAGCTTTTTGGAGAAGATTATGTATTTCGAGCAGGAACAATTGGAACGGTAGCAGAAAAAACTGCATATGGTTATGTTAGAGGTTATACGAATGATAATAATTTAACACCACGCGGAGCAGAAATTGATCGGTTAGTGCAAGGATGTACTGGAGTTAAAAGGACAACTGGACAACATCCCGGCGGTATCATAGTTGTTCCTGATTATATGGATATTTTCGATTTTACGCCAATACAATTCCCAGCAGATGCGCAAGATTCTGAATGGAAAACAACCCATTTTGATTTCCATTCGATTCATGATAATTTGTTGAAACTTGACATTCTAGGGCATGATGACCCGACTGTTATTCGAATGCTTCAAGATTTATCGGGAATTGACCCTAAAACAATTCCTACCGATGATCCAGAAGTGATGAAAATCTTTAGTGGAACTGAATCTCTAGGAGTTACCGAAGAACAAATTGATTGTAAAACAGGTACATTCGGAATACCTGAGTTTGGTACTCGTTTTGTACGTCAAATGTTAGAAGAAACAAAACCTTCTACATTTATGGAACTTGTTCAAATTTCTGGCCTTTCCCATGGAACAGATGTATGGCTTGGAAATGCACAAGAACTTATCCAAAATGGGACATGTCAGTTGTCGGATGTTATTGGTTGTCGTGATGATATTATGGTTTATTTAATTTATCAAGGTCTTGACCCTTCGTTAGCATTCAAGATTATGGAATCTGTTCGAAAAGGAAAAGGATTAACGCCAGAGTTTGAGGCGGAAATGAAAAAAGAAGGAGTACCAAATTGGTATATAGAATCCTGTAAAAAGATCAAATACATGTTTCCAAAAGCCCATGCGGCTGCTTATGTATTAATGGCGGTTCGTATTGCATATTTCAAGGTGCATTTTCCAATTCTATACTATGCAGCATATTTAACCGTGCGAGCATCCGACTTTGATTTAATTTCCATGATTAATGGTTCTCAAACGATTCGTGCAAAATTGGAGGAAATTAATGCAAAAGGTCTAGATGCCTTACCAAAAGAAAAGAGTTTAGCTACAGTATTAGAAATTGGTCTTGAGATGTCAGAACGTGGTATTAGAATGCAAAAAGTCGATTTATACAAATCAAATGCTAGTGAATTTATAATCGAAGGAAATACGTTAATTCCCCCTTTTAATGCAATCCCGGGGTTAGGTACAAACGTAGCTTTTCAAATTGTCAAAGCCAGACTAGACGGAGAGTTTCTATCGAAAGAGGACTTGCAACAAAGAGGAAAAGTGTCGAAAACGATAATTGAATATATGGATCAAATGGGCTGTCTAGAAGGCCTTCCAGATGCCAATCAACTTTCATTGTTTTAGCATAATTCCGGTAAAATCGGAAGTCAGGTTATTTTTGTAAATGAATAAAGCTGCAAGGTAAGTTCTAGATGTAGAGTGACTCTGGTTAGTGAATAAAAGTTGTGCTTTAAATCATACAAGTGCTTGATCTAGATAGTCTTTACTTGTACAGTCCACAATACAAATTAATCAGTTGGAGCATGATTAGATTAGGTGGTACTAGAGAAAAATAGTTAGCATCCATTTATAAAGAAGCGCTGAGCGGATGAAATTGCATCTTCGTCCGCTTTTAAAATAATTGGAAAGTATCTAATCTCTCATTAACCAAACCTTACTCACCTTGTCTTTACATAATTCAAGAGGGTAACGGACAAACATCCGCCACTAGATTACTCCAAGTTCCTTCGGTAATAGTGTAGCCACTGTTTCGTCCAAAGTACTCTGGAATAGGTAAGGATCAGATGCACTTAAAGATAGCTTGCGTTTTCCTTCTAAAAATAGAACAAGCCATAGCAAAATACGAGAAAAGATTTTCATTTGGGGTGTGCGTATAAAATCATCTGTGTTTCTTATTTATTTGCAAGAAATTCAATCGTATGGTAATATAAAACTACCAATGTTTCATAGTTCTGTGACGAAAGAGTGGGATTTCCCGCTCTTTTCTGTTGTTATATAGGAATTATAAAAATTACACTCGTAGAAGTAATCTACATTTATAGAAAATCATTATTGAGTAGGAGGCTTGTATGACTAATATCACTAGTAAAATTGAAGAGCTTGTAACGCCGATTTTACAAGAGTTGAATTTAGAGCTTGTAGATATTGAATACGTAAAAGAAGGTCGCGATTGGTTTTTGAGAATCTATATTGATACATCAACAGGTGGTATAGATATTGAGCAATGTGCTCAAGTTAGTGAAAAACTAAGTGAAAAATTAGATGAAGTTGATCCAATCACGGAGAACTATTTCTTAGAAGTTTCCTCTCCAGGCGCTGAACGTCCATTGAAAAAAGATGCAGACTTTCTACAAGCAATCGGGAAACATGTATATATTAAAACGTATGAACCTGTAAATGGTGCCAAAGAATTTGAAGGAACATTACTTTCTTATTCAGCAGAAGAAGGTGCTTTAATAGAAGTACGTGTGAAAACTAGAAGAATTAAAATTCAAATTGATAAAGAGAAAATTGCGCTTGCTCGTTTAGCGATTGATTTCTCTGCATAATGTATATTAAGGAGTGATATCTATGAGTAGTGATTTTTTAGATGCGCTTACTGCGCTTGAAAAACAAAAAGGGATTTCTAGAAATGTATTAATAGAAGCAATCGAAGCTGCATTAGTGACAGCATATAAAAGAAACTTTAACCAGGCTCAAAATGTTCGTGTAGATATCAATCTAGCTACAGGTACAATGCTTGTTTATTCAAGAAAAGATGTAGTGGAAGAAGTAACAGATGAACGTTTGCAAATCTCATTAGAGGATGCAAACATCATTAATCCACATTATGTTATCGGAGATGTTGTGGAGGAAGAAGTAACTCCACGTAACTTCGGCCGTATTGCAGCGCAAACTGCTAAACAAGTTGTGACACAAAGAGTACGTGAAGCGGAACGTGGTCTTATATATGAGGAATACGTTGACCGCGAAGACGACATTGTAAACGGAATTGTGGAGCGTTTAGATGCAAGGAATATTTACGTTGGCTTAGGTAAAGTAGAAGCAGTTTTACCTGTAAATGAACAGATTCAAACAGAAACTTATCGTCCTCATGATCGTATAAAAGTATATATTACGAAAGTAGAACGAACTACTCGTGGGCCTCAAGTTTTTGTATCTAGAACGCATCCAGGGTTACTTCGTCGATTGTTTGAAATGGAGGTTCCAGAAATATTCGAAGGAATCGTTGAAATAAAATCAATTGCTCGAGAAGCAGGAGATCGCTCTAAAATTTCTGTGTTTGCACATAAAGAAGAAATAGATCCAGTTGGTTCGTGTGTAGGAGCAAAAGGAGCAAGGGTCCAAACAATAGTGAATGAATTAAACGGGGAAAAAATTGATATAGTAGAATGGTCTGAAGATCCAGTCGTTTTCGTTGCAAATGCATTAAGCCCTTCTAAAGTGTTAGATGTGCAAGTAAACGAAGATGAGAAATCTACAACAGTAGTTGTTCCAGATTATCAACTTTCATTAGCTATCGGTAAAAGAGGTCAAAATGCTCGTCTTGCTGCTAAATTAACTGGATGGAAAATTGATATAAAGAGTGAAACAGATGCTAGAGAATTAGGGATTTATCCTAATGAAAATTCTCCTAAAGTTCTTTTGGTAAGCGCTGAAGATGAAATGGATGATTTCGACTTTTACAAAGACGAAGAGTAAGCAAGGATGGTGAGTTTGGATGGCTATTCAAAAGAAAATTCCATTGCGTAAATGCGTTGCTACGGGAGAAATGTTCCCTAAGAAAGAGATGATTCGCATTGTTCGATCGAAAGAAGGCGAAGTCTCCGTAGACTTGACTGGAAAAAAGCCGGGTAGAGGAGCATACGTTTCGAAAACGTTAAATGCGGTTGATAAAGCAAAAAAGAAAAACTCCTTAGGGAACCATTTAGAAGCAACGATTCCACATGAAATATATGATGAGTTAATCGTCATAATCGAAAGAGAAAAACTAAAATGACAATTGAACAACAAATAACGCAGCTACTAGGACTTGCAACTAGAGCAAGAAAAACAATTTCTGGGGAAGAACTGGTAGTAAAAGAAATTAGAAGCCAAAAAGCGAAGTTAGTTTTACTATCATCAGACGCTTCTAAAAATACAGCTAAAAAAATTAATGATAAATGTGCATCTTTTAACGTTGAGCTGCATGTCTTTGGAGACCGGCACGATCTCGGACATGCGACGGGAAAAGAGGCCAGAGTGGCAATAGCCATTATGGATGACGGTTTCGCAAAAAAACTGTCCGGCCTTCTCAACGAATTTAACCGGGGGTGAGCTAATGACTAAAATCAGAGTTCATGAGTACGCAAAACAAATAGAAAAATCAAGTAAAGAAGTTATTGATCAGTTAGGGAAGCTTAATATTCAAGTGGCTAACCACATGTCAATGCTTGAAGGGGACGCAGTTCAAAAATTAGACAGCGTTTATAAAAAATCAAATCAGGTTAAACCTCAAGCATCAACACAATCAAAACCAACTGGACAGAATACGCAAACAAATCGTCCTGCAAACAACAATGGAAACCAAGGTCAGTCGAGACCAACTAGTCAAGGCCAATCAAGACCAGCTAACCAAGGTCAGTCGAGACCAGCAGGCCAAGGTCAAGGCCAATCAAGACCAGCAAGCCAAGGTCAAGGCCAATCAAGACCAGCAAGCCAAGGTCAAGGCCAATCAAGACCAGCAAACCAAGGTCAAGGCCAATCAAGACCAGCAAGTCAAGGACAAGGCCAATCAAGACCAGCAAGTCAAGGACAAGGACAATCAAGACCAGCAAGTCAAGGACAAGGCCAATCAAGACCAGCAAGCCAAGGTCAAGGCCAATCAAGACCAGCAGCTCAAGGTACTAATACTAATAGCCAAGGTAAAACATTTACTAATAATAAACCAGCTGGAAATAGCCGTCCAGGCGGACAAAATAGACCAGGTGGACAACAAAGACCGGGACAAAAATTCCAAAAAAGAAGAAAAGGTCCAACTACACCTGTTCAACCACCAGTACCAAGAAAAGAAAGAGAGCTTCCAGCAAAAATTACATTCACTGAGTCATTAACGGTAACAGAACTTGCGAAAAAACTTGGTCGTGAGCCATCTGAAATTATTAAAAAATTGTTTTTACTTGGAGCTATGGCAACAATTAACCAGGTTCTTGACAAGGATGCAATTGAATTAATTTGTGCAGACTATGGAGTAGAAGTAGAAGAAGAAATTAAAATTGATATTACTGATTTAGAAGCTCATTTCGAAATCGAAACAACAGAAGAAGATGAAGCAAATAAACAAGAACGTCCACCTGTAGTTACAATTATGGGACACGTTGATCATGGTAAAACGACTTTACTTGACTCTATTCGAAATACAAAAGTTACTGCAGGTGAAGCTGGTGGTATTACACAACACATTGGTGCATACCAAATAGTTAGTAGCGGGAAAAAAATTACATTTCTTGATACTCCTGGACACGCTGCTTTTACAACAATGCGTGCTCGTGGAGCAAAAATTACAGACATTACAATACTAGTGGTTGCAGCTGACGATGGTGTTATGCCACAAACTGTAGAAGCCATTAACCATGCAAAAGCGGCAGAAGTACCAATTATTGTTGCTGTAAATAAAATGGATAAACCATCAGCCAATCCTGATCGTGTCATGCAAGAACTAACAGAACACGGATTAGTATCGGAAGCATGGGGCGGGGAAACAATTTTTGTGCAAATCTCGGCTTTAACTGGGGACGGAATCGATAACCTTATTGAAATGGTCTTACTAGTTTCCGAAGTTGCAGAATTAAAAGCAAATCCAAAACGTCTTGCATTAGGGTCAGTAATTGAGGCTCAGTTAGACAAAGGTAGAGGTTCAGTTGCTACATTATTAGTTCAAGATGGTACTTTACGAGTTGGTGATCCAATCGTAGTAGGTCATGCATTTGGGCGAGTTCGCGCAATGGTAAATGATCTTGGTCGTCGAGTGAAAGAAGCGGGTCCTTCTACTCCTGTTGAAATTACAGGTTTAAGTGAAGTGCCACAAGCAGGAGATCGTTTTGTGGTTTTTGAAGATGAAAAAACAGCACGTCAAGTTGGTGAAAATAGAGCATCACAAGCACAAGTTAACCAACGTTCTGAAAAAACTCGTGTGACATTAGATAATTTATTTGATCAAATGAAGCAAGGGGAAATGAAAGAATTAAACTTAATCGTTAAAGCAGATGTTCAAGGTACAGTAGAGGCAATGGCTGCTTCCTTGATGAAAATAGAAGTAGAAGGTGTAAATGTACGAATCATTCACACTGGTGCAGGGGCAATTACTGAATCAGATATCAGTCTTGCAGCTGCTTCTAACGCTATTGTAATCGGTTTTAATGTTCGTCCTGATGTAAATGCGAAACGCGCTGCAGATGCTGAGGGTGTAGATATCCGCTTACACCGAGTTATTTACAAAGTAATCGAAGAAATCGAATTTGCGATGAAAGGATTACTAGACCCAGAATTCCAAGAAAAAATCATTGGTCAAGCGGAAGTTCGCGAAACTTTCAAAGTAACGAAAGTTGGTACGATTGCCGGTTCTTATGTGACGGAAGGTAAAATTTCTAGAGATAGTGGTGTTCGTATTATCCGCGATTCCATCGTTATATTTGAAGGTGAATTAGATACTTTAAAACGATTCAAAGACGATGCAAAAGAAGTAGCTAAAGGATATGAATGTGGTATTACCATTAAAAACTTTAATGACATTAAAGAAAATGATATTATCGAAGCATTCGTTATGGAAGAGATTAAACGTTAATGATTGTGTATGCAGAGTGTGAATATATCATTTCTACTGCACATTCCTTGAAAGAAAAGCGAGCAGTTTTACAACGAATGCTCACACGAACAAAACAAAAATTCAATGTTTCCATTGGGGAGCTAGATCACCAAGATGTATGGCAACGTACATGTATTGGCATCGTTATTGTTGCTTCAGATAAAGTAGCAGCCGAACGAGAACTGATGCATGCCATCAGATATTTGGATTCTAACCCTGAGTGGGAACGAATAGAATTTAGAAAAGAATATTTATAAACAGAATATGAGGTGTAGCGATTATGTCGATGCGCGCAAACCGTGTTGCTGAACAAATGAAAAAAGAGTTAGGCGAGATTATTGTCCGAAAACTAAAGGATCCTAATATAGGCTTTGTTACTGTGACAGATGTAGAAGTCACTGGTGATCTTCAACAAGCAACTATTTATATAACTGTGCTTGGTGGAGAAGCGAAAAGTGGTCAAACACTAAAAGCTCTAGAAAAAGCTAAAGGATTTATTCGTTCTGAAATAGGACAACGAATTAGACTTCGGATAACGCCTGAACTGCTATTTAAGTTTGATGAATCGGCAGCATATGGAAATCGAATTGATAATTTGTTAAGACAGATTAACAACTCGTCAGAAGAATAAAAAATAAGAGAAGTCTGCTTACTACAACAAGCAGACTTCTTTGTTATATATTATCGTTAAATGAGGTGAAAACGTGTACGAAGGCATACTTCCTTTATGGAAAGAAAAAGGGATGACCTCCCATGATTGTGTGTTTAAACTCCGCAAAATATTAAAAATGAAACGAATAGGACATACAGGTACACTAGATCCAAGTGTAGAAGGCGTTTTACCGATTTGCTTAGGCCAAGCTACGAAAGTATCTGAATATATTATGAACGAAGGAAAAACTTATATTGCAACGGTTAGCATAGGGAAATCAACTACGACAGAAGATGCTGATGGCGAGGTTGTAAGTAAAGATGAAACGGATAAACATTTTTCGCGAGAGCAGATATTAAAGGTTTTAGAAGAATTAACAGGTGAAATCGTTCAAACTCCACCAATGTTTTCTGCAGTAAAAGTAAATGGAAAAAAATTATATGAATACGCAAGAGAAGGAAAAATAGTGGAACGTCCAAGCAGAAAAGTAACTATTTATTCACTTGATTTATTGGACGAAATTATAGAATTTTCTGGAAAAAACGTGTCGTTTTCTATTGAAATTAGCTGTAGTAAGGGTACATATATCAGAACACTTGCTGTACAAATCGGTGAATTACTTGGTTATCCAGCGCATATGTCTTCTTTAGTACGTACTGCTTCGGGTAGCTTTACGAAATCTCAATGTTTAACACTTGAGGAAGTAAATCTAGCAAACGAAAGTGGGCTTTTGAATGACTCTATATTCCCTATAAAGCATGCTTTACTAAGCTGGCCAAACGTAGAAATAACAATAGAAAACGAGAAAAGTATTGCAAATGGTCAAGTAATAATTGCCCATTCATTACTTGAAAAAAATGAAAAAATTATTTATACAAAAGATTTAATTCCAAAAGCAGTATATGTAAAACATCCAACGAAAAGTGGCATGATGAAACCTGAAAAAATGTTTTCAGCTGAAAAAGGAGATTAACATGGAAGTACATCATTTATCTTACCCACATCATTTGTTCGAAAATGAGAACGAAGATGCTTATTCTTTAGCAATCGGTTTTTTTGATGGCATACATAGAGGCCATCAAGCGGTCATTCAAGATGCTTTAACTGTAGGAAAAGAGCTTCAGATCAAAACGGCCGTAATGACTTTTGACCCTCACCCATCACTCGTGCTTGGTAAAAGTAAAGAGCAAGTCTTTTATATTACACCTATGGAACAAAAAATAGAAGTATTAAAAGGGCTAAATGTCGATACATTATTTGTTGTTCGTTTTACTTCTGATTTTGCAAAGTTAACACCTGTACAATTTATTGACTCTTTTATTAAAAAAGCGAATGTGAAGCATGTGACAGCAGGCTTTGATTTTACATTTGGTGCATTTGGCAAAGGCACTATGAAAGAAATGGAACAGTTAGCGGGTGGAGAATACACCGTTTCAGTTGTAGATAAACAAATGTTGACAGGAGATAAAATAAGTTCAACTCGAATAAGAGAGGAACTGAAAACTGGAAATATGGAACAAGTGAAAGAACTTTTAGGCCGCCCATTTATGTTATCTGGGGTAGTTATTCACGGAGATAAAAGAGGTAGAACGATAGATTTTCCAACCGCAAATGTACAACCGATGGAAGGTCAATTTATACCTTCGACAGGCGTCTATGCAGTGAAAATACAAGTGCAAGAAAATTGGTATGAAGGTGTTTGTAATGTTGGATATAAACCAACATTTAATAACCCAGAAGATAAAAAGCTTTCCATTGAAGTGCATATAATTGATTTTGACCAATCTATATACGGTGAAGAAGTAATAGTTCACTGGTATTCCCGTATACGATCGGAGCAAAAGTTTAATGGAATTGATGCTTTAAAAGAACAAATTGGAAAAGATAAACTAGTAGCTGTTAATTATTTCCAAATAAACGAATGAGTTGATTCTGATGCATTCATATGGTATATTTTAAAAGTACAAATTGTACTAAACCTTTCCTTGGCTTTTTCGATTCTCCAACGATTGCTCAGGAGCAGGGGATATAAGAATATTTAGGAGGAAAACAAAATGGCAATTACAAAAGAACGTAAAAACGAACTAATCGCTGAGTTCAGAACTCATGAAAGCGATACAGGATCTGCAGATATTCAAATCGCAGTTCTTACAGCAGAAATTAATTCTTTAAACGAACATTTACGTACACATAAGAAAGATCACCATTCACGTCGTGGTCTATTCAAAATGGTTGGACGTCGCCGTAACTTATTAAAATACTTACGTGAAAACGAAGTACAACGTTACCGTGACCTAATCGCTAAACTTGGTTTACGTCGATAATATTTCATGGAATTAAGCGGGATTCGTCCCGCTTTTTCTTTTGCGTAAAAATACTTCGCATAGTTTCGGTATTTTTGATACACTACTTATGATACATATAACTTTTATATACCTTACATTAGGAATTTTTGAAGTTGAGAGGAGTCCAGATTAAATGAGTGAAAAGAAAGTATTTACGTACGAATGGGCAGGCCGCCCGTTGCAAGTAGAAATTGGGCAACTTGCAAAACAAGCGAATGGTGCAGTTCTAGTAAGATATGGTGATACTACTGTATTATCAGTAGCGACTGCTTCGAAGCACCCGAAGAATCTAGACTTTTTCCCATTAACAGTTAATTACGAAGAAAAATTATACGCTGTTGGTAAAATTCCAGGTGGATTCATTAAACGTGAAGGTCGTCCTTCTGAAAGAGCAATTTTAACTAGTCGTTTAATTGACCGTCCAATTCGTCCTTTATTCCCTGATGGCTTCCGTAATGAGGTTCAAGTAATTTCCATCGTTATGTCTGTTGACCAAAACTGTTCGTCAGAGATGGCTGCTATGTTAGGTTCTTCGTTGGCACTTAGCGTATCGGATATTCCTTTTGATGGACCGATTGCAGGAGTTCAAGTTGGTTTAATTGGAGAAGATTTCATCATTAATCCGACTGTAGAACAAATGGAACAAAGTATTTTAGATCTTACTGTAGCAGGAACTAAAGATGCTATTAACATGGTAGAAGCTGGAGCAAAAGAGGTTTCTGAAGAAGTCGTGTTAGAAGCTATTATGTTCGGACATAGTGAAATTGTTAAGTTAATTGAATTCCAAGAAAAAGTAGTTGCTGAAATCGGGAAAGAGAAAAAAGAAATTGCTCTTTTTGAATTAGATAAAGTGCTTTTAGAAGAAGTAAAAATTCTTTGTGAAGTAAACTTGGTACAAGCTATTCAAGTGCAAGAAAAGCATGCACGTGAGGATGCAATTAGCAAAGTTAAAAATGAAGTATTAGAAAAGTATACAGAAAAAGAATCAACAGACGAAACGCTAAAACAAATTCGTGAAATTTTAGATGCGATGGTTAAAGATGAAGTTCGCCGTTTAATCACAGAAGACAAAGTGCGTCCAGATGGTCGTGGAGTAGCTGAAATCCGTCCTCTTTCTTCTGAAGTTGGTGTTTTACCTAGAACGCATGGTTCCGGATTATTTACACGTGGACAAACTCAAGCATTAAGTATTTGTACATTAGGACCACTTGGCGATGTTCAAATTATTGATGGTATTGGTCTAGAAGAATCAAAACGTTTCATGCATCATTATAACTTCCCACAATTTAGCGTAGGGGAAACAGGACCAATTCGTGCTCCAGGTAGACGTGAAATTGGACATGGTGCATTAGGAGAACGTGCTTTAGAAGCAGTAATACCAGATGAAAATGATTTCCCATATACACTTCGTTTAGTAGCAGAGGTGCTAGAATCGAATGGTTCTACTTCTCAAGCAAGTATTTGTGCATCGACACTTGCAATGATGGATGCTGGTGTACCATTAAAAGCACCTGTAGCTGGTATTGCAATGGGTCTTGTTAAAAAAGGCGAAAATTACACAATATTAACTGATATTCAAGGGATGGAAGATCATCTTGGAGATATGGACTTTAAAGTGGCTGGGACATCTAAAGGGATCACAGCACTTCAAATGGACATCAAAATTGACGGCCTATCTAGAACAATCTTAGAAGAAGCTCTTGAGCAAGCCAAAATTGGTCGTATGCAGATTTTAGAAAGCATGCTTACAACTATTGGTGAACCTCGTGAGAAATTGTCTAAATATGCTCCGAAAATTGTAGTTATTAAAATCAATCCTGATAAAATCCGTGATGTAATCGGACCAGGTGGAAAACAAATTAATAAAATCATCGATGAAACTGGCGTGAAAATTGATACTGAGCAAGATGGTACCATTTATATTGCTTCAGCAGATGAAGAGATGATTGCTCGTGCAAAAGAAATTATTGAAAACATTGTTCGCGTAGCTGTAGTTGGTGAATACTATCTTGGTAAAGTGAAACGAATTGAAAAATTTGGAGCATTCGTAGAAATATTCACTGGTAAAGACGGCTTACTGCATATTTCCGAAATTCAAGAAGAACGTACGAAAAATGTAGAAGATGTCCTTAAAATTGGCGATGAGCTTTTAGTTAAAGTAATTGAAATCGACAACCAAGGCCGTGTAAACTTATCTCGTAAAGTAGTAATAAAAGAAGAAAAAGAGCGTGCGGAACAAAAAGACCAATAATTAAGAATAGTGCTAGTGGATGCCCTGCCGCGACAAGTTTGCGAGCCAGGGATCGGGAGCTGCATAGTTTCTGAGTAGAAAAATGTATACTTTTACAAAACTAGGTTGACCGTAGACTAGCTTCTACGGCAACCTTTTTAAATGGATGAATAGAATAGTTAGGGGTGCTAATTTGATAAAGAAAAATACTTGTAATAATGGACTTCGTATTGTATCGGAACATATTCCGCACGTGCGTTCAGTAGCGGTAGGTATATGGGTGCAAGCTGGTTCTAGGTACGAACTTCCAGAAGAAAATGGTTTAACGCATTTTATTGAACATATGCTTTTTAAAGGAACAACTACCAGGTCAGCAAAGCAGATAGCGGAAGAATTTGATCGAATCGGTGGTAATATTAACGCTTTCACATCAAAAGAGAATACATGTTATTATGCAAAAGTTTTGGATCATCATGCGGAGCATGCCGTAGAAATTCTTGCAGATATGTTTTTCAATTCACTTTTTGATCCTAGTGAAATTGAAAAGGAAAGACAAGTGGTTTTAGAAGAAATAAATATGGTGGAAGATACACCAGACGATATTGTTCATGAATATCTATGGCAAAAGATGTATGAAAATGATCCTTTAGGGTCTTCCATATTAGGAACAGAAGATACACTAAATAGCTTTACAAAAGAAACAATCTTGTCTTATATGGAAAAACATTATACTCCTGAAAATGTTGTTATTTCAGTTGCCGGAAATATTCAAGAAGGCTTTATCGAATATATTGAGTCGTTATTTGGAAAATTCAAAAGAGCAAAATCACCAATTTTTCCGATAGAAACGCCTACAATTAAAGCAATATATACCGAAAATTTTCGAGAAACAGAGCAAGCACATATTTGTTTAGCATATCCTGGTTTAAGTGTGAAAGCAGACAATATTTATAGTTTAGTTGTATTGAATAATATTGTGGGAGGAAGTATGTCTTCAAGGCTCTTCCAAGAAATACGTGAAGATAAAGGGCTAGCATATTCGATTTATTCGTACCACTCTTCTTATGAAGATACTGGAGTAGTAGTAATTTATGGAGGAACATCTAGTAATCAATTAGTTGAATTAAAAACCTCTATACTTGATTCTATACGTACAATTGTAGAAAATGGAGTTACAGAAGTGGAAATTACTAATTCAAAAGAACAGCTAAAAGGTAATTTACTCTTAGGTTTAGAAAGTACAAATGCACGAATGAGTAGAAATGGTAAAAATGAGTTGCTTTATGGAAAGCATCGTTCGCTCGATGAAGTAAGCGAGACAATAGATGAAGTGACGCTAGAATCCGTAGTAGAACTTGCAAAAGAAATTTTTTCGTACAAACCAGCTATTTCCATCATTAAGCCCAAAAAAGTCGATCAATAAAGTTCGGCTTTTTTTTGTTATTTCTCACGTCTGTTGGTTAGCTAATTATTCCCACTGACATATGTGAGTTAACTAAAATTAACCAACAAATTATATTTTAGAAATAGTGCGACTTAGTAACCGCCTGTCGCTCCAATCCAATGAAGTTTGCTAGCTAATCAGCGATATTATCCTACCATATTAAGGAAGGTGCTCAACGTTGAAATAGTGCACCATTAATTTGCGCCTCTCATGCCAAGTAAAGGCTTTACTAAGAGATGTTTGTCGCGCTCGGAATAGGTTTTATCGCTTTCAATTGGTAGTATGTCGCGTTCAAAACCAGTTATGTCTCATTCATCCATTTATTGGATTTTATTAGAAAATGAGGATACTTATTGCCGGGGCGAGTCGGGCAGCATGAGCCGAAGGATGTGACCCACTCGGGCGCAGCACGAGTTGGCTCATGCAAGGTGCGGCAAGCGCGGAGGCATACTGCGCGATATTTCTAAAGTGACCAAAGTAAAACGACGACGTGTAAATGCAAATGGATTCTATGAACCTTTTCACTAAAATGTAGTAATGCGGAAAACCAACAGGCGTGATTGTTTCTATCCAAAGCAAATCTGCTTTTCTTATTCACTTTGTTTGGCTAAAAGGCATATACATAAGTAGAAATATAGATAGGGGAGGGGAAAGGTTGTTACTTTCGGAACTTGCTGAAAAAGAGCTTATTCAAGTAAAAGATGGTGCAAGATACGGAAAACTCGCAAATACCGAGTTGCTTTTTGATCCAGCTACTGGAAAAATTGAAGGGTTTGAAGTATCCCTGAAGACAGCTTCTTTTTTTCAAGCGAATAAAGCAAACAAGAAAAAAGAATTTATTTCTTGGAAAGAGATTATTCTTATAGGGAAAGACCGTATTTTGTTCAATGAAACGGATTCTTTTAATGACGATAGTGGATACTCATGAATAAAAAATGTGTCATCATCGGAACGGATGATAGATTACGGTACTTGCAGGAAGAATTGTCCAGTAGTCTCGAAGTTAAGTTATTTTCAACAATGGTATGGGATGATAAATTAGTAAAAAAAATTCATCAATTTCAGCCGCAAATAGTGTTTTTTCCAATTCAAGAAATGGAAATGAAATGTCCATTAAATTTACCAAAAATATGTGAAATTCTTTTTGTTGGAAAGAAATTCAAAGAATTAGAACAGGAATATGAAACTCAGAAACGAAAGGTATTTAATTATTTAGAAGATGAACAGTGGATATGGGATAATGCAAATTTAACTGCTGAAGGCTTTATTAACTACTTTTATTTGAATGAAAAACAGTCATTGTATAATAAACAATTTATCATCACTGGGTATGGAAGAGTTGGTAAAAGACTAGCATTTGCGCTACATCACCTAGGAGCGAAAGTGATTATTTCTGTACGATCCGAAAATCAGCTATTTGAAGCAAAAAGTTATGGGTATCAAATAGAAGCGTTAGAAAATTTAATACAGAAGCAAAAAGAACAAAAAGCTTATTTAATAAATACCATACCTTTTAAATGGCTAGAAAATACAAAAGCTTTGCATTTCACTAAAGTATACGATCTGGCTTCTAAACCGGGTTGCCTTTTAAATAGTGAGGAAACTGCAGCTAATTATGTGAACCCTACTAGCTTGCCGGGGATGTATTTCCCCCAAGATGCCGGCTATATAATAGCTAGGTCGGTTCAAAATCAATTAGCTTTACTGGAGGAGGAAAAATAGTGTTAAATGGTCTTCGAATAGGTCTTGGAATAACCGCTTCTCATTGTACCTATGAGGAAGTAATTCCAATGATAAGACAGTTTACAGATATCGGTGCAACCGTCGTTCCAATTATTACGTACTCTGTATTAACGGCAGCAACTCGATTTGGAACAGGGGAAGAATGGATTGAAAAAATTGAAACGGCAAGTGGCAGCAAAGTCGTCTCAAAAATTGTCGAAGCTGAACCATTTGGTCCGACCAATCCACTCGATTGCATGGTTATCGCTCCGATGACGGGAAATTCGATTAGCAAGCTTGCAAATGCGCAAACAGATTCTCCTGTATTAATGGCTGCTAAAGCAACCTTGCGAAATGGAAAACCAGTCGTACTTGGTATCTCAACGAACGATGCGCTTGGTTTAAATGGAATGAATATTATGAAGCTCCTTTCCACCAAAAATATTTATTTTATCCCCTTTGGTCAAGATAATCCTCATAAAAAACCAAATTCATTAATAGCGGACTTTACAAAAATAATCCCAACAGTAGAACATGCCATTCAATCTCGGCAATTACAGCCAATACTTATTGGCCATTCATTATAAATATTAAAGATGATGTATTATCATGTATAATATGATACAATATCGCCATTATGTTTTGATTTGAGAGGAGAGCTATTCATGTCAGAAGGTTATACAGTAGCAATAGTGGGAGCAACAGGAGCAGTTGGTCAAAAGATTATCGAAAAATTGGTAGAGAGAAGTTTTCCTTTTAGAAATTTAAAACTACTTGCTTCAAAGAATTCAGCAGGTAAACAAGTTGAAGTTAATGGTTTCCTATATACAATTGAAGAGGCTACACCAGAAGCTTTTCAAGGGGTTGACGTAGCTTTTTTCTCTGCTGGAGGTTCCATTTCTAAAGAATTAGCAAAAGAAGCTAGTAGTAGAGGTGCGATTGTAATTGATAATACAAGTGCTTTCCGCATGGATAAGGATGTTCCGCTTGTTGTACCAGAAGTGAACAAACATGCCTTACATGAGCAAAAAGGGATCATTGCTAACCCTAATTGTTCTACTATTCAGATGGTTTGCGCATTAGAGCCGATAAAGCAGCATTACGGGTTAACTAAAGTAATTGTTTCTACTTATCAAGCAGTGTCAGGTGCAGGCGTAGCAGCTATTAACGAACTTACAGCGCAAAGCACAAATATGAAAGAGAAGAATCCAAACCCTCATATTTTACCTGTCAAAAGTTCAGAAAAACATTATCCTATTGCAGGAAATGTGATTCCCCAAATTGATATATTTGGCGAAGATGGATTTACATTTGAAGAACATAAAATGATGAATGAAACGAAGAAAATTATGTCGATGCCCGAGCTTTCGATTGCCGCAACTTGTGTACGAGTGCCAGTAGTTACAGGTCATTCAGAATCAGTTTATCTAGAAGTAGATAGAGAGAATGTATCAGTAGATGAGTTAAAAGAATTGCTGTCAAATTCAGCAGGAATTACCGTCCAAGACAAACCGGAGCAACAACAATATCCAATGCCTTATTTTGTAGAGGACAAAGATGAGGTTTTTGTCGGGCGTATTAGAAAAGACCCATCAAACAGTAAAGGCTTCCATATGTGGATTGTTTCTGATAACTTATTGAAAGGTGCGGCATTAAATTCCATTCAGATTGCAGAAGCTTTGATTGAAGAAGGTATATTAAAAGAGGTGTAACGAAATGAATTTAGGTCAAGTTTCTACAGCAATGGTTACTCCATTTCAAGCGGATGGTTATATTGATTATATTGCAACTGAAAAATTAGTTGAGCATTTAATTTCTACTGGAACAGATTCTCTAGTTGTTTGTGGAACTACTGGAGAATCCCCAACATTATCTACATCTGAAAAACTGAAATTGATCCAATTTGTTGTGGAAAAAGTAAATAAAAGGATTCCTGTCATTGCAGGAACAGGCAGTAATAATACAGCTGATTCGATTGATTTATCCCTAAAAGCAGAAGCACTAGGTGTAGAAGCAATTATGATTGTAACGCCATATTACAATAAACCCAATCAACGAGGAATGATTGCACATTTTGAAGCAATTGCAAACGCAACCAATCTGCCAATTGTGTTGTATAATATTCCAGGTCGATCTGGAGTAAATTTAGAGGCTGATACAATTGTCGAATTGAGTAAAAACCCCTCAATTCAAGTTGTAAAAGAAGCTAGTGGTAGTTTGGATCAAATGACGAAAATTTTGGCAAATACAGAAGAAGATTTCCTAGTTTACAGTGGAGATGATGCATTGACATTACCATTATTGGCAATAGGAGGAACTGGAATCATTTCAGTTGCCTCACATGTTATCGGAAAAGATATACAAGAAATGATTCATGCATTTCATGATGGGGACCATAAACACGCAGCAAAAATTCATCAACGGATTTTACCAGTTATTAATGGATTGTTTCAACATCCAAATCCTGTTGTAGTAAAATATGCCCTATCTAAAGTAGGGGTAAATGTAGGTTCTCTGCGTCTTCCAATGGTTGAAATGACGGAAGAGGAAAAAACAAGTTTTGATCAAATATGGGATGAATATATACTAAGTAAATAAGTAAAAAAAGACTGAAGCTTCTGTTTCAGTCTTTTTTTACAAGATAAGAAAGTATATGAATCTTGGATGCTAGTAATCCAGTAATAGTAAGTATTCATAGTAGAATTTCAAGAGTTTGATCTTGATTTTTTTAGTTTTAACGTCCACAGTGTACATGAATCAGTGCCTGTATGATTAGAGTAGGTGGTACTAGAGAAAAATAGATAGTATCTATCTATAAAGAAGCGCTGAGCGGACGAAATTGCATCTTCGTCCGCTTTTAAAAGAATAGGAAAGGATTTATTCTCTCATTAAATAAACCTTACGCACCTTGTCTCTACATATTCCAAGAGGGCGACGGTCAAACATCCGCCACAAGATTACTGAAAAAAATGGATCGTGAAGTGACGCAGTCACTTCACGATCCACAAAAAAACACTGCTAATAGTGTAGCGATAATTCGTCCAAAGTACTCTGGGAATAGAAAAGACAAGAGCACTTAAAGGGCGTTAGCGTTTTTCTTAGAATTTGGATATAAATTTTTATACCATCAACAGTTTTATATCCTCTGCAGTCGGCCGCTTTCCGAGAGTCTCACTAAAATTTAACTCTTTACTTAGAGAAATGGTTGCTTTCACCTTGCAATTAGTTGCTCTAAGCCAGTTTTTAACTTTTTAGTTGGTTGTTTGGACTTTATAATATCAGTGACCCTGTGGTAAAAGAAAAAAATAGATAGAATTTATTGATAAAGAAGTGCAGAACGGACGAAATTGACTCTTCGTCGGCTTTTAAAAGAATAAGTAAGTATCTGATCTCTCATTAACCAAACCGAATGTACTTAAAGGGAGCTAGCTTTTTCTTATGAAGTACGTATTCTGGACGAGCAAAATAAATGCTTTGTGCTTTTATTATTGTGTGAATCGTCATCGTTCGATATAATGAAAATAAGTGGATGTTGATCGGGTTAAATATAGGAGGAAAACAATTGGTAAAAGTAAAAAATGAACTTATTCGAATCATCCCCCTCGGTGGAGTAGGGGAAATCGGAAAAGCAATGTACGTAGTAGAAATTGACGAAGAAATATTTGTAGTAGACAGTGGACTAATGTTCCCAGAAAATGAAATGCTGGGTATAGATATTGTCATACCGGATATAACTTACTTAGAAGAAAATAAAAATCGCGTAAAAGGAATATTTTTGACACATGGACACGAAGATTCCATAGGATCTATTGCTTATTTATTACAAAAAATTCAAGCCCCTGTGTATGGTTCAAAGTTAACGATTGCACTAGCTAAGACGCATTTAAAAGCGCTACCTACAAAGCAATCAGTTAAATATTTTGAGGTTACAAATAAAAGCCGGATGAATTTCCAGAGCACTTATGTGACATTCTTTCACACAACACATAGTATTCCAGATTCATTTGGTATTGTATTTCATACTTCAGAAGGTGCCATTGTGCATACGGGAGAATTTAAATTCGACCAATCTGCAAAAGGAAAATACCGTCCGGATATCGCGAAAATTGCTAGCCTAGGTGAAGAAGGCGTATTTATATTACTATCGGATTCAACGGAAGCAGAAAGACCAGGATATACGACATCAGAGGCAGTTATTGAAAACCAATTATTAGAAACATTCCACGCTGCTCGAGGTCGTATTCTCGTGTCTTTATATGCTTCTAACTTTATTCGAATTCAACAAGTATTCGATAAAGCAAAAGAGACAGGTAAAAAGGTAGCAATTGCAGGGAAAAGCTTAGAAAATATTTTTGAAATTGGATTAGATTTAGGTTACTTTACTGTTGATGAAGAAACAATTATTCCTATTAGAGAAATATCAAAGTACAATGATGATGAAATTGTAGTCATCTTATCTGGTAATCAAGGAGAGCCGCTGGAAGCGTTAGAAAAAATAGTTCGCAAACACCATAAAGATATTAAAATAAAAGATACAGATACAGTATTAATCACGTTTACACCATCACCTGGAATGGAAGTAAGCATGTTTCAAACAATGAACCAACTTGCAAAGGCTGGGGCGAAAGTACTGACATCCAGCAAAAATGTTCATGTATCTGGACATGGTAGCCAAGAAGATTTAAAAATGATGTTAAACTTAACAAGACCAACCTATTTTATTCCAATTCAAGGCGAATATCGTATGTTAATTGCACACTCAAAACTAGCTCAAGCTATAGGCATGACGAAATCTGAAATTTTTATTGCGGACAAGGGTGATATTGTTGAATATAAAAATGGCAAGATGAGAATGAGTGGAAGGGTACAGGCTGGGAATGTATTAATTGATGGGATTGGCATAGGTGATGTAGGTAATATTGTACTTCGTGATCGTAAGCTGCTCTCGCAAGATGGAATTTTTATAGTAGTAGTGACCCTAAATCGTGCGCAAAAGAAAATTGCATCTGGCCCAGAAATTCTTTCGAGAGGATTCGTTTACGTAAGGGAATCTGAAGCGTTAATGGATGAATCAGCTAAGCTTGTCAGAACGATTGTTGAAAAATATGTGAATAAAGAAACGTTTGAATGGACAAACATTAAACAAGAAATCCGCGATACGCTAAACTCATATTTATTCCAACAAACAAAAAGACGTCCAATGATCATCCCGATTATTATGGAATATTAATAGGAGTGTGAGGATTTCCTTCCGTAAGCGGATAGGAAATCCTTTTTATCTTTTAAAGGAAAGCAGGTGACTATTTTGGCCCAGAAGAAGAAAAGAAAAACATTAAAAAGACCAACCAAAAAAACAAACAAGCAATCAATGCATCCACTAATGTATGAAATCGTGGGATTGATTGTAATTGGAATTGCCATTATTTCTTTTTTTGAATATGGTCTAGTTGGTAGAGGATTGGCGTATATAGGTTATTTTTTCTTTGGTAATTGGCATATTGCTATTCCTTTTTTATTAATTGTTATTGCACTTATTGTTATGATTAAGCAAACGTTTCCATCTTGGAATCATCGACTATTATTAGGTTTTGCCTTTTTGTTAAGTAGCCTTTTGCTATTTAGCCACTTAGCTCTTTTCGAACAATTATTTCAAGGGAAGGCATTAGTGACCAATTCTGTCCTAAGAGAAAGTTATAGGATTTTAGTGGAAAGTGGAGGGATTGTAGATAGAAGAAGTTCTTTAGGTGGGGGAATGATTGGAGCAATCCTTTTTGCATCGTTCCATGTTCTATTTGACTCTTCAGGTGCCAAAATTGCTGGTTGGCTATTGCTACTAATTGGACTAGTCCTAATAACAGGAAAAGCACTCGTCCCATATTTAGTAGATTTATCACCCAAAATAAAAGACATAATAATAAATAGGAAGAAAAAAAAGAAACCAGCTATTTCTGAGAGAAAAGCAAGGAGATCCAAAAAAGAGATTGCGCAAGAAGAAGCGGTTACAACACATGAAGAAGAGACAATTCGTATAGAGGAAATAGTAGTAGATTCTGCTCCAATCATTTCTGCATTTACGGAACGTATTTCAAAAAGAGAAGTACCTGTTGAACCTTCTCCTGAACCAATTGAAATAAATATAGTTTCAGAAGTTGTAGAGAACGAAGATTATCAACTACCAGCAATCACGCTTTTAGATGCGCCTGCTCATAGCGATCAAAGTGGTGAGTTAAATGCCATTCAGGCAAACGCCAAGAAATTAGAACAAACATTTTTAAGTTTTGGAGTAAAGGCCAAAGTTACACAAGTACATTTAGGACCTGCTGTAACAAAATATGAAGTACTACCGGATGTAGGAGTTAAGGTAAGTCGTATTGTCAGTTTGCACGATGATTTGGCATTAGCCCTCGCTGCAAGAGACATACGAATTGAAGCCCCAATTCCCGGAAAATCAGCAGTTGGTATAGAAGTACCAAACAAAGAAGTAGCGATTGTAAGTTTAAGTGAAGTACTGGAATCTGAAGAAAATAATAAGCCGAATTTAAAACTATTAATAGGATTCGGGCGAGATGTTACTGGTCAAGCAGTATTAGCTGAACTGAACAAGATGCCTCATTTACTCGTTGCTGGCTCGACAGGTAGTGGGAAAAGTGTTTGTATTAATGGGATTATTGTTAGTATTATGATGCGTGCGAAACCTCATGAAGTAAAAATGATGATGATTGATCCAAAAATGGTGGAGTTAAATGTATACAATGGGATTCCACATCTATTAGCACCTGTCGTAACAGATCCAAGAAAAGCTTCTCAAGCATTGAAGAAAATTGTTTCTGAAATGGAAAGAAGATATGATCTATTCTCTCATACAGGTACTCGTAATATGGAGGGATATAACGAGCATATTGATAAATGGAATGAAGAAAACGAGGAAAAACATCCAAAACTTCCTTATATTGTTGTTATTGTAGACGAGCTAGCTGACTTAATGATGGTTGCTTCAAGTGATGTAGAGGATTCCATTACTAGGCTTGCACAAATGGCACGAGCTGCAGGTATACATTTAATTATCGCCACACAGAGACCGAGTGTGGATGTAATAACTGGTATTATAAAAGCAAATATTCCTTCCAGAATTGCATTTGCAGTGTCTTCTGCAATTGATTCACGCACCATATTAGATATGGGAGGTGCTGAAAAGTTACTGGGTCGAGGAGATATGTTATTTTTGCCAGCGGGTAGCTCTAAGCCAGTTCGAGTTCAAGGTGCTTATTTATCTGATGCGGAAGTAGAGAGGGTAGTTGACTTTGTTATTGAACAGCAAAAAGCAAACTATCAAGAAGAGATGATTCCAGAAGAAACTTCAGATTCGGAAGAACAAATGGATCGTGACGACCTGTATGATGATGTAGTTCAATTAGTTACGGAAATGCAGACTGCATCGGTTTCTTTATTGCAACGTCGCTTTAGAATTGGATATTCCAGAGCTGCAAGAATTATTGATCAGTTGGAAATGAATGGAGTAGTGGGACCTTACGAAGGTAGTAAGCCTCGGCAGGTACTTGCTCCAAAATACCCATTAGATCACGACCTTACATGACGAAATGATTACAGTCAAATGAAATTATGATTAAATCTTTTTTAAAATAAGAATAAAAGTATTTATTTCAATCATTAATAATGGTATAGTATGACTGATTAGTAGGAATGTTTTACATCAGAGGTCTGATCTCTATAAAATGGTGGTGTTTTCGTTGACAATCAAAGTGGACAATCGTCATTTATATCTTCAAGTAATTGACCGTCTAAAAAAAGACATTGAAAAAGGCATTTTCAAAGAAAAGGAAAAACTTCCTTCTGAATTTGAATTAGCTAAATCACTTGGAGTAAGTCGTGCAACTTTACGAGAAGCGCTTCGTTTATTGGAAGAAGAAAATGTCATTATGAGAAGACATGGCGTTGGAACATTTGTGAATTCAAAACCCGTGTTTACTTCAGGAATTGAGCAACTCTCAAGTGTTTCATCCATGATTCGGAGTGTTGGTATGGAACCGGGTACGATTTATTTAAGTTCTTTGCAAACGCTTCCTTCTAAAGATGATTTAGAACGCTTTCAATGCAACGAAGAACAATCTATTATTTCTATGGAACGAGTACGTACAGCAAATGGTGAGCCAGTTGTATATTGTATCGATAAAGTTCCAGAACAATATTTGCCAAATGATTTTCTCGTTAGAGAAGAAGGTTCCATTTTTTCTGCTTTAGAGGAATCTGGAGACATTCGTGTATCACATGCAGTAGCTTTCATTGATCCAGTGGGATATCATGAAGTTGCTTCACCAACATTGAATTGCGAACCAGAAACTTCATTGCTAGTATTAAAGCAACTTCACTACGATGAAAATGATCGAGTTGTTTTATACTCGAAAAATTATTTTAGAGCAGATAAGTTTAGCTTTCATGTTGTTCGAAAAAGGGTGTAAAATCATTTAAATTCCTGCTGATAAGAAAATTAATGGAGGTTTTCAATTTGACGAAACGTAATTTTGGATTAGGACTGTCACTTGTATTAGCTGCTGGTACTATCCTTGGAGCTTGTGGTTCAAAAGATGAAGGAACAACTTCTAAAGGGTCAGAAAGCACAGGTACTCCTGAAGCAAAAGATTTCTCACTAGCAATGGTAACGGATGTTGGTGGGATTGATGACAAATCATTCAACCAATTAGCTTGGGAAGGTATTGAAGCGTTTGGTAAAGAAAACGGCCTTAAAAAAGGTGATGGTGGATACGATTACCTTCAATCAGCTGGAAATGCTGATTATTCAACAAACTTAACAAGCTTAGCACGTCGTAACTTTGACGTAGTATACGGTATTGGTTTCTTGATGGAACAACCAATTGCTACAATTGCAGAACAAAAACCAGATAATCACTTTGCTTTAATTGACTCTATTGTTGATGCGCCAAACGTTGCTTCTGTAATGTTTAAAGAACAAGAAGGTTCATACCTAGCTGGTGTTGCAGCTGCTCTTATGTCTAAATCTAAAAAAATCGGTTTCGTAGGTGGAATGGAAATTCCAGTAATCGAACGTTTTGAAGCTGGGTTCTTAGAAGGTGTTAAAGCTGTAGATCCAAGTATTAAAGTAGATGTACAGTATACAGGTAAATTCGATGATGCTGCACTTGGTAAAACAACTGCAAACCGTATGTATTCTTCAGGCGTAGATATTATTTTCCACGCTGCAGGTGGTACTGGTAACGGAGTATTTTCTGAAGCAAAAGAACGTAAAAAGAAAGATCCAAATGCTAATGTATGGGTAATCGGAGTTGACTCTGACCAATATGCAGAAGGTCAAGTTGGAGATAAAAACGTAACACTTACTTCTATGCAAAAACGTGTAGATGTTGCAGTACAAGAAATTGCTAAACTTGCAATGGATGGTAACTTCCCTGGTGGTAAAACAACTACTTATGGTATAGCTGAAGGTGGAGTTGGTCTTGCTGACTCACGTGGAGCTATTTCAGATGATGTTTTAGCTAAAGTGAAAGAATACTCCGATAAAATTGCTGCTGGAGAAATTGTTGTACCTGAAAAAGCGGAAAAATAAGTAAGCCAAACATCATAAAGACCGAATTATTCGGTCTTTATGATATTTTAATTAATAGATGAAAGATTTTAAATATTTAAAGTCTTATTTGGGTTGTATGCAAAATCTAATGTTGAAGGTGGACATATTCAGTTTGGAGTAAAATAGTTTGACAACAATATCAATCAAGAAGTATTTTTATAGACTGACTGAATAAAAAAATTTAAAGTCTTTCCTGTATTAATTTTGTACTAGTATAGTAGGGAGTGAATTCATTGGATTATGTAATAGAGATGCTTGGTATTCGAAAAGAGTTTGGATCGTTTGTTGCAAATGATAACATTACCCTTCAATTAAAAAAGGGAGAAATTCATGCTCTTTTGGGAGAAAATGGTGCTGGGAAGTCCACACTCATGAACGTCCTATTTGGACTATATCAACCTGAAGCTGGGGAGATAAAAGTTAATGGGAAATCTGTTAACATTACTGATCCCAATGTAGCTAATGATCTTGGCATTGGAATGGTTCATCAGCATTTTATGCTTGTTGAAAATTTTACAGTTACTGAAAATATTATTTTAGGAAATGAACTAACAAAAAGCGGAATGCTTAATATTAAAGATGCTGCGAAGAAAATCCAGGCATTGTCCGAAATGTATGGTTTAGAAGTAGATCCATATGCAAAAATCGAAGACATATCTGTAGGTATGCAACAACGTGTTGAAATATTAAAGACGCTTTATCGAGGAGCAGAAATATTAATTTTCGATGAACCAACAGCTTCTCTTACACCTCAAGAAATAACGGAACTAATTCAAATAATGAAACGATTGATCCAAGAAGGAAAATCGATTATTTTAATTACACATAAGCTCAAGGAAATTATGGATGTTTCTGATCGAGTGACAGTTATTCGTAAAGGTGTAGGAATTGGAACCGTTATTACAGCAGAAACAAATCCAAATGATTTAGCTTCATTAATGGTAGGTAGACAAGTTGATTTCACTACTGTAAAAGATGAAGCCCATCCTACAGAAGATTCATTAATAGTGAAAAACCTAGTCGTAACAGACTATCGTGGGGTAGAGAAAATCAAAGGGTTAAATTTAACAGTACGTAAAGGTGAAATTTTGGGGATAGCAGGGATTGATGGAAACGGTCAATCGGAATTAATTGAAGCTATTACTGGCCTTCGTAAAGTGAAAAGTGGAACAATTTCCATCAATGGAAAAGATGTGACCAATAAAAAGCCTCGTACTATTACTGAAGCTGGGGTTGGTCATATTCCACAGGATCGACATAAACATGGACTAGTTCTCGATTTTTCAATTGGACATAATATCGCGTTACAAACATACTATATCCCTCCAATTTCTAAAAACGGAATTATTAATTACGGTAAAGTATCGGAACTTGCGCAAAAAATAATTACTGACTTTGATGTTCGTACGCAAGGGGAAGATACACTTGCTCGATCTCTATCAGGTGGAAATCAGCAAAAAGCAATTATTGGACGAGAAGTTATTCGAAATCCCGAATTATTAATCGCTGCTCTTCCAACACGTGGATTGGATGTAGGAGCAATCGAATTCATTCATCAACGCTTAATCGAACAACGTGATAAAGGAAAAGCGGTACTTCTTCTATCTTTCGAGTTAGATGAAGTCATGAATGTATCGGATCGTATAGCAGTTATTTATGATGGTCAAATTGTCGATACTTTATTGCCAAAAGAAACAACGGAGCAAGAGCTTGGTTTGTTAATGGCTGGACAAACAAAAAATGAAAAAGATGTAAATCAGGGGGATAAATCGCATGTCGAATAGAGTAGTAAATATACTTGTCCCTGTTATTTCTGTTATTTTAGGGCTGCTTGTTGGAGCAATCGTGATGTTAGTAAGCGGCTATGATCCTATAGCAGGATATAGTGCATTATGGAATGGTATTTTTGGTGATGCATATACGATGGGTGAAACAATACGACAGATAACCCCTTACTTATTATCAGGATTAGCGGTAGCGTTTGCTTTCCGTACGGGGTTATTTAATATAGGGGTTGAAGGTCAACTACTTGTCGGGTGGTTTGCGGCTGCGTATGTTGGAATCGCATTTGATCTCCCAATGTATATTCATTTGCCTTTTGCCATTATCGCTGCAGCCTTAGCAGGTGCATTGTGGGCATTCATTCCAGGTCTATTAAAGGCCAAGTTACAAGTGCATGAAGTTATCGTAACAATTATGATGAACTATATAGCACTTCACACAACAAATGCACTTATCCGTGTTGTTTCTCATGGTGGGGAAAATACAGGGAACATTAAACCAACTGCATCATTAAAATCCGCATTCTTTGAAAGTATAACGGATTATTCTAGATTACATTATGGTATTTTCATTGCACTTGCAATGGTTTTAGTCATGTGGTTTATTTTAGAAAAGACAACAACTGGCTTTGAATTGAAAGCAGTTGGATTCAACAAAAATGCTTCTCAATATGCTGGTATGAATGTTCAGAAAAATATCATTCTTTCCATGGTTATCTCAGGAGCATTTGCAGGACTCGCAGGAGCGATGGAAGCACTTGGTACTTTCCAATATGCAAATGTTAATGGTGGATTCACCGGAATAGGATTTGATGGTATAGCAGTAGCTCTGTTAGGTGCTAATACACCACTTGGGATTATTTTTGGTGCAACTTTATTTGGCGCGTTAAAATTTGGATCTTTGAATATGCCAAATGCAGCTGAAATACCTGTTGAGATCGTATCGATTGTCATAGCAATCATTATTTTCTTCGTAGCTTGTGGTTACGTAATTCGCTATTTCCTTGTAAAAATGAACAAGAAAAAGGAGGCGAAATAGTATGAGCTTTTTAGATGTTCTATATTTCATCATTCCAGCGGCTATTTTTTATGCCGCACCACTTATCTTTACTGCTATTGGTGGGGTTTTCTCTGAGCGATCAGGTGTTGTTAATATTGGACTAGAAGGTTTAATGGTAATGGGTGCATTTATCGGTATACTATTTAACTTGAAGTTCGTCGACGTATTTGGAACTTATACTCCGTGGGTTTCACTTCTTGCAGCAATGGTTGTGTGTGCAATATTTTCTTTAATGCATGCAGTTGCTTCCATATCTTTCCGTGCAGATCAAACAATCTCCGGAGTAGCGATTAATATGCTTGGTGTTGCAGTCGCATTATTTTCTGTGAAACTGATTTTTGGCAAAGGTCAAACAGACTACATTCAGGAACGTTTTATTCGATTTGATATTCCTTTTTTAAGTGACATTCCAGTCCTTGGACCGATGTTTTTCAAAGATGTATATTCTACATCTATCTTAGCTATTGGAGTAGCGATAGGAGCTTGGTTTGTCATATATAAAACTCCATTTGGCTTACGCCTCCGTGCTGTTGGTGAACATCCAATGGCGGCTGATACAATGGGAGTAAATGTAACAAAAATGCGTTATATAGCGGTTATATTATCTGGTGTTCTTGCTGGAATTGGTGGTGCAGTATATTCTCAATCCATCTCTGGAGAATTCAGTCATACTACTATTAATGGACAAGGTTTCATGGCACTTGCTGCGATGATTTTCGGTAAGTGGCATCCACTTGGTGCACTTGGAGCAGCGTTATTCTTTGGTTTCGCTCAAGCGCTAAGTATTGTTGGTGGTCAAATTCCTTATATCGATCAAGTACCAAGCTACTTCTTGCATATTTTGCCGTATGTTTTAACGATTTTGGCAGTTGCAGGGTTTATTGGTAAAGCACATGCACCAAAAGCTAGTGGCGTACCGTATATTAAAGGAAAACGATAAAACTTTTAGGGGCCAAATTCTTTTGGTTCCTTTTTGTTTGTCATGGAATCCTTTGAACATGTATAGTGAAGAGAAGAAAGAGTTAAACTAGAAAGAAAAAGGGGGACAACAACATGTTTCAGCAGTTTGAACTTGCACATGGTGTGAAGTTATATGTACGACCGACAGAACAATTTAAAACAATTAATATCTCATTTAAATGGAAACAGCCAATAACAGTAAAAGATGCCTCAATTCGAGCAGTTCTTTCCAATATCCTTCAATATAGTAATGAAGTGTATCCTTCGAATGCAGATTTTCGTAAACGTTTAGATGATCTATATGGAACGGCACTATATTTTGATACAACCAAAAAGGGGAACAATCATATTTTTTCGTTAAATGCAGAAACGGTGAATGATGCTTATTTATCGAACGAAAAAGTTGTTGATGAAGTTTTTTCTTTACTTGCAACCGTAATCTTTAAACCCCTTTTAGTAAACGGGAAATTTGTTGATTCCATAGTAAAACGTGAAAAAGAGCAAGTGATAGAGCGTATTCAATCCATGTATGATGATAAAACAAGATATGCACAACAACGTTTACTTGAAAATATTCGTCCCGATCATCCTGCCTCTATTTCTTCAAATGGGACAGTTGCAGAAGTAAAAGTAATTACAAATGACCAACTAATTGAAATGCACGAAAAATTATTACATGAAGATGAGTTATCTATTTATATAGTTGGGGATATAAACGTCGAAGAGATAAAAGAAAAAATGAAAAACTATTTTCCATTTTCGAATAGAACGGAGAAACTACCAACGGAGGTAGTTAACAAGCAAGGGAAAAACGATACAAATTATTTACATGAAATACAAGACATGAAACAAGGGAAGTTACATATTGCCTATCATACTCCGATTACTTTTTATTCAGAAGAATACCCAATTATGCAAATGACAAATGGCATATTAGGTGGATTTGCGCATTCAAAAATATTCATGAATGTCCGGGAAAAAGAAAGTATGGCTTATTATGCATCCAGTAATTATTCTTCTTTGTACGGTTTAATATTTGTATTAGCAGGTATTGATTCGAACTTACAGGAAAAAGCAGTTCAATTAATTGATGAACAGATACTAGCTATGCAAAAAGGTGACATTTCAGACTTAGAAATAAACCAAACAAAATCGATGTTAAAGAATCAATTAAAAGAAGCTTTAGATTCTGCACGAGCACAAATTGATATTTATGATCAATATAAAGAGCTAAACGAAGACTTTAAAGTAGAAGAATGGGTAGAAAAATGGTCCAACGTGACAAAGGAACAAATACAACAAATGGCTTCTAAAATAGAGAAGGAATTTGTCTATTTCCTATCTGGTAAGGACGGTGCAAACAATGAATGAAACATATTTCAAGCAACTAGAAGAAACTTTATATCATGAGCAATTACCTAATGGCTTAAATGTATATATTTTACCTAAAAAAGGATTCTCTAAAACTTATGTAACATTTACGACGAATTATGGATCCGTTGACCGAGAATTTATACCGCATGGTAAAGAGGAACCTGTAATTGTGCCAGATGGAATTGCTCACTTTTTAGAGCATAAGATGTTTGAAAAAGAAGACGGAGATGTATTTCAAAAGTTTAGTGAAAATGGTGCTTCTGCTAATGCATTCACTTCTTTTACAAGAACTGCCTACTTATTTTCTTCCACAGACCTTGTGTTAGAAAATACGAAAGTATTGCTTGATTTTGTGCAACAACCATATTTTACTGAACAAACTGTTGAAAAAGAAAAAGGGATTATTGCCCAGGAAATCACTATGTATGACGACCAACCAGATTGGCGTTTATACTTTGGTGCAATTGAGAATATGTATAAAGAGCATCCGGTAAAAATAGATATCGCAGGAACTGTTGAATCGATAAAACAAATTACTGCTGATCATTTGTATGAATGTTATAACACGTTTTACCACCCTTCAAATATGATTGTATTTGTTGTGGGGGCAGTGAATCCAGAAAAAATGATGACTTTTATTAAGGAAGATCAAGCATCGAAGTCATTCGAACCACCACAAGAAATTAAACGCTTTTTTCCAAATGAGCAAAACGCTGTGGCAATCTCCGAAAGAACATTGCAAATGGATGTACAAAAACCAAAAGTTATATTTGGGATTAAATCTAATAATACAACTATATCTGGCAAAGAAATGTTAAATTATGAACTTTCTATGCAAGTGGCAGTGGAAATGATTTTCGGAAGAACTTCCTCCTTTTATCAAAATGTATACGAAACAGGGTTAATCGATGAATCGTATTCAGCAGATTACTCTATGGAACATGGTTATGGTTTTACGATGATTGGCTCCGATTCTATAAATCCTGATATGCTTGTTCATGCGGTCAAACAAACCATTACAGACAATTCGAAAGAGTGGAAGTTTTCAGAGGAAGATTTAAAACGAATTACACGGAAAAAGATCGGATTTTTCTTGCGTGCTTTAAATTCTATTGAATATATTGCCAATCAATTTACACGGTATTCGTTTAACAATATGAATTTATTTGATGTAGTACCTGCTTTGGAAAATTTAACGATGGAACAAGTGAAGGAAGCTTTTGAATCGCTAAAAAATGAAAATACGCACTCTGTATTTAAAATTATTCCAAATTTGAAAAAGAACGATGAGTAAAAAGTTTGCTTTAGTGGTAGGTGCATCAGGTGAAATCGGCCATTCGATTAGTTATCAACTCGCAGAGGCTGGCTGGTCATTGTACCTGCATTTTGCAAGCAATGAAGCACGTATAAAGCGTCTTTTACAAGACTTAGAAGCATCTTACCCAGAACAGGAATTCATGCTCATACAAGCAGATATGCGTCACGCAGCATCAGTAGAAATATTAGCATCAGCTATTTTTTCGATTCAGTCGATTGTTTTTGCTCAAGGACATAGTTTGTATAAAGGATTGGAAGATACTTCATTAGAAGAGATTCATCATCTATTTCAAGTGCATGTGGAGCATCCAATGTTTTTAGTTACTCAATTGACGCCGAAACTTCGAAAAAACGAACATGCTTCTATTGTTTTTGTAGGTTCCATTTGGGGAGAGACTGGTGCATCCTATGAAGTGGCATATTCTGCTGCAAAAGGTGCCCAGCATGCATTTGTAAAAGCATATGCGAAAGAAGTGGCTTTGCAAAAAATTAACGTGAATGCAGTTGCTCCTGGATTTATAGATACAAAAATGAACCAACATGTGGAACTAAAAGTACGCCAACTACTATTGGAGGAAATTCCAGCAGGTGTATTTGGATCTGCGGAAGATGTTGCAAATACTGTGGTGTTTTTAGTTAGTGGGAAAGCCAATTATATAACAGGCCAAATTATCCGAGTAAATGGTGGATGGTATATTTGACTATATTCTGCCGAGCGTTAATTGCCGTCTAAATTTAGTCAAAATACGCCAAGGCGAGTTTGATCTAACGAAAGAAAAGAGAGTTATTGCTGCTCTTTTCTTTTTTTCTTTTATTCATCTAGAAAATCAGATATGATAGAACTTATAATGAGCGAATAACGTCATCTAAATAGAGAGGACAGATATACTATGGCAAGTGAATGGTTTTTTGAATACGATATCCAGATAAATCGCCCAGGACTTCTTGGAGATATTGCTTCTTTACTTGGTATGCTTAGAGTGAATATTGTAACGATTAATGGTGTGGACGAAGGTCGTCGTGGCATGCTAATTAAAGCAGAAAAAAAAGAAAATATCGAACGTTTTGAGCATATTGCTTCTACGATGGAAACGATTCAATTAACTAAGTTTAGAGAACCCAAGCTTAGAGATCGTCTAGCTGTTCGCCATGGTAGATATATACAACGCGATGCCGATGATAAAAAAACATTTCGTTTTGTCCGTGATGAACTAGGATTGCTAGTTGACTTTATGGCAGAAATATTTAAACAAGAAGGTCATAAGTTAATCGGAATTAGAGGAATGCCGCGTGTAGGCAAAACAGAATCTGTTGTTGCTGCAAGTGTATGTGCGAATAAGAAATGGATATTTCTTTCATCCACAATGATTAAGCAAACAATTAGAAGCCAGCTTGCGGGTGATGAGTTTAGTGATCGTAATATTTTCATATTAGACGGCATTGTGACAAGAAATTCAAATGATGAAAAGCATCAGATGTTAGTTAGAGAAATGATGCGAATGCCTACTATTAAAGTAGTAGAGCACCCGGACATGTTTATCCAACATTCCGAGTATTCGATTGATGATTTTGACTATATAATTGAACTTCGTCATAGTCCAGAAGAAGAATTTACGTATGAGATGATGGAGAAAAACCACGGAATGTCCGACAAAGGTACTAGTGGATTTGGCGGATTTGGTGGATTTAATTTTTAATGGGTAGGTGTTTTAGTTGACAGAACTGGGGTCTCGCTTAAAAGAAGCGAGGAAAGCAAAAGGGTTTAGTATTGATGATTTACAAGAAATCACAAAAATCCAAAAGAGATATTTGACAGGAATAGAAGAAGGCAACTATGAAACGATGCCGGGTTCTTTCTATGTGCGTGCATTTATAAAACAATATGCAGAAGCAGTTGGTTTAAATGGGGACGAGCTTTTAGAAATGTATAAAACGGAAATTCCTACTACATCGAATGAGGATGTTTCCAAAAGTATTCCACAAACACCTACTAGAAGGTCTATAGGTGGTCGTTCTTCTAATAAGTTTATGGAAGTTTTTCCAATGATTGTCGTTGCTCTATTTGTTATTGCAATTATCGTTATTTTATGGACTTTATTTCAAAAATCTCCAAAAAACGAAATAGATAAAACAGAAGTAGATACCTCTTTAACGTTGGAAAAAAAGCCTCCAACAGAAGAAAATAGTTCGGTTAAACCCGTAGAAGAAGAAACACCTAAAGAAGACAATCCTAGTGAAGAGGTAGTTGATACAACAGAAGAGACGAAGCCTGAACAACAGGTAACATTTGTTGAAACACAAGGGCCAACGTCTACTTATGACTTAACTGGTGCAGATAAATACGATCTGAAAGTGGTAGTCGCTAATAATACTTGGTTGAATATTAGGGATCAAGACAATAAGATTTTAGTTGACAAAGCGGTTAATGCTGGAGAAACTTTTGAGTTTGATGCAAGTGCTTTATCACGAATTCGTGTTCGAGTTGGTCATACACCTGGAAATATGGTATATATAAATGAGCAATTAATCGAATTTCCAACAACTAAGACCACTCAAAATTTAGTAATACAGTTCAACAAATAGTCATCTATAAGATGGCTATTTTGTTTGAAAAACGAAAGGAGCTTAATGCAGATGAAAATGAATGTTCCCAATCAAATTTCGATGTTTCGTATTTTTTTAATCCCCATATTTATGTTTTTTATGCTTGTAGATTTTAACTGGGGAAATGTAAGTTTTCTTGGTGCAACTATCCCTATAGGACAGTTAATTGGAGCTATTATTTTTATTATTGCTTCGATTACAGATTTTATTGATGGCTATTATGCTCGAAAATATAATTTAGTAACGAATATGGGGAAATTTTTAGATCCACTAGCAGATAAACTACTTGTTTCAGCTGCACTCATCCTATTAGTCCAGTTTGGAATTGCTCCTGCTTGGGTAGTAATCTTGATAATTAGTCGCGAATTTGCAGTTACTGGACTGCGCTTAATCCTTGCAAACGAAGGCGAAGTTGTTGCTGCCAATATGTTAGGTAAAATTAAAATGTGGACACAAATCATTGCAATATCTTCCTTGTTATTAGGAAACGTTTTCTTTGAGATGTTCTCCATCCCTTTTGACATGATTATGTTATATGTTTGTCTCGCATTTACTTTATGGTCTGGCTTTGATTACTTCTATTTAAATCGTAAAGTGTTATTGGATTCCAAGTAGGAAGGAAGATTGAGTCGATGAAAGCAGAGATCATTGCAGTTGGTTCAGAATTATTATTAGGGCAAATTTCCAATACAAATGCACGATTTATTTCTTCTCAATTAGCCGAGCTTGGGATTGATGTGTATTATCACACAGTAGTGGGTGATAATTCCAAACGATTATTTGAAACCATTAAACTAGCAGAACAACGTGCGGATTTAATCATTTTCACTGGCGGATTAGGTCCAACTAAAGATGATTTAACAAAAGAAACGATCGCTACATACTTGAATAAAAAATTAATCATGAACGAACAAGCATTAAAATACATTAAAGAGTTTTTCAAAAGAATGAATCGCGAAATGACAGAAAACAATAAAAAGCAGGCATTAGTATTAGATGGATGCACTGTACTATCTAATAAGCATGGAATGGCACCAGGCATGCTGCTTAAGGGAGATAAACATGCTTATATCCTATTACCTGGACCACCAAAAGAAATGGAGCCAATGTTCCAATTTGAAGCGAAGCCGCTACTTCAAAAAATGTTAAATGGAGAAACAATCATTTTATCGCATGTTATGCGTTTTTATGGAATTGGCGAAGCGGAACTCGAAACAAAAGTGCAGGACTTATTGGACAATCAAACAAATCCTACATTAGCTCCTCTTGCTTCAGATGGTGAGGTAACTCTTCGTCTTACTGCTAAAAGTGAAACTGAGGAGGAGGCGTGGGAAAAAATTGAAATGCTTCAAACAGAGGTATTCAATCGTGTAGGGGAATACGTTTATGGATATAATAATGACTCTCTTGCATCAAAACTTCAGGAGATTTTAAGTGAAAATCATTTAACTATTTCTGCTGCTGAAAGTATGACAGCAGGATTATTTCAATCAGAGCTTGCTTCTATCCCTGGAATGGGAGCCGTATTAGTAGGTGGTATGATTACCTACACCGAAGATATAAAAGTGAAGCAACTCGGTGTTAAAAAGCAAACTATTAACGAATATGGTGTTGTATCTAGTGAATGTGCAGAAGCCATGGCGATGCGTATTAAAGAAAAGTTTGGAACGAACATTGGGATTGGTATTACAGGTGCTGCTGGTCCAGATGCCCATGGTGGACAACCAGCTGGGACTGTTTGGATTGGTATTGTTTTGAACGATTTGGCCCCTGTTTCATACAGGTTAAACCTTTCTGGAACGAGAAACACCAACAGATTGAGAGCAGTAAAGTTTACCATCCATTATTTGATCCAATTGCTTCGTGAACAAGGATTTAAAACAATTTAACATAAGCAGTCTCAAGTTTGTTGATTATCCATCTTCTTCTATTTAATGAAACAAGACGATGGCTTACAGTTTTATGTTTCAGTTCGCTTTTTAGATATAATGCGCACTAAAGAGGCTCTATTATGTGACCGCTAGGATTTTCGCTACATGGCGGACGCTTTCCGCCGGGTGAGCGATGAGCCATCGCCGACGCTACGCGTTCGCCTGCGATTGCTCATCTGTCTCACTCATCTGGCTGGAGTCGCCCCCATTTCGCTACAATCCCACAGGACCTTGCTAACTATTCAATAACACCAGATACAATTGTCTGATAAATTATGAGCAACATTGGATACTTTTTTCGCAACATTAAGAGGCATTTGCGCAATATATTGATTGCTTGTACCCCATACTAATAATCTCATGCCAAGTTAAGGCTTTGTTATAAGACAAACGTCTTTATTCCTAGGTTTAATTTGGCATGGGATGACACCTATTAAGGTACAATATCCATATATTTTTCCATAACGGAAGCTATCTTGCGATTAGCAAAAAATAAGCATGCATCTTATGAGCGAAAGCGCCTATCCTGTGGTAACGAATCCTGATTGCTCATAATTTAAGTGACAGCACTCACTAAATAGCCGGCAACTCACGTTGATTGTAGCGTAAGGCGGCGACTCCTGCCCGAATAGCAAATAAATTTTGCGACGAAAGCGAAGCGGCTGAAGCGGAAATCAAAGCGAAAACTAACTAATGCGCATTATATCTACAGTAAGACGGAAAACTAATCGTACTCTAATCTTAATGTATTAGTTGGAAAGATATGACAATAAACACTCATGAAGCAGCATATCAAAAATAGAATTTTCGGGATCAAAAACGGTTCAAAATTTCATTTTGGGCTGTTTTTAGCTTCCAAAATGAAATTGATGGAAAAAATAACGAATAAACGTTCGCTTTTTTCTTGTGTATTTCCCTTGTACCTAGTATAGTAGAGATAGAAATAAAATCAGACTTTCTTTTGAGGAGGAAAAACAATTGGCAAATGATCGTAAAGCAGCGTTAGAAATGGCTTTAAAACAAATAGAGAAACAATTTGGTAAAGGTTCAATCATGAGACTTGGGGAAAAAACAGATAGAGAAATTTCTACTTCTTCTAGTGGCTCTTTAGCACTGGATGCAGCATTAGGAATAGGTGGATATCCAAGAGGTCGTATTATTGAAATATATGGTCCAGAAAGTTCCGGTAAAACAACTGTAGCTCTTCATGCAATTGCAGAAATACAAAAAACTGGTGGGCAAGCAGCTTTTATTGATGCAGAGCATGCATTAGATCCAGTTTATGCACAAAAACTAGGCGTAAATATTGATGAGTTACTTTTGTCTCAACCTGATACAGGAGAGCAAGCACTTGAAATTGCAGAAGCATTAGTACGTAGTGGTGCTGTGGAAATTTTAGTAATTGACTCTGTTGCTGCTTTAGTACCGAAAGCAGAAATCGAAGGAGAAATGGGAGATTCACATATCGGCCTTCAAGCTCGTTTAATGTCACAAGCATTACGTAAGCTTTCTGGTGCTATTAACAAATCAAACACTATTGCTATTTTCATAAATCAAATTCGTGAAAAAGTAGGTGTAATGTTTGGAAATCCGGAAGTAACACCAGGTGGACGTGCACTTAAGTTCTATAGTTCGGTGCGTTTAGAAGTTAGACGTGCAGAAGCGATTAAACAAGGAACTGATATTGTAGGTAATAAAACAAAGATTAAAGTAGTAAAAAACAAAGTAGCACCTCCGTTTAAAACTGCAGAAGTAGATATAATGTACGGCGAAGGTATTTCTCAAGAAGGAGAAATTATCGATATTGGTTCAGATATGGATATTGTACAAAAAAGTGGATCTTGGTATGCATACAATGAAGAACGCATTGGTCAAGGTAGAGAAAATGCAAAACAATTCCTAAAAGAGAATCCGAAAGCTAAGAATGAAATAGCTGCTAAAATACGTGAATCTATGGGAATGACTGCTAGTTCCTTAACAATTGCTGCACATGAGGTAGAAGAAGATGATGAAGAATTTGAATTATTATTAACGGAAGAATAAAATATTGAAAAGTCTCTCAATTATTGGGAGATTTTTTTTGTATATTCCTTTCGTTTCCTTGACAGAGTATTTCTACATCTATACAATTAAAATTGTATAATTTCTTTAATAGAAGATGAATAGGCAATACATATATGCAATTGTATATATGTGCCGATTGAAACTTTAAAAAGTATAGCAATAGGGGGGTGTTCGAATGTTAGAAATTATCATCTCCGCTTTGCTTGGTCTGTTTGTCGGTGCTCTTGTTAGTTATAATTATCTGAAAAAAGTGAACGATTCAAAAGTGACCGGTGCAAAACAATCTTCAGCACTCATCTTAGATGAAGCAAAGCGAGAAGCAGAAGCTTTGAAGAAAGAAGCACTTTTAGAAGCCAAAGATGAAACTCACCAATTACGAAATGAAGCAGAATCTGACATCCGTGAACGCCGTATGGAACTGCAAAAACAGGAAAATCGGTTAGTACAAAGAGAAGAGAATCTTGATCGTAAGGATGATGCTCTAAACAAGAGAGAAGTAGGTCTTGAGCGTAAAGAAGATGCTCTAACCGAAAGGCAACAGCATATCGAACAGAAGGAAAGTAAAGTGGACGAGTTAGTTGGAATGCAAAAAAGCGAACTTGAAAGAGTTTCTACATTAACACGTGAAGAAGCGAAGTCGATTATTCTTCAAGAAGTGGAGAATGAACTTGCAACTGACATAGCTGTAATGACAAAAGAGTCGGAAACTCGTGCAAAGGAAGAGTCGGACAAAAAATCTCGTGAAATTCTTTCCTTGGCATTACAACGTTTTGCAGCAGATCATGTAGCAGAAACAACTGTTTCCGTTGTTAATCTACCAAATGATGAGATGAAAGGTCGCATCATTGGTCGTGAAGGTCGTAACATTCGTACGTTAGAAACTTTAACAGGCATTGATTTAATTATTGATGATACTCCAGAAGCTGTTATTCTATCAGGATTTGACCCTATACGTAGAGAGACTGCCCGATTAGCACTAGAAAAATTAGTACAAGATGGACGTATTCACCCTGCACGTATTGAAGAAATGGTAGAAAAGTCTAGAAGAGAAGTGGATGAGCAAATCCGCGAGATTGGTGAACAAACAACATTTGACATTGGTATTCACAATCTACATCCAGACCTTATGAAGATCTTAGGTAGACTCCGCTATCGTACAAGCTACGGTCAAAATGTGTTAAAGCATTCTACTGAAGTAGCATTTTTAGCTGGATTACTCGCAGCAGAGCTCGGAGAAGATGTAACACTTGCTAGACGTGCGGGTTTACTTCACGATATTGGGAAAGCAATTGACCATGAAGTGGAAGGAAGTCATGTAGAAATTGGTGTAGAACTAGCAACCAAGTACAAAGAGCATCCTGTCGTGATTAACAGTATTGCTTCTCACCATGGCGACACGGAAGCTACTTCCGTTATCGCCGTATTGGTGGCAGCAGCGGATGCACTGTCTGCTGCTCGTCCTGGGGCTAGAAGTGAAACACTAGAAAACTACATTCGTCGTTTGGAGAAACTAGAAGAAATTTCAGAATCTTACGAAGGCGTTGAAAAATCTTTCGCAATTCAAGCAGGAAGAGAGATTCGTATTATGGTTCGTCCTGACCAAATTGATGATTTAACTGCGCATCGTTTGGCAAGAGATATCCGTAAACGAATTGAAGAAGAACTAGATTATCCTGGTCATATTAAAGTAACAGTTATTAGGGAAACTAGAGCGGTAGAATACGCAAAATAATAGAAAAAAGGCTTCGTGAAGAAGCCTTTTTTTCGTGAAAGGATTGGATTAAAAAATGAAAATATTATTTATAGGTGACATTGTTGGATCTATAGGAAGAGATACTTTGGAGAGTTATTTGCCAAGATTAAAAAGGAAATATGCGCCGGATGTAGTTATTGCAAATGGAGAAAATGCTGCGGCAGGGAGAGGGATTACGAAAAGTATTTTCCAATCATTATTACATATGGGTGTAGATGTGGTAACAATGGGTAATCATACTTGGGATCAGAAAGAAATTATGGACTTTATTGATGACACAGATTATTTAATCCGTCCTGCAAATTTTTCAGAAGAAGCTCCTGGTAAAGGAATGACGACCATTTCGAAAAATGGACAAACTATTTCCGTTATCAATATGCATGGAAGAACTTTTTTACCCCCACACGACGATCCGTTTAAGAAAGCAACGGAGTTAGTAGAAGAAGCAAAAAAAATATCTCCCATCATCTTTGTAGATTTTCACGCGGAAGCAACAAGTGAAAAAATCGCATTTGGTTGGCATTTAGATGGTAAAGCATCTGTTGTGGTAGGAACGCATACACATGTTCAGACAGCTGATTCACGGATTTTGCCAGGAGGAACAGCATATATTACAGATGTTGGAATGACTGGGCCTTACGATGAAGTTTTAGGTATGAGAAAAGAAGATGTTTTATATCGTTTCCAAACGAATATGCCCACTCGTTTTGAAGTTCCAAAAACTGGGCGTTCTGTATTGAGTGGATTTTTTGTAGAAGTAAATGATTCTACGGGAAAAGCTATACATCAAGAACGTGTTTATATAAATGATGATTACCCGTTTAAAGGGTAAAAGAGTCTAAAAAAATTCCCTTTAGCATAAGTTAGATTATGGACGAAAGCAAGTTCATAATCTAGCGATAAAAGGAGAAATGATAGTGGATTCTTTAAAAGTATCTTCTCGTTCCAACCCAAATTCAGTTGCAGGTGCATTAGTTGCAGTAATAAGAGAACAAGGGTATGCAGAGATGCAAGCAGTAGGAGCAGGGGCATTAAATCAAGCAATTAAAGCAATTGCAATTGCAAGAGGATTTGTTGCACCTAGTGGTACTGATTTGACTTGTTCACCTGCTTTCACAGATATTGTTATTTCAGGTGAAGATCGAACTGCTTTGAAATTATTAGTAGAAAAAAGGTCGAAATAATTTTATACTTTTGAAAATGTATTTTCATTATTGTGATAGACTTAGGTTGCTCCGACTAATAATCACTTAGTAAGCCGTGGGAGGTTTCACCTTTCAACTTAAATATTTTCATAATCTGGAGTCGCTACTGTTAATTAGTAGCGACTTCAATTTTGCGTGTCTGTTAATTAGTTAATTATTCCTCATAACATATGTGAATTAACTAAAGTTAACCAACAAATTATATTTTTGAAATAGTGCGACTTAGTAACCGCTAGGATTTCCACTCTAGGCGGACGCTTTCCGCGGGGGGAGCGATGAGCCAGCACCGTCGCATGCGCGCCGCTGTGATGGCTCATTTGTCTCCCTGATCCCGCTGGAGTCGCCGCCTGCCGTTCCAATCCGATGAAGTTTGCTAGCTAATCAGTGCGGTTATCCAAAAATATTAAGGAGTATGCTCAACTTTGAAATAGTGCACCATTAATAAGTGCATCTCATACTAATTAAAGGGTTAAATAAGAGATGTTTGTCGTACTCGGAATAGGTTTTGTCGCTTTCAAAGGGTAGTATGTCGCGTTCAGAACCTGTTATGTCTCATTAAGCCATTTATTGGATTTTTTTTAGAAATGAGGATATTTATTGCCGGAGCGAGTCGCGCCGCATGAGCCGAAGGATGAGACGCACTCGAGCGCAGCACGAGATGGCTCATGCAAGTGGAGCAAGTGCGTAGTTATTATGCGCACTATTTCTAAAGTGTCCAAAGTAAACCGAAAACGTGTAAATGCAAATGGATTCTATGAACTTTTTTTACTAAAATGTAATATAAGCGTTAATAAACAGACGGGTCAATTTTGTTCAGAAATTCTATACATAATGATATTCTAAATATATTGTGACGAGGTAATTCCGTCAAAGGTCTGAACTTCATGAAAAAATAGGGAGAAATCATAGTGATTCTTAGTACTTCATGATAAACTTATGAAGGAAAAAAGCATATAACTTCATATAGCAGAGGTTCACGCTCCTGCTATATGAAGTTAGAGCCTCAGGCGGATGTCACATATTTAAAATGGAGCTAGATCCATTCTAAATATGGGCACAAATACGCCAAGGCGTATTTGATAATGATAGTAAGGAGATGTTAGTATGTTGCAACAACTTTCATGGAAAGTAGGCGGGCAGCAAGGAGAGGGTATCGAAAGTACTGGGGAGATTTTCTCAATGGCGATGAATCGCCTAGGGTATTACCTTTACGGATATCGTCATTTCTCTTCTCGTATTAAAGGTGGACATACGAATAATAAAATCTGCGTACGACCAACACAAGTTCGTACAATTCCGGATGATCTAGATATACTTGTAGCATTCGATCAAGAGACAATAGATGTTAATTACAAAGAGCTTACCGAAAAAAGTGTTATCTTAGCCGATGCTAAATTCTCACCAGTTTCACCAGAAAACTGCCTTGCACCAATGTACATTGTACCTTTTACAGAAATTGCAGCAGAACTTGGTACGTCTTTAATGAAAAACATGGTTGCTATAGGAGCAACTTCCGCTTTATTGAAATTAGATAAAGCAGTGTTTCAAGGTGTAGTTGATGAGATATTTGGTAAAAAAGGAACAGAAGTAGTAGAAAAAAATATGCAAGCAATTCAACAAGGTTTTGATATTATGGCGGAGCAATTAGGCGATCGTTTAGGGGAATGGGAACTTGTTGCGGCTGACGGCAAGCATCGTATGTTCATGATTGGAAACGACGCGATTGCTCTTGGGGCATTAACAGCGGGTGTTCGATTCATGGCAGCTTATCCAATCACACCAGCATCTGAAATTATGGAATATATGATTAAGAAGCTGCCGTTATTTGGTGGAGCGGTTATTCAAACAGAAGATGAAATTGCAGCCGCAACGATGGCAATTGGTTCAAACTACGGTGGAGTACGTGCATTTACTGCATCAGCAGGACCGGGATTATCCCTTATGATGGAAGCAATAGGTTTATCAGGGATGACGGAGCAACCACTTGTAATAGTCGATACACAACGGGGTGGACCATCAACTGGACTTCCAACGAAACAAGAACAATCTGATCTTATGCAAATGATTTACGGTACGCATGGTGAAATTCCTAAAGTAGTTATTGCACCTAGTACAGGAGAAGAAGCTTTTTTTGATACGATTCAAGCTTTTAATATTGCAGAAGAATTACAATGTCCTGTAATCATTTTATCCGATCTTCAACTTTCTCTTGGTAAACAAACAGTAGAACCATTTGACTATTCTAAAATTGAAATTCGACGTGGTAAATTAATTCAAAACGAAGAAATTCCACCGACAGAAGACAAATCGTATTTCAAACGATATGAAGTAACAGAAGATGGTGTTTCACCTCGTGTACTTCCAGGTACGGAGTATGCAATTCACCACGTAACTGGTGTAGAGCATGATGAAACTGGAAAGCCTTCTGAAGCTGCAACAAATCGTATACTACAAATGGACAAGCGTTTAGGTAAGTTAAAACATATCAATTTCAGTGAACCTGTTTATGTAAATGCTCCTTATGAAGAAGCAGATATTTTATTCGTTGGATTTAATTCTACAAGAGGCGTGTTAGAAGAATTACAGCAGACACTTATTTCGCAAGGAATGAAAGTGAATCATGCACATATTCGATTAATTCATCCATTCCCGGTAAAAGAAATGGAAGCTCTAGTAGCAAATGCAAAAAAAATAGTCATAGTTGAAAATAATGCTACAGGCCAACTTGCCAACATATTAAAAATGAATGTTGGCGGTCATGATAAAGTAGTAAATGTAACGAAGTACGATGGAACGCCTTTCTTACCATTACAGCTTGAAAAACAAGTAAAGGAGTTGCTTAACTAATGGTAACGTTTAAAGATTTTCGTAATAATGTAAAACCAAACTGGTGCCCAGGTTGCGGTGACTTTTCTGTTCAAGCAGCTATTCAACGTGCGGCTGCAAATGTTGGCATTCTGCCTCATGAATTAGCTGTAATCTCCGGTATTGGATGTTCAGGTCGTATTTCAGGGTATATTCACTCTTATGGGTTTCATGGTATCCACGGGAGAGCACTTCCAATTGCACAAGGGTTAAAAATGGCAAATAAAGATTTACACGTCATCGCATCTGGGGGAGACGGTGACGGTTTTGCCATAGGGCTTGGACATACGATTCATTCCATTCGTCGTAATATCGATGTAACCTATGTCGTAATGGATAACCAAATCTACGGATTAACTAAGGGTCAAACTTCTCCACGTTCTGCTGAAGGATTTAAAACTAAGTCAACTCCAGGAGGAGCAATTGAGCCTTCCCTTAAACCGCTTGAATTAGCACTTACTTCTGGTGCTACGTTTGTTGCACAAGGATTTTCATCCGATATTAAAGAACTAACTGCGATTATTGAAGCAGGTATTAACCATAAAGGTTTTTCATTTATTAATGTGTTTAGTCCATGTGTAACATACAACAAAGTAAATACGTATGATTGGTTTAAAGAACATTTAACGAAGCTTTCTAATATAGAAGGTTATGATCATACGAATCGGGAAGAAGCCATGCAAGTAGTAATGGAAAAAGAAGGTCTTGTAACAGGCATCATTTATCAAAATGAACATGCTCCATCTTATCAAGAACAAGTTCCAGGATATGCAGAAACCCCACTTGCAGATCAAAATTTAAAAATGAGTGAAGAAGAATTTAACGTTTTATTGCAAGATTTTATGTAATATGTAAGACTGCCGATGCAAATTGGTGGTCTTTTTATGTCTAATTAACAACTTTTAAGGTTAATACCTTGTAGCAATAGAGTGCTATTCAGTATAATAGTAGGATGGATATTCGTATTTTTATACGAATGTACGAAAGGAGCGTTCTCATGAACGAAGAATCACGTTTACTTAGTAGTCAAGTGAAAGACCCCAATTCTCCGGACAAAAAATCCGAAAAGGATTATAGTAAATATTTTCAAGCAATTTACACGCCTCCATCTTTAAAAGAAGCGAAAAAACGAGGAAAAGAAGAAGTAGCTTACCATAACGACTTTGCCATTGCCGAAGAATTTAGAGGTATGGGGCAAAATCGTAAATTTTATATACGCACATATGGCTGTCAAATGAATGAACACGATACAGAGGTAATGGCTGGTATATTCATGCAACTTGGATATGAACCAACAGATACTGTAGACGATGCAAATGTCATTCTTTTAAATACTTGTGCAATCCGTGAGAACGCAGAAAATAAAGTATTCGGAGAACTTGGCCATTTAAAGCATCTAAAGCAGAATAATCCAGATGTTCTAATAGGTGTATGTGGATGTATGTCTCAAGAAGAGTCTGTAGTCAATAAAATTCTAAAAACATATAACCAAGTAGATATGATTTTTGGAACCCATAATATTCATCGTCTGCCTAACATCTTAAATGAGGCATATCTTTCGAAAGAAATGGTAATAGAAGTTTGGTCTAAAGAAGGCGACGTGATCGAAAACTTACCACGAGTGAGGAAGGGTTCGATTAAAGCCTGGGTTAATATTATGTATGGTTGTGATAAGTTCTGTACATATTGTATCGTTCCTTACACACGAGGAAAAGAGCGTAGTCGTCGACCAGAAGATATTATTCAAGAAATTAGACATCTTGCAGCGCAAGGCTATAAAGAAGTTACATTACTAGGTCAAAACGTAAATGCATACGGAAAAGACTTTGAAGATTTAGACTATCGCTTTGGAGATTTAATGGAAGATCTTCGAAAAATAGATGTAGCACGTATACGTTTCATGACGAGCCACCCAAGAGATTTCGATGATCATCTAATCGAAGTGCTTGCAAAAGGTGGAAACTTAGTCGATCATATTCATTTACCTGTTCAGTCAGGTTCTTCTGAGATTTTGAAAATTATGGCGCGTAAATATTCCCGTGAGCATTATTTAGAACTTGTTAATAAAATAAAAACTGCCATTCCAAATGCATCTTTAACAACTGATATTATTGTAGGATTCCCAAATGAAACAGATGAGCAATTCGAAGAAACAATGTCTTTATATAAAGAAGTAGGTTTTGAAATTGCGTATACGTATATTTATTCTCCAAGGGAAGGTACTCCAGCTGCAAAAATGGTAGATAATGTACCAATGGAAGTGAAAAAAGAGCGATTGCAGCGTCTAAACAAACTTGTAAATGACATGTCTGCTGAAGCAATGAAAAAGCATGATGGACAAATTGTGGAAGTGTTAGTAGAAGGAGAAAGTAAGAATAATCCGGATGTTCTAGCAGGATACACAAGTAAAAGTAAGCTAGTAAACTTTAAAGGACCAAAAGAAATTATTGGTCAACTCGTGCAAGTGAAAATTACGGATGCAAAAACATGGTCACTTACTGGAGAACTTGTGGAAGTACCAAATGGACAAAAGGTGGGAATATAATGACTACTAAGTATACAAAAGACGATATTATTGAAAAAGCAAGAGAAATTGCCAAGATGATTGCAAACACAGAAGAAGTGGATTTCTTTAAGCGTGCAGAAGCTCAAATCAATGAAAATCAATCCGTTCGAGAAAAAATTGCTAGTCTAAAAAGCTTACAAAAACAAGCAGTTAACTTTCAACATTTAGGGAAAGAAAAAGCATTAAAATTGATTGAAGGAAAGATTGAAGCAATCGAAGCAGAAATTGACGATCTACCAATTGTTCAGGAGTTTAAACAATCTCAAGGAGATGTAAACAGTCTTCTACAAATGGTTGCGAATTCAATCTCTAACAATGTGACAAATCAAATAATAGAGGCAACAGATGGAGACTTACTAAGAGGCGAAACTGGTTCTCAAGTAAGAAACTCTACACCAGGTAGTTGCTCATAAATAAATGAAGAAAACGTACATTCATCGATATGATGACTGTGCGTTTTTTCGTTGCTTTAAAGAACTATTAAAACTCGAGGGGAACATATCACTAAATATTTGTACGCATAGTATACATAAGGTTTTATTTTTCTAAACCGTTATTAGTTTTTCGTTAAAATTAGCTTTTCTGTTTTATCTTCCCAATTGATTTTTATAGAAATACTTTCACCATCTACAAGTTGTAAACTTTCGTTAGAAGTTGTTGGCTTTGTGCTATAAATTATACCGCTTTTATCAAGAGGGGAGTTTGTAGCTTTTCTGTTGCTAACTCTTAAGGAAATATCATAGTCAATCGTTTCAGGAACTTTATCCTTGCTAATATAAGCTATAGTATAAGACGTAGTTGATTCTCCGAAATCGTAACTAGCTCGCCAATTCTCACTTTCACCTTGATAAGTTGCCACTTTACCTTTTTTGCTGCAGGCTACAAGGAGTGCAAGAACTAACATGGTTACCAAAATCATCCAGAACTTTTCATTTAGCACCTCTTTTAATAACATTTTTATTATGTGTACGTTTTGATTTGTGAATAGTTTTAATTTATCGCGATTTCAAGTATCCAAAACAAGTCTAAAAACATATTATATCCGTATTTTAAGTTTTGATGATTTAAGTAGTATAAACAATTCGGTATAATGAGGATAGACTATCATGCAGAGTTGTGAAGAAACTTTTTTATCCCCCGAAGATTCTTCATCTTGCTTCAAATTAAAGGAGTTTTTTTATGAATTGTCCAATTTGATCCCTTAAAATACATTCAATATACATCTTGAATTAATGGGGGGATTATAATGAAATTAAATAAAAATTTTCGTTTTTTAATGCTTGGCCAAACTTTAGCTAATCTAGGTGATGTATTTTATATCGTTAGCATCATTAGTGTTTTATACAAGTTAACGAGCTCTGCAACTGTTGCTGCATTTGTTCCATTTACAATTACTTCTGCGATGTTCATTTCTAGTATTATTACACCTTTAGTAATTGGCAAGTGGCGTTTAAAATCGGTGTTATTAGCATCGCAGATTGGAAAAACCATTTTACTAGTGGGATTAGGTGCTTTTATTTTACTATTTTTACAAGATATGAACTATTACTTTATCTTTTTCATCATTGCCGGAATAGCATTTTTAGATGGCTGTGCGAATCCTATTTTGCATACTCTTATTCCTTACTATGTAGAAGATGAGCAGTTGATCAAAGCTAATAGTATTGCAGAGTCCCTTACACAAATGATTCAAATAGGTGGATGGCTTTTCGGTGGTCTTTTATTGCTCGTTATAAGCTCTATTCAATTAATAGGCATTGTAAGTGTACTATTTATGCTGTCCTGTGTATTATTGGCCTTCATTCAACACGTGGATTATGTCGACAAAGAAAAACAAAAACTTTGGGAACAGCTCACCGGAGGGTGGAAAAGTATTGGAGCAACTCCAGTTCTGAAAAAAATAGTTCAAATGGACATTATAGAAACTATTGCTGGAACGGTGTGGATTGCTGCAATTGTTTATGTATTTGTAGAACAAGCACTACATGTAGGCGAACAATGGTGGGGCCTTATAAATGGTTCATTCTTTATTGGGTTATTAATAGGTAGTCTATATTGTATTAAATTCCCTAATCTTGTTGATCAATATAAGTACCTTTTTATTTTCGCGGGAGTCATAATCTCTAGTATCTTAACTATATTATTTGGTACAACAAGCCATCCTGTTATAGCGTTAATTTTGTCGTTTGGTATTGGTTTGTTTGGTCAGCTTAAAAATATTCCACAAAGAACGGTTATTCAAAGAAGTATTTCTGTTGAAAAATTAGTAACTGTTTATACATCTATGGGAACAGTTGCAACCGGAGTTTTTGGAATTTCTTCTTTAGTAATTGGAATACTTGCAGATCACCTAGGCGTGCGTGCTGTATTTATATTTTCAGGATTATTATTGGCAATAGTAAGTATTATTGCATATCGAAACAAAAAATTATTCGTATAGTTTTTGATAAGAGTGTCCACAACAGGGCACTCTTCCTTTCATGTCATAATATCATCACAACTTCATGGTTCATTGTACTTGTATCTTATAAACTATTTCTTCTATGATGGTAGAAGTAGCAGAAGGGGTGACAGTTATGTTAAAAGAAGCAGAAGATTTTATACGAACTTTTTATTATGAAACGGGCCAATCGGAACAGGAAATGCAGTCTCGTTTACTTGAGATAGAGATTCAGATTGTAAAATATGGAAGTTATGAACAAACGATTGAAGAAATTACATACGGTGCTAAAATGGCATGGCGTAATAGTAATAAATGTATAGGTCGGTTATTTTGGCAAAGTTTGAACGTTTTTGATAAACGAGACTTACATACAGAGGAAGAAATATTTAAAGCATTACTAGAGCACATTCAGTTTGCGACAAATGAAGGAAGAATTAGACCGACAATTAGCCTATTCTCACCTCATGATATTCGTATCTGGAACCATCAATTAATTCGCTATGCAGGCTATGAAACGGAAAAAGGAATAATTGGTGATCCAGATTCGATAGCGTTTACGAAAAAATGCCAGGAACTTGGATGGAAAGGTAATAACGAACGGTTTGATGTATTGCCACTTGTCATTCAAACAAAGAATAATCAGCCTAAATTATTTGAAATTCCAAAAGAATATATTCTAGAAGTGCCAATTCGTCACCCGGAACACAAGTTGTTTGAGGAGCTACAAGTAAAATGGTATGCAGTTCCAATAATTTCAAGTATGAAACTAGAAGTTGGAGGTATTACTTATCCAACAGCACCATTCAACGGATGGTATATGGGAACGGAAATAGGTGCCCGTAATTTGGCAGATGATAACCGCTATAATATGCTACCTACAATTGCAGAGAACATGGGACTAAACACGAAATCCAATGCTTCCCTTTGGAAGGATCGTGCATTAGTAGAACTAAATGCGGCTGTATTATTTTCCTTTAAAGAAGATGGTGTAAGTATCGTGGACCATCATACTGCAGCTCAACAATTTAAGAGGTTTGAGTCAAATGAAATGGATGCAGGCCGTGATGTAACAGGAAACTGGACTTGGCTAATTCCACCATTATCACCTGGAACAACGCATATTTTTCACAAACCTTATAATAATGAAAAGAAAACTCCAAATTATTTTTACCAACCATCTCCATATTAAAAAGAGGAATCAGCATATAAACTTGCTGATTCCTCTTTTTTTAGAAAGTATATAGATTTTTATGCTATGAACAGGTTGATTTCCGGGGCAGGTGGGCGATTGCAAGTCGGGCAAGCATCAAGTCGCTTCTCTCTGTTTCTACGTATTTCAAGAGAGAGACGGACAAACACTCGCCACATCAACCATAACTCTAACGGTAACAGTAACAGTGTAGCTTTTGTTTCGACCAAAGCGCTTTGGAAAAGGTAGAGACAAGACGCACTTAAAGGGCGCTCGTGCTGTTCTCATTTTCATTAGAAACGAAACGATCTCTTCCTGCATGCATCCCTGAAACGAATAAAACTAAAATGAATACGATAAATAATATTTTCGGAACAAACCAGCTTGCGGTTTCATCGTGAATAAATCCGAAAACAACAGGGCCAATTGCTGCCAAAAGGTAACCAATAGATTGTGCTGTAGCAGAAAGCTCGGCAGCTTCTATTGGTGTTCGAGAACGTAGTGAAAAAAACATCATGACTAGTCCAAATGATGCTCCTCCTGCTAATCCAAGGAAAATCATCCAAACAAGAGTTAGTGAAGCAGGTCCAGCTAATAATCCGATGAAACCAATTAAATATAGAGCCGTATAAACTACTACAAGGATTCTTTGATCTTTTAAACGACCTGCAATAATGGGAATGATAAATGTCATTGGTAACTGCGAAAACTGCATAATGGATAACATCCACCCAGATTGTTCTGCTTGCATTCCCTCGGATTGTAAGATTTCAGGTATCCATGCGGCAGTGGTATAAAAAATTAATGACTGCAATCCCATACATAAGGTTATCGTCCATGTCAAAGGATTAAGTAATATTGACTTAGCTTTCTTTGTAGATGAAATTTTTCGTGTTTCCGTGTTTTCTTTACTTTTCCTGATTTGTGGTATCCAAACGATTGTCGCTATAATAGCTAGAATTGCCCAACAACCAAGAGCACCTTGCCATCCATATTTAGTACCATCCGCAATAGGATAGCTGACCCCCGCTCCAATTCCAGCTGTTAAATTCATTGAAACAGTAAAGATTGCTGTTAATAAACCAATTTGTAAAGGAAATTTTAGTTTTATTAAGCTAGGCATTAATACGTTTCCAAATGAAATGGCAATACCAATTAGTGCAGTTCCAATAAGTAATAAAGAAGTAGTTCCTAATGACCGAATAATAATCCCAGCTGTTAATAAGAGGATGGAAAAAAACAAAGTTAATTCCATTCCAAAGCGGCGGGCAATTTTAGGTGCTAAAGGAGAAAAAATTGCAAATGCAAGAAGAGGAATAGTAGTGATAAAACCTGCTAACACATTCGAGATACCTAAACCATCTCGAATAAATGAAATAATCGGTCCTACCGATGTAAGAGGTGACCTTAGGGAGGAAGATATGAAAATAATTCCGAGTATTAATAAAATAGTAGTTTTTTTATTTGTTTCTGTTTTTGTTGACAAAAGAATTCTCTCCTTAAGATGACGATAATAATTAGTACTATGAAAGACTAACACTTTTTGATAGTAAAGTTCAATAGAAAGATTTTGGATGTAACTTAAATGAAAAAATGTGGATATTGTTTCTTAGCAGCTACTTATTAATAATATGAAATATGAACCATATCTTAGAGAAGCTAAATTAGATATGAAAGGAATGTGGACACTTATACAAATTCCCAACTTGCAATAGCGGAAGGGCTTATATTCGGAATGATAGAAATCATATATTAATTTGACTTGGGAGGTAGCTTCATGAACGAGGAAAAGGTGTTGTCACTAATAGATGTATCTAAAAGTTACGGAAATAAAAGAGTATTGCAAGGTGTTAATTTAGAAGTATATAAGGGACACATTATTGGATATATTGGTCCAAATGGTGCGGGTAAAAGTACTACCGTTAAACTAATGCTTGGTTTATTGAATGATTATAGCGGGAAAGTTGAAATTTTCGGGAGTGATATTTCAAATGGCGATATTAGTTACAAGAAAAGAATTGGATACGTACCAGAAACCGCCGAAATATATGAGAATTTAACCGCATGTGAATATTTAACATTTACTGGAGAACTTTATGGTTTAAAAAGTGATGTTGCCGAGAAAAAAGCGTTAGATTTGATGAAAGAATTTAATCTAGAAGCATCTTTTCATCAGCGTCTATCTTCTTTTTCAAAAGGGATGAAACAAAAAGTACTAATAATTTCAAGCTTGTTACACGACCCTGATTTATTATTTTATGATGAACCTTTAAGTGGACTAGATGCAAATAGTGTAATAATTATTAAAGAGTTACTAGCAAAACTTGCATTACAAGGAAAGACTATTTTTTATTCCTCTCATATTATGGATGTTGTTGAGAAGATTAGTAACCGAATTGTTTTACTAGTAGAAGGTAGAGTGGTTGCGGATGGTACTTTCGATGAGTTAAAAACGCAAAACAAAGAGGGATCACTTGAAAATATATTCAATCAGTTAACGGGGTTTACACAACATGCAGAAATTGCTGGAAAAATTGTTGATATAGTTAGTGAGGATTCAACACATGAATGATTTTAATTCTCTTCGTATACTGGATCGTTTTAAAGGCTTATTTTGGAAGTCGGGCATTGATTATGAAATTATGAGAAAGATTATACAGTTGAAATTAACAATGGATGGTAGAAGAATGCCAACCATTTTTAATGGGTCGAAAGTGAAAAAAGAAGGTAATCAGTTTTTGAAATCTTTGTGGATGTATGCGTTATATGGTCTGATCTTATTGACTCCTTTTCTTTTTTTAGGGACCCAATACATTTTTCTAATAAGTATTATGTTTAGTCTATTAATGTTTATATTAATGACATCAATGATATCCGATTTCTCTGCGGTGTTACTAGATATTCGGGATAAAAATATTCTGCATACAAAACCTATTAACACCAAAACATTAAATGCAGCTAAAGTAGTTCATATTTTGATTTATATATTTTTATTAATAGGATCTTTTGTAGGGATTCCATTAATAATCAGTATATTTACTGGTGGAATTGGATTTTTCTTTATATTCTTGATAGAAATTGTGCTGACCAGTTGCTTAGCTGTTGTATTAACTGCTTTTGTTTATTTATTTATATTACGCTTTTTTAGTGGAGAGAAACTGAAGGATATTATTAATTATGTACAAATTCTATTAACAATCGGCATAATGGTTAGCTATCAACTAGTTGCACGGTCATTTGAAATTATTAATCTTACAAAATCGTATACATTTGAGTGGTGGCATTTATTATTGCCTCCTATTTGGTACGGAGCACCATTTGAGCTGTTTTTAAATAAGGACTATTCAGCACATATCATTTTTTTATCAATTCTTGCATTCCTAGCTCCTATTATAGCTATCCTACTTTATATTCGACTAATGCCATCTTTTGAACGAAATTTAGCAAAATTACTAAGTGATTCTACTACTAGGAAAAAGAAATCTAGAAAACTAGATAAGTTATGGGCAAAAATTTTATGTAGAAGTGTGGAAGAACAAAATTTCTACCGTTTTTCTTCGCTTATGATGAAGCAAGAACGCGAAATAAAATTAAAAATTTACCCTCAACTTGGATTTGCAATTATATTTCCTTTCATATTCTTATTTAATGAGGTACGTTTTCGTTCATTTGATGAAGTAGTTAATGGAAATATTTATATGGTCATTTATTTTAGCTTAATAATGATTCCAACAGTTGTTCATATGCTCCAATTTTCTGGTACTTACAAAGGTCATTGGATATTTTTAGCTGCTCCCGTTCAAAACAAAGCATCTATTTATGGAGCTACTTTAAAAGCATGTATGGTTAATTTTTTTATACCAATTTTTGTTCTATTAAGTATTTTATTTGTTTGGTTATTTTCTATTCGGATTTTACCAGATTTATTCATTGTATTGCTTGTAGCTATTGTAATAACGCTTATTTCTTATAAAATGTTAAACAGAGATGTTTACCCGTTTTCGAATTCACATGAACATACACAAGACGCAAGTACATTCAAGGTATTAGCTAGTATGGTAGTGATAGGTATTTTTGTGTTAGTCCATATAATAGCTTCTAAAATACCTTATGGATTATATGGGTATATGACGATCTTACTAATTGGAATAATAATCGGTTGGAAAGCAGTGTTTCCAACACAATTGAAAAAAGAGGGTATTAGGTGAAAATCAATTGCGAAAAAGAGATTATAAAAATAATCAAAGAAGATGAATGGATGATGGAAATATTAAAAGTAGCAAAAGCATTAAAACTTCCTGATTGGTGGATTTGTGCAGGATTTGTTCGTTCGAAAATATGGGATACGATTCATGGTTTCGAAAACAGAACTCCAATACCTGATATTGATGTAATCTATTTTGATTGTACAACCGTAGAGGAATCTATTGAAAAATCTTTAGAAAAACAGTTAATTGATTGGATGCCGAATATACCTTGGTCAGTGAAAAATCAAGCAAGGATGCATGTCATAAATAATTTACCTTCCTATACATCATCAGTTGATGGAATTGCAAACTTTCCAGAGACAGCTACAGCATTAGGAGTTAAATTAGACGAAGAAAATAATGTACTATTATCTGCACCACATGGAATTAATGATGTTACTAAACTGGTTATAAAACCCACACCCCGATTTGAGACAACTAAAGAGTTGGTGACTATATACGAGGATCGAATACTAAAAAAGAATTGGTCTTCTATTTGGCCAATGATTTCAATTAATAATGCAAGGAGTGATTGAATGAAAAGAATATTGATTGTCATTTCTTTAGCTTTATTAGTGGTATGTTTAGGGGCTTGTAATAAAGAAATACAATCAACGAATACACTTGCTGAAGCAAAACTAACTGATAAGGAAAAATTTCTATTGTCTTCTACAAGTGATAAATCATTTGTTTTTGATTACAAGGTAGATAAAAAGTATAAACAAGTCTCTTTGTGGGTGGACAAATATGAGTTTGGAAAACTGGTAGAAGAAAAATTAAATAACATGTTAACTGAAATTGATGGTACCGGAATGATTATTTTTTCAACTTCTCAAACGATTGCCGAGCAAAAAGAGTCCACTATTAATATAAGTGTTAATAATTATAACGGCTTTAGTACTATCAGAACACAATTAATAATACCAAAAGTGATGCAAAGTACTTGGGGTAGCAATCCATCGGAGTATATTCCAATAGCCGATAAAATGGTTCTTGCGAGTATTTGTTACTCCAATGGCCACGGGATGAGTTCGCTTACAAATGATTTTTATTCAGATATAGACAATCGCTTATATGAGATAAAAGACTACGATGTTGTATATGTATTAAGAGCCGAGTTTCTCGATAAGTAAAAGATATGAAACTTTATAAAATGATCAATTATCCAGTATTCATAGGGTTTTGTAGCTCTTTCTTATTGCGCCTTTCTTATATAGAGCATCTCCTAAATTAAGTAACATAAGGATTGAAATAAACGACTACTTCCGTTTTCTTTTCTCTTGAAGTAACAAGTTTATGATGCATTATACATCTATTAAAAAAGGTGGTACTAGAGAAAAATAGATAGCATCCATTATTAAAGGAGCGCTAAGCAGACGGAATTGCATCTTCGTCCGCTTTTAGAAGAATAAGAAAGAATTTATTCTCTCATTAACCAAACCTAATGCACCATGTCCCTACCTATTTTAAGAGGGTGCCGGACAAACAACCGCTACGAGATTACCAAAAAAATAGCTCGTGAAGTGACGCAGTCACTTCACGAGCTAAATTACTACGGTAATAGTGTAGCAAATGTTTTGTGCAAAGCACTTGGAAACAGTAAGGACAAGATACACTTAAAAGACACTTCCACTTTTCTTATTTAATATCAGTGATAACCGTAACATGCGGGTGTCTCTTTAAAACAGTAATTGGCAACTGTTCCGTAATTTCATCCCCAAGTAAAGCTTCGAGGGCTTGTCGTTTCTTTTCTCCAAATGCCAGTAAAATAATTTGTTTTGCATTCATGATAGAAGCAATCCCCATTGTAAATGCTCTAGTAGGTATTTCTTCATGATCATCAAAATATTGACTATTCACTCCAAGTGTAGAATCTGTTAAATTAGCTACATGAGTTGTGGAGTCAAAAGAAGTTCCTGGCTCGTTAAATGCAATATGGCCATTTTCACCAACACCTAAAAACTGAATATCTAATGCATGTTCCGTTAATTTATTTTCATATCTTGTACATTCCGATTCTAGATCTTCTGAAAGTCCATTTTGAATATACGTTTCTTTAAAAGGTTTTTTCGAAAATAAGTGTTCCGACATGAAAAAAGCATAGCTGTTTTTATTAGTTGAAGCTAAACCAACATATTCATCCAGATTAAAAGCAGTAACTTGTGAAAAATCTAAAGAAGAATTGATGATACTATTATAAATTGGTATCATCGTGCTTCCGGTTGCTAAACCTAATGTATGTAGTGTCTTTTCATTTAAAGCATTTGCTAGCCTATTTACCACGAGAGAAGCTGCTTGTTGTTGATTGTCAACTTGAATCATTTCAAAAAATGGCATGTTAATACCTCGCTATTCTATTAATGTATTAAGTGTATTTGTAAACTTCCAAAAGGTCAATCATCTATCTTCACAAATAATATGAACCCATTGGGCTTATAGTGCATATGATGTTATGACTTGAGCACAAGGAGGAAAAAAATGAAACATTTAAGACAGATAGTGACGAAAGCTGTTATTGCTAAAGGGAAAAAGAGAACGGAATCAATTGAAGTTCTTTGCCCACCAAATACGCCATCAAGTATTTTAGGTTGTTGGGTTATTAACCATACGTTTCAGTCGAAAAAGCACGGGAAGTACGTAGAAGTAACAGGGAAATTTGATATAAACGTTTGGTATGCACATCACGACCATTCCAAAACATCTGTTTTTACTGAAACGATTAGTTACAAAGACAGAATTAAATTACACTACCGCGATCAAGATTCGACTGGTGAAGAAGTACATGTGCGTGTTATTCAACAACCAAATTGTACAGAAGCGATTATTACATCGGGTGGAACTAAATTCCAAGTAACAGTAGAACGTGAACTTTTGGCAGAAGTTGTAGGGGAAACAACTATATGTATTCAAGTTCAAGACCAGGATTTTGAAGAAGAATGGGCATTTAAAGATGAAAGCTCATCTAGTTCCTCCAGCTCTTCTAGTTCTTCAAATGATAACTCTTCATCCTCACTTTAAAAGCCGGCTAGTATTTCCGGCTTTTTTTCTTTATCTTTTGTTATAATAAATACAGAAGTATAGAAGAGAGAAGGACATAAAATGACAACACATACTCCAATGATGCAACAATACCTGAAAATCAAAGAAGAATATATAGATGCGTTTTTATTTTTCCGGTTGGGAGATTTTTATGAGTTATTTAATGAGGATGCTGTAAAAGCATCGGCCATTTTAGAAATTACGTTAACGAGTAGGAAGGATAATATTCCCATGTGCGGGGTGCCACATCATGCAGCCCAGAATTATATTGAAACGCTCATTAGCAAAGGGCATAAAGTAGCTGTTTGTGAGCAAGTAGAGGATCCAAAACTTGCAAAAGGTGTTGTAAAAAGAGAAGTAGTACGCTTGATAACCCCCGGAACGATTATAGAAGGAAAAACAATGCATAACAAAACAAATTATTTTATTGCATCTGCAGATTTACTTTCAACAAATGAAGTTGCATTTTCCTATCTAGATGTATCCACGGGAGACGGTTTTACAACTATTTTACATGGCGATGAAAAAGAAATTGTGCAGGAATTATTGTCCCTACAGGCAAAAGAATTAATCGTAAGTGAACAACTATATGTATTGATCAATGACTTATCGGCATTGCATGAATTTACTTTATCAATTGAGCAAGAAGAGTTAAATGTGGAGGAAGCGGAAAAATATGTTGAAAATCATCCAATAGAAACACAACGAACAGTAAAACGATTATTGCAATACATTCAAAAAACACAAAAGCGTTCTCTCCTACATATTCAGCCTTTCACTTTTCAAAGAAGAGACTCTTTTTTGATCATTGATTATCATTCGAAAAGAAATTTAGAGCTTATTTCTTCCATTCGGAATGGGGATCAAAAAGGAACACTTTTATGGTTATTAGATGAAACGGTAACTGCAATGGGAGGGCGAAAACTGAAACAATGGATTCATCAGCCACTTGCAGATAAACGAGCGATTGAATCACGTTTAGAAATAGTAACGAGTTTTTTAGAAGACTTTATGCTTAGAGAAGAAATGAAAGAAGCATTTAAAGAAGTATATGATTTAGAGCGATTAGTTGGAAGAATTGGGTTTGGAAGTGCTGGAGGAAGAGATCTTGCGCAACTAAGACAATCTCTATCTATGATTCCTATGATAAAGCAGCTTTTATTAGACTCCAATAATCATGCGCTTATAACATTAGGACGAGCAATAGTGGATTGTCAAGACATCTGGAGAAAGTTAGAAATAGCGATAAGTGAGAATCCACCTATTTCTGTAAAAGACGGTGGAGTGATTAACAATGGATATAATCCTCGTTTAGATCAACTACGTGATGCTTCTGTAAACGGCAAAAAGTGGATCGCCGAACTGGAACAAAAAGAACGAGAACTAACTGGTGCTAAAAGTTTGAAAATAGGGTATAACCGGGTATTCGGTTATTATATTGAGTTAACTAAATCGAATATTCACTTTGCAGATGATACAAGATATGTTCGAAAACAAACGCTTGCAAATGCGGAACGTTACATTACGGACGAGTTAAAAGAAAAAGAGTCACTTATCCTTTCAGCGGAAGATGAAAGCTTATTACTAGAATATGATTTATTTACTCAATTAAGAGAAGAAATAAAAGCATATATTCCACTTGTACAAAAATTAGCAAAACAAATAAGTGAATTAGACGTTTATATTTCATTTGCGCAAGTATCTGAAAAGCATCGATTAACAAAACCAAATTTCCATGAAACAAATGCGATGGAGATTAAAGAAGGAAGACATCCAGTTGTTGAGAAAATGATGAATAATCAATTATATGTGCCAAATGATTGTGTGTTGACTGAAGATAAAAAGATGCTCTTAATCACTGGTCCAAATATGTCAGGTAAAAGTACATTTATGCGACAAGTCGCTATTACTATAATTATGGCTCAAATTGGTTGTTATGTTCCTGCTAAATCGGCATCTTTACCAATTGTAGATAAAATATTTACACGAATTGGAGCAGCGGATGATCTAGCTGGCGGGCAAAGTACATTTATGATTGAGATGATGGAATCCCAACATGCTATTACGAATGCTACAAGTAAGAGTTTGCTTCTTTTTGATGAAATTGGCCGTGGAACATCTACTTATGACGGGATGAGTTTAGCGCAATCGATGATGGAATATATTCATGACCATATTGGTGCAAATACTTTATTTTCAACTCATTACCATGAGTTAACTGAACTGGACCAAACATTGTCTAAATTACGAAATGTACATGTCTCTGCTACTGAAAAAGATGGAAAAGTGGTATTTCTTCATAAGTTAAAAGAAGGTCCAGCTGATAAAAGTTATGGGATTCATGTTGCTGAACTTGCACAACTACCTAAAGAGATCATTTCAAGAGCAAGAGACATTTTAGCAACATTTGAACAGAAAGAAAAAAATGATAAATCGAGTGCTGTAGTTCAAGATACTCAACTTTCTTTTTTTGACGAGCAAATAAGACAACCTGTTGAATCTAAAATAATGGAAGATAAATCATCTGGAAAAATACTGACAAAGTTGAAAAAGATTAATATTTCCGGTACCACACCATTAGGAGCATTACAGTTATTATATGAGCTTCAAAACGAATTAGAATAACCAAAAAGTAGGGGAACAGAATGGGACAAATCATCGTCATGGAAGAACTGCTTTCCAATAAAATTGCAGCGGGAGAGGTAGTAGAACGTCCCGCGTCCGTAGTGAAAGAGTTAGTGGAAAATGCTATTGATGCAGAAAGTACATCAATAGAAATAATACTAGAAGAAGCTGGATTAGCAAGAATACAAGTAACAGATAATGGGAAAGGAATGGATGAGGAAGACGCTGTTCAATCCTTTTCAAGACATGCTACTTCAAAAATTACAACAGAACATGATCTTTTTAGAATTCGGTCTTTAGGATTTCGAGGAGAGGCACTAGCAAGTATTGCTTCCGTTTCGAAAATTAGTTTGTGGACGTCGGACGGAGAAAACGTAGGGACAAAAGTAGAACTGGAAGGTGGACGCGTCCTTTCTTGCACACCAGCTTCTATTAGAAGAGGTACGGATATTGTGGTGAAGCAATTATTTTTTAATACACCTGCTCGATTAAAATATTTAAAAACAATTCAAACGGAGTTGGGACATTCCATTGACTTAATTAACCGGTTGGCCTTAAGTTTTCCTTCTATCGCATTTAAACTGTCGAATAATAACCAAACAATTATACAGACAAGTGGGCGAGGAGATTTAAGGCAGGTTCTTGCTTCGATTTATGGCGTATCTAATGTGAAGAAAATGATTGGTTTCGAAAGTGAGTCCGCCGATTTTCATATTACGGGTTATGCTTCTTTACCGGAAATTACGCGTGCATCAAAAAACTATCTGACGATTCTTGTAAACGGTCGGTGGGTTAAGCATTATGGACTAAACAATGCAATTGTCGATGCTTATCATACATTGTTACCAATAGGGAGATATCCGATTGTAGTATTAAATATCGAAACAGATCCAATGCTCACAGATGTAAATGTGCATCCCGCAAAGCATCAAATAAGACTAAGTAAGGAAAAGGAATTAATGGAGCTTGTAAAAGGCACAATTCGTTCCGTTATTCATAAAGTACAACAACCACCGAAAGTGACAGAAAAGCCAGAAGTAAAAAAACAACCAAGTGTCCAGTTTGACTTTTTTAAACAAACATATCAAGCGCCACTACAAGAAACAATTCCGAAAAAGGATGAAACAGAACAACCATTTATTGTACATGAGGAGAAAGAGCCTCTTCAAGAAGAAGTTGTGGTAGAAACGTATATAGAAGAGAAAAAGCCTTTTCCAGACTTACATGTGGTAGGACAAATACATGGAACATATATTGTTGCACAAAGTGATGATGGCTTTTATTTAATTGATCAACATGCGGCACAAGAGCGTATAAAATATGAATTCTACAAAGAAAAAGTAGGAGAAGTAAGTGCTAGTGAACGACAAGCGTTATTACTACCACTTACTTTTCACTATTCGTTAGATGAATCATACCGCATAAAAGAATCATTGGAAGAGTTAGAAAACATTGGTGTTTATTTAGAGGAGTTTGGTTCATCTAGCTTTGTCGTTAGAGAGCACCCAACTTGGTTTCCAAAAGGAAATGAAACGAAAATTATTGAATCATTAATCGAACAAGTATTAACAAATCGAAAAGCAGATATTAAAAAGCTTAGAGAAGACGCTGCGATAATGATGAGCTGTAAATTATCCATCAAAGCGAATCATTATTTAACAACAAAAGACATGGAGCAGTTATTAGAAAGCTTAAAAAATGCGCAACATCCATTAACATGTCCACATGGTCGTCCAGTAATCGTTCATTTTACTACGTATGAAGTGGAAAAAATGTTCAAACGAGTAATGTAGGAGGGATTTATATGGGGAAATATATTTTATCAATTGATCAAGGAACTACAAGCTCAAGAGCAATATTATTTGATAAACAAGGAAATATTGTGCATTCTGCTCAAAAAGAATTTACACAATATTTTCCGAAACCTGGCTGGGTGGAACACGATGCGAATGAAATATGGGGCTCTGTCTTGTCTGTTATTGCTGCTGTTTTAACGGAAAGTGGAAACCAACCAGAAGATGTGCATGCTATTGGCATTACCAACCAACGAGAAACAACAGTTGTTTGGAACAAAAAAACTGGTAAACCCGTTTATCATGCCATTGTCTGGCAATCAAGACAAACGCAAGAAATCATTGATAAATTAAAAGATGAACAGCTTGAATCCTTTATTAAAGATAAAACAGGCTTAATGCTTGACCCATATTTCTCAGCAACAAAAGTAAAATGGATATTAGATCATGTAGATAGAGCGAGAGAACAAGCACAAAATGGAGAACTTCTATTTGGTACGATTGATACTTGGCTTATCTGGAAATTATCGAATGGAAAAGCTCATGTAACTGACTATTCAAATGCTTCCAGAACGATGCTTTATAACATATATGAACAGTGCTGGGATAAAGAAATCTGTGAGAAACTGGATATACCTATGATCATCCTGCCAGCTGTAGTTTCGTCATCAGAAGTGTATGCGCAAACAGACACATCTGTGTTTTTTGGAAAAGAAATTAATATTGCTGGAGCAGTCGGAGATCAACAAGCCGCGCTTTTTGGTCAATGCTGTTTTGAAAAAGGAATGGCTAAAAACACATACGGTACAGGTTGTTTTATGCTTCTTAATACAGGAGAAGACGCGGTTTCATCTCCATCGGGGTTATTAACCACGATTGCTTGGGGACTGAACGGGAAAGTAACCTATGCTTTAGAAGGGAGTGTATTTGTAGCTGGGTCAGCTATTCAATGGTTGCGGGATGGTCTTCGAATGGTGCAACATGCATCGGAGTCTGAAACCTATGCTAAAAGAGTAGACTCTACGGAAGGTGTATATATTGTTCCGGCTTTTGTTGGGTTAGGTACACCTTATTGGGACTCCGATGCAAGGGGGGCTATTTTCGGCCTAACTCGTGGTACAACAAAAGAGCATTTTATTCGAGCTACTCTTGAATCGCTTGCTTACCAAACGAAGGATGTCCTTCTGACGATGGAAGAAGACTCTGGGGTACATGTAGAACTGCTTCGTGTAGACGGTGGCGCAGTAAGTAATGAATTTCTCATGCAGTTCCAGAGTGATTTGTTAAACTTGCCAATCGAACTTGCAAAGTTAAATGAAACAACGGCACTTGGAGCAGCATTCCTAGCAGGATTAGCAACAAATTACTGGCAAGATGAGGAAGAACTTATAGCGATGCGTAAAAGTCAAAAACAATATGAACCAAAAATGGATGAAGTGAAACGGGATGATTTATACAGAGGATGGAAAAAAGCTGTGGAAGCAACAAGAGTATTCAAACTATCAAGGAGTGAGTAGATGAAGTCTTCTGTAGAACGTGAGCAAATATTTAACACATTAAATTTTTATGAATTCGATGTATTAGTAATTGGTGGAGGCATTACAGGCGCTGGTATTGCATTAGATGCTGTTACAAGAGGAATGTCTGTAGCCCTTGTAGAAATGCAAGACTTTGCAGCCGGTACTTCAAGTAGATCGACGAAGTTAGTGCATGGAGGGTTACGCTATTTAAAGCAGTTTGAAGTAAAAATGGTAGCAGAAGTTGGGAAAGAACGAGAAATTGTCTATGAAAATGCTGTACATGTGACCGAACCAGAATGGATGCTTCTTCCCTTTCATAAAAAGGGGACATTTGGTCCAATGACCACTTCTGTCGGCTTAAAAGTATATGACTTGCTAGCAGGAGTCAAAAAAGAAGAAAAGAGACATATGTTATCGGCTGAAGAAACGCTACAAAAAGAGCCGTTATTAAAAAGCAAAGGACTTCTTGGCGGCGGTTATTACGTAGAATATCGAACAGACGATGCTAGACTGACGATGGAAGTTATAAAAAAAGCGATTGAAAAAGGTGCAGTATGTTTAAACTATGCAAAAGTAAGGTCTTTTGTCTACAACGACAATAATGATATTGTTGGAGCAGAAGTAATCGACCAATTAAATACAAAGAAGATTACAATCCACGCTAAAAAAGTGGTCAATGCAGCAGGCCCATGGGTAGATTCCGTGCGAGCGCTTGATGCAATCGATAATAATAAAAAATTAAGACTAACAAAAGGCGTTCATATAGTAATCGATCAACAATTTTTTCCTCTTCAACAAGCGCTTTATTTTAATGCACCTGATAAACGGATGATATTTGCCATCCCAAGGGAAGGGAAAACTTATGTAGGCACTACGGATACTTTTTTTGAAGGAGATATACAAAATCCTGTTGCAACAATAGAAGATGTTCAATACTTACTAAAAGCGATACAAGATATGTTTCCAAATGTTCAAGTCACTCAACAACATGTGGAATCTACTTGGGCAGGTGTTCGACCGCTTATTTATGAGGAAGGAAAAGATCCATCTGAAATCTCACGAAAAGATGAAATATGGCAGTCGAATTCTGGTTTATTCACAATAGCCGGAGGAAAACTAACTGGTTATCGCAAAATGGCTGAGTCTATTGTGGATACTATTTCGAAACAATTAGGAGATTATAATTATGGGCCTTGTGTGACGAAGCATTTAGAGCTTTCAGGTGGAGGTGTAGGCGGTTCTGAGAACTTCCGAGCTTTTATAGCGAATAAAGAAAGACTTGCACAATCTTATGGACTAACTTTAGGAGAAGGAAGACGATTAGTTAAACTTTATGGATCGAATGTAGATAAATTGTTTAAATATGCACACTTATTAAAAACAACTTCTACTTCGAGTTTGCCTCTAGGTATATTAGCGCAAATTTACTATGCGATACATGATGAAATGGCATATTCACCAGTTGATTTTTTGGTGCGTAGAACCGGAATGCTTTACTTTAATGTGGAACAATACAAAAAGTATAAAGATGAAGTATTGCAAGTAATGAGCGATCTATTAAATTACTCAGAACAAGAAATAGAAAAATTTGATAAGCAACTAGTTAAACTTCTTATGCAGGCGATCTTAGAAGGGAGTTGAAAGCGTATTGAAATCAATTTTACAAGTAGAAATGTCAGATGGTCATCACATTCATGTAGTGAAGTATACTCCTGAACAATCTCCAATAGGTCATATACATTTACTACACGGCATGGCGGAGCATATTGACCGTTATGACGAATTTGCTCTCTTTCTTATGGATAAAGGGTATTTAGTAAGTGGGCATGACCATAGAGGGCATGGTCGAACCTTTGAAAAAAATGGGCACCAAGGTTATTTTGCTGAATCCAATGGATTTGAACGTATAACAGAAGATGTACGAGAAGTGTTGCTCAAAGTTCGAGAGGATATGATAGGGGTACCACTTATTTTATTTGGTCATAGTATGGGTTCTTTTATTGCTCGAAGATATATGCAAAAATACAGTGATTCTCTCTCAAAAGTAATTATTTGTGGCACCTCTTATAGTCCTGGAGTCCTTGGAGATGTTGGGTCAATGCTTGGGAAAATTGCTACTAGATTTCAGACACCAACAACGGAAAGTAAATTACTCAATACTATAACTTTTGGAGGATTTAATAAACAAATTAATGAACCTCATTCACCATTCGATTGGTTAAATACAGATAAAATGGAAGTAAAAAAATATATGGACGATCCGATGTGTGGGTTCATCCCGTCTAATCAGTTTTATGTTGATTTGTTTTATGGGTTGAAATTGATTCATAAAACAGAAGAGATCGGCCGCATTAAAAAAGATTTACCTGTTCTTCTCATTAGTGGAGCAGAGGATCCGGTAGGTAAAAATGGAGCTGGCATATTTAAAGTAGCGAAAGGTTTGACAAATGCAGGTATGGAAAATATAACCGTTCAATTAGTAGAACAAGCAAGGCATGAAATTTTATTGGAAAAAAATAAATTGGATACTTTTGAAGTAATTGCAAAATGGCTGATGACTAATGCGTGAAAAACCATTCGTAATAGCAATTGTAGGTCCGACGGCAGTCGGAAAAACCGCACTAAGTATTGAATTAGCAAAAACTTGTAATGGTGAAATTATTAACGGTGATTCCATGCAAGTGTATCGTGGATTATCCATTGGAACCGCTAAAATTGATTTCGAAGAGATGGAAGGGGTTCCTCATCATTTATTAGATATTAAAAATCCGACAGATAGTTTTTCGGTAGCGGAATATCAAAAAATGGTGCGACAGAAAATTGAGGAAATTACTTCGCGAGGTCATGTGCCAATTATTGTTGGAGGAACGGGGCTTTATATACAATCGGTATTATACGATTTTAGGTTTTCGGAAGAACCAAAAACAGATAGTACTTTATCGAAGGAATTGGAACAATTGTCGTCAGAAGTGTTGTTTGAAAGATTAACTAAGTTAGATCCTATTGCTGCGACAGAAATTCATCCGAATAATGTGCAAAGAGTTATGCGAGCGATCGAGCGGGTAGTGTTAAGCGGAAAAAGAAAAGATCAGATAGAACAAAATCAAGGGCATGAAAAGGTTTTTCCTCATCACATTATTGGTCTTTCTATCGATCGAGCGCTGCTTTATGAAAGAATTAATAAAAGAGTTGATATTATGTTGGAAAAGGGATTACTTCGAGAAGTAACCGGGCTTTACAATCAAAATATTCGACAGGTCCAGTCGATTCAAGCGATTGGGTATAAAGAAATTTATGATTATTTGGAAGGGCATCTTACTTTTGAGGAAGCAATTGATAACTTAAAGCAAAATTCTAGAAGGTACGCCAAACGCCAACTAACTTATTTTCGAAATAAGATGGATATCCATTGGTATAATCCATTTACTGATACAGAAAGAATTATGAAAGAAATTAATGAGATTTTGCAGGAGATTCACTAAAAAGAGCGAATAGTAGTAAAGATAGATTCTTTACGATGTAAAATGAATAATGGGGGTATTGGGATGAAACCAATAAATATTCAAGATAATTTTTTAAATCAATTAAGAAAAAATGATATTTTTGTAACCGTATTTTTACTAAACGGCTTTCAGTTAAAAGGGTATATTAAATCGTATGATAATTTTACTGTGTTGCTTGAATCAGAAGGTAAACAACAGTTAATTTATAAACATGCTATTTCAACTTTCGCTCCATCTAAATCAGTCAATATTAATGTTGAATAGTATTTAACAATTGACATATAGAATTGTTCCTATTACTATTTGTAGGAATATACATGGAAAGTGGCGATTGAATTATGAATTTAATAACAACTGAAGAACTCTTGCAAAAGTTAGATGCTGGTGAACAATTCAGTATTATTGATGTACGTGAAAACGAAGAGGTAGCAAATGGAATGATTCCAGGAGCAGTACATATCGCTTTAGGTCAAATTGAGTCCAAGTTCGATCAAATTGACAAGTCTACTTCACAATATATTGTTTGTAGATCTGGAGGACGTAGTGCTATGGCTTGCGAAATTCTAGAGGAAAACGGTTTTAATGTAACAAATGTGGTTGGTGGAATGTTGGATTGGGAAGGCGAATTACAGTTTTAAGAATAAAAGAGAAAGGCTAATTTCACTTTGGAATTAGTCTTTTCTATTTGTAATGAAAACAACTTTCAGGAGAGAATGAAATGAATTTTATAACAACATTATCAAAAGAAGTAATCGAGTTAGCAGAAAATATGGAAGCGAAAATTGCGAGCTTCCACAAAGATATAGAAAAAATCGCTTTTTATAATCAACAAAAAGTAATTTCCGCATTTAAATCGCATCATGTAAGTGACCATCATTTTCATACTTCTACTGGCTACGGCTATGACGACGAAGGTCGGGATACATTGGAAAAAGTATATGCGACAACATTCGGTGCAGAAGCGGCTCTTGTCAGACCCCAAATCATATCAGGTACACATGCGATTTCGATTAGTTTGTTTGGTATATTGCGTCCGAATGATGAATTGCTTTACATAACAGGAAAACCATATGATACGCTTCAGTCGATTGTGGACGGTGGTGGGGAAGATACAGGATCATTAGCAGATTTTGGTATATCTTATCAGCATGTTGATTTGCTAGAAACAGGGGCAGTTGACTGGGGAGTGGTAGAAAATGCAGTAAAAGATAATACGAAAGTAATTGCCATACAACGTTCGAAAGGGTATGCAGTCAGACCATCTTTTACAGTAGAACAAATTAAGGACATGGTGCAAAAAATTAGATCAATAAAAAAAGATGCAATCATTTTTGTAGATAATTGCTACGGAGAATTTGTTGAAGAGCTAGAACCTACGAATGTTGGAGTCGATTTAATGGCTGGTTCACTTATAAAAAATCCAGGTGGTGGTCTTGCTAAAACAGGAGGATATATAGCTGGTAAAACGGAATTTGTGACGAAATGCGCATACAGAATGACATCACCAGGAATTGGAGCGGAAGCTGGTGCTTCTCTAAATACGTTATTAGATATGTACCAAGGATTTTTCCTAGCTCCTCATATTGTTTCGCAAGCTGTAAAAGGGGCCATTTTTACTTCTGCAGTTTTAGAAGAAGTAGGGATGAAAACAGAACCACATTTTTCTGAGAAAAGAACAGATCTGATTCAATCGGTTTCGTTTCAGACAGCTGAACAAATGATTCAATTTTGTAAAGCAATTCAACTACATTCCCCTGTAAATGCTCAATTTGCCCCAGAGCCTGCTTATATGCCAGGCTATGAAGACGATGTTATTATGGCCGCAGGAACCTTCATTCAAGGATCTAGCATGGAATTAACCGCAGACGGGCCAATCCGTCCACCTTTTACTGCTTTTATTCAAGGTGGTTTGACATATGAACACGTTAAATATGCTATTTTAGGAGCTGTCCAAACGTTGTACAAATAAGCAATTACTCCACTTTCAAGATAAAAAGAAAGTGGTTTTTTTATTTATATTGTTCTATGTTAGTTTACCTAACATCAAATTGACAAGAAAGCTGACATGATATATAGTGTTATTATATTCAACTGGGGGTGCAGGGATGGAAAAGGAATGGAGACGTTCGATGGCTTTGTTATCTATGAATATCGTGATGCAGTTAACAGGTTTAACAGCAAGGCAAATTCGTTATTATGAAGAGCACAAACTAGTCCTACCTGCACGAACAGAAGGAAAGCAGCGTATGTTTTCGCTGGATGATGTCGATCTTTTATTAGAAATAAAAGATATGATATCCTCAGGAGTGAACATTGCGGGTATTAAACAAATATTTGAAATGAAAAACAATCCAACTTCCACCAAAGAAGTGCAACAAGCTATTTCCGATGCACAATTACGAGCAATCTTCAGAGAAGAAATGCAAATTGCGCAAAGACACCAACGTGCATCACTAAGACAAGGGAACTCTCTCGCTTTTAAAGTTAAAACGGGGTTCATATATAAAAATCAATAGGAGAGTGAAATAATGAGCAAGTATACAAAAGAAGACATAAAAAAATTCGTTCAAGAAAATGAGGTGAATTTTATTCGTCTTCAGTTTACTGACATCCTTGGTACGATTAAAAACGTTGAAATTCCAGTGAGTCAGCTCGATAAAGCTCTCGACAATAAAATGATGTTTGATGGCTCTTCTATTGAAGGGTTCGTTCGCATTGAAGAATCGGATATGTACTTAGTACCAGATTTAAATTCATGGGTAGTGTTTCCTTGGATTACAGGTACAGGTAAAGTTGCTAGACTAATCTGTGACGTGAATAAAGCAGATGGAACACCTTTTGCTGGAGATCCACGTAATAACTTAAAACGAGTTCTAAAAGAGATGGAAGAGTTAGGATTTACAAGTTTTAACTTAGGACCTGAACCTGAATTTTTCTTATTTAAACTAGATGCACAAGGAGAACCTACGCTTGAACTAAATGACCATGGCGGTTATTTTGACCTAGCGCCAGTAGATTTAGGTGAAAATTGCCGTCGTGATATAGTACTTGAGCTAGAGGAGATGGGTTTTGAAATTGAAGCATCTCACCATGAAGAAGCTCCTGGACAACACGAGATAGACTTTAAATATGCAGATGCATTAACTGCTTGTGATAACATCCAAACATTCAAGTTAGTAGTTAAAACAATTGCTCGTAAACATGGTTTACATGCAACGTTTATGCCAAAACCACTTTTTGGAGTAGCTGGATCTGGAATGCACTTTAACATTTCTCTGTTTAAAGGTGAAGAAAATGCATTTTTTGATGAATCCGCTGAAAATAAAATGAGTGAAACTTCTATGCAGTTTATGGCGGGGGTATTAAAGCATGTACAAAGTTTTACAGCTATTACAAATCCTACAGTAAATTCCTATAAACGATTAATACCAGGTTATGAAGCTCCTTGTTACGTTGCTTGGTCAGGTCAAAATAGAAGTCCTTTAATTCGTATTCCTTCTTCAAGAGGCTTAAGCACTCGTATTGAAGTTCGTTCTGTTGACCCTGCTGCAAATCCATATCTTGCTATGGCGGTTATTCTACAAGCAGGACTAGATGGAATTAAAAACAAATTAACACCACCACCTGCAGTGGATCGCAATATTTATGTCATGACCGAAGAAGAAAGAAATGAACATGGTGTTTACAACTTGCCATCTTCACTTCATGCAGCCATTAAAGAACTAGGTAAAAATGAAATAATTCGTGGTGCACTAGGTGAGCATATTTACGCAAACTTTGTAGAAGCAAAAGAGATTGAATGGGATATGTTTAGAACGGCTGTTCATCCGTGGGAAAGAGAACAGTATTTGAAGATGTACTAAGCTTATAAACACTAGGTTTATGGGGTATATTGATGAGGTGGTTTAATCTAAATGATTCTGCAAAATCTTTCACAATCCATACGAAACCCATAAAATAAGTAAAGAAAATAATATTTATCAACTTATGTAATTCCTTAAAAACATCGTTCAGAGTCGTGAGTTGACTTGTTCGGTGTTTTTCTTTTTTATTTTTGAAAACATGCTTTAAGAATACTGGGGGTAGAACACGGGGAAAAAGTAATTGAACTAGTTCATTGTTAGACGTCAGCAAAGCGTTTAATATGAAGTGATGTGCTCCATCTAAAAATTTCGTGCATAAATCAATTTTCTCAGTGCTTCTCTCATATGCTTGAACCCCTCTAGTGCAAGGTTATCTCGAGTTTATGCACTTTTCATGAAAAAAGACAGGTCATAAAACCTGTCTCAGATGTATTCGAGATATTGGCTTTAAGCCCTTAATTAGCAACCGCAACCGTATCCACCGCCGTAACCGCCGCCGCAATATCCTCCTGCGTTTCCGCCACCAGTGTTTAAGAAACTTGCGCCAATAATAATCAAAAGAATAAACAGAACAATAATTAAAGCGAATCCTGAACCATTTCTTTGCCCGTATCCACCAACTGCTTCACTCAAATTGTACACCTCCTCTATATGGGATAGTTCATTCTATGTCGATTAAAAAAGTCTGTGTGATTAATCTGTTTGGTTTTTAGAAAATATTTTAAAGAGGCATTCTGTTGACTGGTGCTTTTGAGACTAAAAAAACAGACGCCTCTCAAGGGTGGTGTGGTGGTGTGACAAGTAGTTTTATATGATAGCTTATTCAATTATTAGAAAAGCATCAGGGCGTTGTTCTTAGGGGAAATTAATAAAGTAAGCTATTTGTAAGAAGCATTCCGTTATAATTTTGATAAAAAAGCTATACTTATTTTTAAAGGTATATAAACGTGGGTAGAGAGGGTTGAGTTGCTATTCCTTTTTAACTATTGATAATAATATAGTAAGACCGATAACAATAGAAATAGGTTAGAGGTGTTAATGTGGATATTAATGAATTAATGAAAAAAATGAATGAAGTTATGGACAATCTAGATTTTGTTTCTGCAAGAAAAATTATGGAAGAAAATATGAAAATAATTAATGAAAATAGACATCTTCTAAGAAGTAATGCAAGGTCATTGTTACAGATTTTGAAAGATAATACTGAACCGCACATAAAACCATTAAATAGAAATGAAATGAGTGTGGTTCATGCCATCAATGCATATGCTTCAAAATTTGATGTTAGAGGTTTGAGAATGTCGATCAAAAGCAATTCGGTTCTTTTGATGAGAAAAGACATAAAGCAATATTTGAACGAAGATGCGAAAACATTATTAATTGGAATGAAAGCTATCCATATCGATGAATAAGTCTATTCTATTCCAGGTTTGTTGATTAACCACTTTTTTACCAGTCGTTCCTTCCTTATTTTTGCCAAGAATTACGACTCGTGTGGAGGTGTTGTGTAAGAAAGTGACGCTTACTTTCGATACAAGTGATTCTATAATAAACTGAATATATTTTTTGGAAAAAGGAAGAAGGGAACCAAATTATTATTTCATTTGAGACTTTCATTTGCCATTAAAAAGGTGGTTTTGCTCGTCCTGTTGCAAAATAGTTAAAGCCTCATTTAATAGATAAATATCTATTAGTATTTGCTCTTTAATAGACAAATTGTCGCATTTATCGTAATCATCTAATAAAAGTTTGAGTTCATGCTTCATAAGTGTCATAGGTCATTGATCCCTTCTTTGGTTCTTTATAATTACTTTTATTATGCGCTATTTTTGGGGAAAAAGAAATAGTTGAATTTTAGTCTAATTAAAGATTTTTGTATTAGTTTTTTTACTTTTAACCAGGTCTGTTGATTAGCTAATTATTCCTAATAACATATGTGAATTAACTAAAGATAACCAACAAATTATATTTTAGAAATAATGCCCAGTATTCCTCCGCGTTTGCCGCACCTTGCATGAGCCAACTCGTGCTGCGCCCGAGTGGGTCTCTTCCATCCGCTCATGCGGCCCGAAGCGTTCTGGCAATATGTATCCTCATTTTATAAAAAAATCCAATAAATGGTTGAATGAGACATAACAGGTTATAAACGCGACATACTACCCTTTGAAAACGACAAAACTTATTCTGGGAGCGACAAACATCTCATGGTAAAGCCTTTACTTGGCATGAGATACGCTATTAATGGTGCACCATTTCAATGTGTAGCATATGCCTTAATATTGTAGGATAATCGCACTGATTAGCTAGCAAACTTCATTGGATTAGAGCGGCTGGCGGCAACTCCAGCGGGATCAGGGAGATGTATAAGCCATCACAAGCTGAGCGCATGCGATGGTGCTGGCTCAACGGTCCCGCCCCGCGCAAAGTGTCCGCCTAGAGTGGAAATCCTAGCGGTTACTAAGTCGCACTATATCTAAAGTGCCCAATTTAAACTAAAAACGTGTAAATGCAAATGGATTCTATTAACTTTTTTACTAAAATTAAAGGAAATGGTTAATAAATAGACGTAACCATTAACTTACATAGTTTAAATAATTTTAGGGGTATATCATTTTAGAAGGTGGCACCAGATAAAAATACAAAGTATTTATTGATCAAGAAGTGCCGAACGGATGAAATAATATTGGCCGATTCTAAAAAAGGACAGGATTTAGTTTCTCATTACCCAAATCTTATGCACCTTGTTTAGAGGGCGTTGGACAAACACCCGCCGCAAGATCACACGATTCTTTTGAATTCTAACGGTAATAGTAAAATGGTTGGTTTTAAAGTATTTTAAATCTCTTTCTAATTATTTAATACATGAGATGCTTTAACAAACTTGTGTTCAAAAGATGAAGGGGATTCAACAGATTGAAAGTGTACATATAAAATAGTTGGATTGGTGAAGTTCCAGTGGTTGTGAAAAGCGCTAACTATTAAATTATTATTCACTAAAGCTTTAACAAATTCGGGTAATTCTTCTTGAAGCACTTCTACTAGGACGGCCTTGAATGGTACCGTTTGGATTACGCTCCAGTTCTACTGAACAATCACCTTGTTTTAGACTAGCTTTTCCTTTAACGATTTGTTCATATTGATTGCAAATATTATGAATGTGCTCCAAGGACAGACGCTCCTGATCAATATTAATGAGAAAAAGTTAATTACCTCTTTTCTAAAATATTGGTGATTGAAAGTAAATAAATCTTGTCCAAAAGAGATATTGAAAAGTTAAGGGAGAGAAAAGGAAACAAGATAATATTATTTAAATAAAGTAATGAAGATTGACTATTTATTCAAACTAGTAATTGCATTTATTAATAGAGTGAAGCATTGGTTTGTACAAGCGGATCCAAAAGAATTGAAAGGAGGGAAATATATGTTATTTATTAAACCTTGTGAAGGACGTATTACCTCACGTTTTGGACAGTTGCGAAAAAACTCTGAAACTAATACTTCGAGGTTGCACAAAGGGGTAGACTTTGGTAGTGATGGAAGTCTAATAATCATTGCAGCAGCAGGTGGTATAGTGACGAGAGCAAAAGTTATAGAGGGATATGGTAATACAGTAACAATTGCTCATCAACTAAATGGCAAAGATTACGAAACATTGTACGCCCATCTCAAATCAATCTCAGTTAAAGTCGGACAGATTGTTAAGCAAAGTCAACAAGTCGGCATTAAAGGAGATACAGGAAATGCTACAGGAGTCAGTTTGCACTTTGAAATTCATATTCCAAAATATGCTGCCGGTCAACCGAATGCGGTAAATCCTTTAAATTATATCGTCGTTCAGGAAGTGGTAGAAATACAGAAACTTTTAGTAAAAGCAGGATATAAGATTGTTGTGGATGGAATTGAAGGACCAGCAACTGTTGCGGCGATTAAAGCATTTCAAAAATCTAAAGGATTAACACCCGACGGAATAGTGGGGCCGCTAACACTCGATGCGTTAAAAAAGAGTAAAAACAGTTAGAGCAGAGAAACTAAAATGAGAAAGAAGACTTATCCGCTATTCTTTGGATAAGTCTTTTTTTTAGGTATGTAAGAAATTAATGAATTTTTTATTGAATGAAATGCTCTTGATAATTTTATGAAAAATTAATGTTATTACTAATCAATATGGGGAATAATCATATTAACAATGAAAATTTTTATATAAAAGTGTTAATAGTATGTCCTAGAATATATTTTAAACTTTTTAACGTACAAGGTTGACTAGATAGAAAACTCAGAATAATGAAGAGTAGTTGACTAATGAATAGTAATCTTATAGGATTTAAAAGATTAAAGAGTCCGTCAAGATAAATGATGACTAGTATCAAGTGGATATAGAACAATTGGTTAAAAACTGTTCAAATTGAATTTTTTGTTTGTTTGTTTGGTGTATAAAATAAGGAGGAAAATGTGATGAAAAAAAGTAAGGTTTTATTGGCTCTAGCAGTAACGTCGGCCTTGTTGTTAGGAGCTTGTGGTAATAATTCTACTAAAGTAACCGATAAAAATTCGTTAAAAGCTATTCAAGATAAAGGAGAAATGACAGTAGGTATAATGGGTACTTATGCACCTTACAATTTTATGAATAAAGAGAACGAATACGATGGCTTTGACGTGGATATTGCAAAAGAATTATCGAAACGATTAGGTGTAGAAGCGAACTTTGTTGCGCAAGATTTTTCTGGACTTATACCTGGATTACAAAAAGGTAAATTCGACATTTTAGTAAGTCAAGTAACCATAACGGACGATCGTAAAAAACAAATTGATTTTACAGAACCATATATTACAAATGATGTAAAAGTGATTGTAAAAGAGGATAATACAACGATTCAATCTGTAGAAGATTTCAAAGGGAAGAAAATTGCCGTAGGATTAGGAACTAATGATGAAGCATTTTTACGAAATGACTTAATGCCAAAAGTAGGAGACTTTAAAATCAATACGTATGATGATGTAATCACCACCTTAAAAGATTTAGATGCAGGTCGGGCAGATGCAACAATTAATAACGTATACGCATTAAAACCTATTATTAAAGAAAATGGATTTAAAGTAAAAGTCGTTGGTTCACCTATAAAATCCGATAAAGCTGCCGTAGCTGCGAAAAAAGGGAATACAGAACTAGTAGATGCGTTAAATAAAGCATTGGCTGATATGAAGCAAGACGGTACATATAAAAAAATCTTCGTAAAATGGTTTGATGAAGAACCAATGGCCGAGTAAAGAAAGTAGGTAGTTTCCATGGATGTAGTAATTGATAATTTGCCCTTTTTACTAAAAGGTGCTTACTATACTTTATTAATTACAGTGGTATCTATGTTTTTCGGTTTGATTATTGGTTTAATTACAGCGATTGCTCGTTTAAAAGGCAATCGGTTCTTTCGTACAATAGCGAGAGTGTATGTATCAATTATTCGAGGAACGCCGCCACTTGTTCAAATCGTCATTGTATATTATGGTCTTGTTGATTATGGCATAGAATTAGGAGCGCTCACAGCGGCTTACATTGCACTGAGTATTAATATTGGAGCTTATGTTTCAGAAGCATTCCGTGGGGCTATTCAAGCAGTGCCATTAGGACAAACTGAAGCTGCACTTGCGACAGGGATGACGGAGGGGCAAGCTATTCGTCGTATTGTCATCCCACAAGCAATTCGCATCGCTATACCACCACTTGGTAATACATTTGTTGGTATGTTAAAAGAAACTTCATTAGTATCGGTTATTGCTGTAACAGAGTTGTTACGTTCTGCTCAGTTATTAGTTGCACAATATTACGTGTATATGCCATTTTATTTATCGATTGCAGTGATGTACTGGATTATGAGTACGTTATTTACATTTATTTTAAACAAAATAGAGAAACGACTATCGGTATACTAGAGGGGGGAAAGTTTTGATACAAGCAATAGATTTATCCAAAAGCTATGGTCAACATGAGGTGTTAAAACATATTTCATTGACGATTCCTGCTCATCAAGTTGTCGCAGTCGTTGGGCCAAGTGGTTCAGGAAAAAGCACTTTTTTACGTTGTATAAATGGACTAGAAATAATTACGAGCGGATCTATTTCTGTTAATGATCATCTGTTACAAGCGACAAATAAGAAAAAGGAACGCCAAAAAATAATTCATGCCATCCGTCAAGATACCGGCATGGTGTTTCAGCAATTTAATTTATATCCACATAAAACGGTTATCGAAAATGTAATGGAAGCTTTAATTGTCGTCAAGAAACAATCAAAAGAACTTGCAAAAAAAATGGCTACTGAGCTATTGAAACGTGTTGATCTCCAAGAAAAAGAAGGCGTTTATCCTTCCAAGCTGTCAGGTGGCCAACAACAACGTGTTGCAATTGCTCGTGCACTTGCAATGGAACCACAAATCATGCTATTTGATGAACCGACATCAGCGTTAGATCCTGAACTAGTTGGAGAAGTACTAAAAGTGATGAAAGAATTAGCAGATGAAGGAATGACGATGGTGATCGTAACACATGAAATGAATTTTGCCCAAAATGTCGCGGATCGTATTTTGTTTATGGCGGATGGACAGATTATCGAGGATGCGGAACCAAAGGCGTTCTTTGCGCATCCCGTTACAGAGCGTGCACAAAAATTTTTAGCAAAAGTAAAAGAATTTTAAGAGCAGAAAGGTTGATAACGATGGAAGTAAGAGCTATATGGCAAGGAGGACGTGCTTTTGAAGCAAAAGGTCCTTCAGGTTATCCGATGAATATGGACGCAACACCTAATTATGGCGGGGAAGGACAAGCGCCTACACCAACAGAAATGTTACTTAGTGCCCTAGCAGGATGTATTGGAATAGATGTGACGATGATCTTAAAACCACATTTAGAAAAAATGGAGTCCATCGAAATAATAGTTAAGGGTTCTAGACGAGAAGAATTGCCAACTGCGTTTACTGCAGCAGAGCTTATATTTGATGTAAAAGGGGATATTGATGCGAAGAAAGTAGTTCGTGCGATTAAACTAGGAGAAGAAAAATATTGCGCTGTATCCGCGTCTTTGAAGGCAGATATCACTCATCGTTTAATTTTGAATGGTATAGAAATTGAATTTTAGGAAAACGATTGATGGTGTTTTTTGAATAATAAGTACAAAAAAGTGAATCAAATTCAATCAACTCAACTAAAGTGTTAATTAACAAAAAAAATTCTTTTGCATATCCTTATAAATAGAGATCAATGGTCTTGGGGAGGAAAATATGCATTGGATAACAATTATCCTGATAGGGATAGCAGCTAATTTAGACAATTTAGGAATAAGTTTGGCCTATGGAATAAAACAAACTAAAATCCCTATATTTTCGAACGTAACAATTGCAATTATTTCTATGGTGGTCTCTTATGTTGCAATCGTAAGTGGAGAACTAGTCACATCGTATATTCCAACCATACTTGCAAACTTCTTAGGTAGTTTCCTACTATGTATTATTGGTTTGTGGACTATTTTATCGAATAGATTTTCAAATAAGGATTCTTCCAATAGAACAGAAAACATTGATAAAGATGGAAACAATATCATTTCAATTAGAGAAGCAATTACCTTAGGATTTATCTTATCTGTAAACTGTTTGGTAAGTGGAATTGCAATTGGAGCAAGTGGAATTTCTGCTATTTGGACTGTTATTTCTATTGGATTTTTTTCAGTTTTAACAGTTGGAATTGGAAGTCGTTTTGGTTTGTTACTGAATAAAACGTTTATTGGTAACTATTCAATAACCATTTCGGGATGGTTACTTATTTTTATTGGGATTTATGAGATGTTTGACTAAGCTTTTTAAAGACTTCTACTATAAATTTGTAGAGGTTTTTTTATAATTTTCGAAGTAATAATAACTTTAAATGTTCATTCACATGCAATAGATTATTTATGGAGATTTTCATATATATTTAGGGTATAAATTTCAGCAGAAACGGAAGGTTTAAATTTTGACTTCCCCATTTATTTTGGTTTTTGTATATTTTGCGACGCTATCTTTATATATTTTATTTAGGTCTTTACAAATGCTAAAGTAATCTTCCGCTTCATGACTTGATTGTGGGGCAGCTACGAAAAACTCCAAAATTAGAATCGTTGAAAGCAATGTAAGTGCAAAAACATTCACATTAATTTTTCCGATTTTTAAATATTAAAATAAAAACCCCTCAACCAAAAAGGTAAAGGGGTTTTTTCGATGACTAAAACAAAAATGTCCACTTTTCGTTTTAGTATGATATCGGCTCTACATCATAATAAGCTTTATAGTAGAATATGTCAAGTTACAAAGGGTTTATTGCATATGACGATAAACACCAACGACTTTACCTAGTATCGTTACTTCATTGACGATAATTGGATCCATCGAAGAGTTTTCTGGTTGCAGACGGAAAAAAGATTTTTCTTTAAAGAAACGTTTTACAGTTGCTTCATCATCTTCTGTCATAGCAACAACTATTTCGCCATTATTAGCAGATTGTTGTTGTTTAACAACAACGTAATCTCCATTTAATATTCCTGCTTCTATCATACTGTCTCCCATAATTTCAAGCATGAACAAGTGATCATCTGAAGTACCGAATGTTTCAGGAAGAGGGAAAAACTCTTCCACATTTTCGATTGCTGTAATTGGAAGTCCAGCTGTTACTTTACCGATTAAAGGCACGTGAACTACACCTTGTTTTTCTATCGAATTTGCACCGTTTAGTATCTCAATTGCACGTGGTTTAGTAGGATCTCTTCTTATCAATCCTTTACTTTCCAATCTAGCTAAATGGCCATGTACAGTTGAGCTAGAAGCTAGTCCTACTGCTTCACCTATCTCGCGTACGGAAGGTGGATATCCTTTTTTTCGTACTTCCTCTTTTATAAACGCTAAAATATCTTCTTGTCTTTTAGATGCTTTCTTCAATACATTCACCTCTTTTAAATAATATTAATTTTTTCTTTCTTATTTACAGTATATCAGTCTCTAAATCAATATGCAAACATAGGTTCTGAAAAGGTATTGACAAAAAACATGTGTTCGTTTTATTATGAAGTTATACAAACGAACAAGCATTCTAAAATGGGGGTTTTTTGATGAAACTATTAAAAAAAAATTATTTTATCACTTTATTTATAGGTTTAAGTCTATCTTTTATTATGACATTTGTTATTTTTAATTCTCAAAGTGAAAGTGAAAATTATCCGATTATAATAGAACATGGAGATTCGTTATGGAAGCTTGCTGATAAATTTGGCTCTGAAAAGTCAAAGGAAGCTTGGATAAATGAAGTAATGGCATTAAATAACTTACATACTGCACATATTAAAGCTGGAGATACACTGATTATCCCCAATGGATCAGAAGGCATTCATCATGATTATTCCACAGAATTAGCAGGTGTTAGTCGATGAAAGCAGTCATTTATTGCCGAGTTAGCACAGAAAAGGATACACAAGAAACATCATTACTAAGGCAGGAAGAAGAGTTATCACAATTTGCTGCTCATCAAGGCTATGAGGTAGCAGATGTATTTGTAGATAAACATAGTGGCTATGACATTGAAAGAGATGGACTTCTTGATTTATTATCCTTTGTAAAAGAACAACAAATAAAAGCTGTGTTTGTGCAAGATGAGACTCGTATTGGTCGTGGTAACGGTAGAATGGCCGTATTACATCTATTGCAAAAAACGAATACATCCGTTTTTACTTTACAAGACAAAGGAGTCTTGAATTTAAATGAAATGGATTCAATGTTATTAGAAATTCTTGCATTAGTAGAAGAGTACCAACGGAAACTACATAATGCGAAAATTAAACGAGGAATGAAGCGTGCGGTTTCCCAAGGATTTCGCCCAGAGAGTAATTTAAAAACACGGGGTAACCCTGAAGGTAGGGACCGCATTGAAGTTCCAGTTCAAGAAATAATAAGATTACGTCATGCTGGTTTAACTTTTGAAGAAATTGCATCCACATTAAAAGGATTAGGTTTTGAAATTAGTAAAGCAACTGTACATAGGAGATTTATTGAATTTAAAGATACACACGAAGGTTAAAGGCTTGCACTCTGTGTGTTTTTTCCTTACCTTTAAATTAGAATAAAATTTAAAGGGTGAATCTTATGTTAAGTAAAGAAAAAATTGCACGAATAAGTGAACTTTCAAGGAAATCAAAATCAACTGGATTATCTATTGAAGAAGCAAAGGAACAAAGTGCATTAAGAAAAGAATATTTAGAGACATTTCGTGCAACAATGAGGGATACAATTGAAAGCGTAAAAGTAATAGACCCTGCTGGTAATGATGTCACTCCTCTTAAGGTAAAACAGGCTAAAAAAGGGAAATTTCTGAATTAACTAATCATTAAGAAACCATTGATAATGCATACATTGTTGTCTAAACTAGAAGTATAGAAAAAATTAGCTCGAGAGGATGTTACAAATGTCATTACAATCAGATTTGCTTGCAATTAATACTATCCGTACTTTATCTATTGATGCAATAGATAAAGCAAACTCCGGTCATCCAGGTCTTCCGATGGGGGCCGCACCAATGGCATATACGCTTTGGACAAAACATCTACGCCATAACCCAAATAATCCAAACTGGTTTAATCGTGACCGTTTTGTTTTATCAGCGGGGCATGGATCTATGCTTTTATATAGTTTACTTCATCTTGGTGGGTATGACTTACCAATGGAAGAGATTAAGAATTTCCGTCAATGGAATTCAAAAACACCAGGTCATCCCGAGTTTCGTCATACAGCGGGTGTAGAAGCAACTACTGGGCCTTTAGGGCAAGGAATTGGAATGGCTGTAGGAATGGCGATGGCAGAGGCACACTTGGCCGCTACGTACAATCGTCCAAACTTTGAAGTTGTGGATCATTACACATTTGGACTTTGTGGAGATGGGGATTTAATGGAGGGTGTAGCAGCAGAGGCAATCTCGCTTGCTGGACATTTACAATTAGATAAATTAATTGTTTTATACGATAGTAATGATATTTCTTTAGATGGTGACTTGCATAAATCGTTCTCTGAGAAAATAGAAAAACGTTTTGAATCATATGGATGGAATTATATTTTCGTGCAAGACGGAAATGACATTGAAGCTATTTCCACTGCAATTGAAAAAGCTAAATCTCAAAACGATAAACCCACAATTATTGAGGTTAAAACAGTAATTGGATTTGGTTCACCGAACAGAGCAGGGAAATCTGACGCTCATGGTATGCCACTTGGAAAAGAAGAGTCACTTTTAGCGAAAGCGGCATACAAATGGTCATCTGAAGAAGATTTCTATGTGCCAGAAGAAGTATATGAAACGTTTAAAGAAGCTTCTAATCTTCTTGGTGTGGCAGAAGAAGGAGTTTGGAATGAAAAGTTTAATGCGTATTCTTCGGAGTTTCCTGAACTTGCAGCTACTTTAAAACAAGCAATTAGCGGAGATCTACCTGAAAACTTTGATACTGCGATGAAAGTTTATGAAGAAGGGACATCACATGCAACTCGTTCCGCTTCAGGTGATGCCATTAATGCTATAGCGCAAAACTTACCATCTTTCTTCGGAGGTAGTGCGGACTTAGCTGGATCAAACAAAACGACGATGAAAAATGCAGGAGACTTTTCTGCTGACAATTACGAGGGTAAAAACATTTGGTTTGGTGTACGTGAATTTGCAATGGGCACTGCTCTTAACGGTATGGCACTTCATGGTGGGTTACATGTGTTTGGTGGTACATTCTTCGTATTCAGTGACTATGTGAGACCAGCTATTCGACTATCTGCTCTTATGGGACTTCCAGTAACGTATGTGTTTACTCATGATAGTATTGCAGTTGGGGAAGATGGTCCAACGCATGAGCCGATCGAACATTTAGCTTCACTACGTGCAATGCCAGGTTTATCTGTAATCCGTCCTGCAGATGCTATTGAAACAAATGAAGCATGGAAGCTTGCGGTTTCATCGAAAGATCATCCGACAGTACTTGTTCTTTCAAGACAAAACTTGCCTACCCTTAAAGGATCAGTGGAGCAAGCAAGCGAAGGCGTTTCAAAAGGTGCATATATTGTTTCTCCAAGTGATAATGCGGAAGCAATACTTCTTGCAACTGGATCAGAAGTTAGTCTTGCAGTGGAAGCACAAAAAGCGCTTGCAAGCGAAGGAATTCAAGTTTCTGTAGTATCTATGCCATCATGGGATCTTTTTGAACTACAAGATGATGCATATAAAAAATCAGTACTTCCATCACATTTAACGAAACGTCTTGCTATTGAAATGGGTTCTTCTCTTGGATGGCATCGTTATGTTGGGTTTGAAGGAGATGTTATCGCTATCGACAAATTTGGCGCTAGTGCACCAGGTGAAATTGTGATGAGAGAATACGGTTTCTCTGTAGAAAATGTCGTTACTAAAATGAAAAATTTACTTCAAAAATAAAACATATGAGGTAGTTCGAGTGACTCCGGAAAAGGGAACTTCGAGCTACCTCTTTTTCATAATTATTTTTAAAATTATAATTAAATATAGAATGCATTAAGAATCTATAGTATAATTTTCAATGGTGTCTTGTACACGTAGACAAGATTGTAAAGGAGGAGAAATTATGTTAGCTACATGGATTTGGATTATTATCGTAATTGTTGCGTTAATCGGTGGTGCAGCAATTGGATTTTTTGCGGCACGTAAATATATGATGAAATATTTAAAAGAAAATCCACCTATCAATGAACAAATGCTTCGAATGATGATGGCACAAATGGGTCGTAAGCCTTCTGAAAAACAAGTAAAACAAATGATGAATCAAATGAATAAAATGCAAAAATAAAAGCACTCACTTTCGAGTGCTTTTATTTATTTAGTAAATTATTTTGTTGTAAAAAATCTGCAACTACTTGTTCGTATTCTTCACTATTTTCATTAAATGATTTGGCATGAGCCCCTAATTCAAATAGTTTCAATGATTTTGGACCTTTTTTCTTCTCAAACAATTCTTCCGTCATTTTAGGAAGAATAAAATCATCCTGTAAACTATGGATAAAAAGTACGGGTTTTTCTATATGATCCACTACATCGATGGGAGATACAAGATTTAATGTATATCCGTCGCGCATTTTTAAAAATAAGTTCGCAAAACGTATTGCTAAGCTGGAGCGAAGGGGCGTAGTTTGACGCATAATATTCATCACTTGATCTTCGAAATCTGAAAAAGAACAATCAGAAATATAAAAATCTGCGTCATCTTTTATGGAACCTGCATACAGTAGTGTAGTTGCTGCACCCATCGATTCTCCATGAATTCCAATAATGGCATTGTCACCTGCCCGCTCTCGCACTACTTCAATAATGGATTGTAAGTCAATCTTTTCATAAAAACCAAAACTAGTTGTTTTTCCACCAGAATCTCCATGGCGCCGATGATCATATACAACGCTGTTGAATCCTAATCGTTCAAACATTCGTACAAATCTTAGTGAATTAATTTTATTTTCCGTTACTCCGTGACAAATAACGACATAATTATTTGTTGGTAATGGTTCTACAAATATCGCTTTAAGTGAGTAACCGTTTTTTGACTCAATCCATTTTTCGGTTTTATTGACGGTATTAAACCAAGCCTCGTCAAAGCGTTTAGATGTAATCTCTCGTTTTAATATAAATTCATCTTCTTTTTTCTTCATATACATGAGCTTATTTGTCACGAAATAGCCTAGAACAGTAGCGGTAGCGGTTAAAATACTAGTTAATACACTAGTCCAAATGATTACACGTTTTTTCATCGCAACAACCCCTAACTATTTTTTCTTAGTTTATACATTCCTGTCTCAATTGGTCTAGACACATAAGGTGCAATTATATCAATAGCATTTACCAATAGGTCAAGATGAATATTTGTATCAATATTCATTTGGTGTAGCATATTCACAACATCCTCCGTTGCAATATTTCCGGTTGCACCTGGAGCGAAAGGACAACCACCTAATCCGCCTGCGGAGCTATCGAAACGATCCACTCCTGCTTGAAGTGCTGCAAAGATATTTGCCAAGCCCATTTTTCGTGTATCATGAAAATGTGCTGTAATTAGAGTGGTTGGAAACTCACCTTTAATTAGTTCAAATAGCAAATAACTTTCTTTTGGATTAGCCATTCCTATAGTGTCTGCCACACTTAATTCATTTACACCCCACGAGACAAATTCTCTACATAATTCCATTGTTTTAACAGGATCTATAGCTCCTTCGTATGGACAATAGAAAGCGGTAGAAATGCAAGCTCGAACAAAATGACCTTCTTTTAGAAGCGATTCTACTATAGGTTTAAGCCCAACCATACTTTCCTGAGTTGTTTTATTAATATTATTTTTATTAAAGCTATTTGATACTCCTACAAAAACAGCAAAACTATTAGCACCCGCTAGTTTGGCAAGTTCTACACCTTTCTCATTTGGTGTTAGTACAAATTGTCTACCCTTTTTTGTGGCACTTTCAATAATTTCTTTTGCATCTTTCATCTGTGGCACCCATTTGGGTGATACAAAAGAGGTCAACTCCATCTCTTCGACACCGGCTAATTGAAGCTTTTCGATAAATTCTAATTTTACCGCTGTAGGTACTTCGTTTTTCTCATTTTGTAAGCCGTCTCTCGGACCGACCTCGATAATTGTCACTTTTTTTGGTAAACTAAACATAATCATCCCTCCAACTATATTGTAAGGAATGGATGGTTCAACTAGCAATCTTTAATTTTTATTCAGAGGAATTAAATTAAAGGATAAGGCGGGTCCAAACAGCGATGGGATTTTTATATTAGGGGATTATGAGGAGGAAATAACATGTCAAACGAAGTAGTTATCGTGAGTGCAGTAAGAACTGCTATTGGATCATTTCAAGGGGCTTTAAAAGATGTTCCAGCCACTAAACTAGGTGCAATTGTAATTGATAGAGCGTTAGAAAAAGCAGGAGTTTCAAAAGATTTAGTGGATGAAGTCATTATGGGGAATGTACTTCAAGCAGGACTTGGGCAAAATCCAGCAAGACAAGCTTCTATCCAAGCGGGATTATCGGTATCCATACCAGCACTGACAATAAATAAAGTATGTGGGTCCGGCCTAAAAGCAATCCATCTTGCAACACAAGCAATCATTGCAGGAGATGCGGAAATCATCGTGGCTGGTGGAATGGAAAATATGAGCCAAGCTCCTTATCTATTGAAGAATGCTAGAGATGGCTTCCGTATGGGCGATCAAAAAGTGGTGGATAGTATGATTTCGGATGGATTATGGTGTGCATTTAATGATTATCATATGGGAATCACTGCTGAAAACTTATGCGATCAATATAATATCACTAGAGAAGAGCAAGATGCTTTTTCTGCTCGTTCTCAGGCCCGAGCGGCAAATGCAATCGAAGCAGGAAAATTTGTGGATGAAATCATACCAGTAGAAATCCCACAGCGAAAAGGTGACCCGATCGTATTTGATACAGACGAATATCCGAAAAAAGGCTCAACGCAAGAAAAATTAAGTGCACTTCGTCCAGCTTTTAAGAAAGATGGATCCGTAACTGCTGGAAATGCTTCTGGTATTAATGATGGAGCGGCTGCTGTAGTAGTAATGTCTAAAGCAAAAGCTGATGAGTTAGGTTTAAAACCTTTGGCGATAATAGTTGCAAATGCATCTGCAGGAGTAGATCCAAGTATAATGGGAATTGGACCAGTAGAAGCAGTGAAAAAAGTATTAAATAAATCACAAATTTCACTTGCTGACATTGATTTAATTGAAGCAAATGAAGCATTTGCTGCACAATCAATCGCGGTAGATCGTGAGCTTTCATTTGACCAAGAAAAACTAAACGTTAATGGTGGCGCTATCGCTCTAGGACATCCTATCGGAGCAAGTGGAGCTCGTATTTTTGTTTCTTTACTTCATGAAATGGTAAAACAAGATGCAAAAACAGGGCTTGCGACACTTTGCATAGGTGGAGGTCAAGGAGTAGCTACTATCGTTAAACGCTAATATAAAGAAGGTGAATTAATTGGCAAAGAAAAAACAAAGACAACCCGTAAAACCTGCTGTTACAAAAGAAGAGACAAATGGACTATTCGACCAACTTTCATCTGATGTGCTCGCTAAGCTTAAAGAAACAAAGAAACAACTTGTGGCGGCGGAACAAGAGAAAGAGGAAGAAAGACAAGCACAACTTCTTTTTGAGAAAAAGCAAAAAGAAAAAAACAAATCATTTGAAGAACTACTCGATGAATATGGATACGGTGGTTCGAAGTTTTAATAAAAGACCTATATAATTAAGTTTGAATAAAATCATCTCATCTCTATAAAATTCATAGGGTTGAGGTGATTTTTTATTGGATATTTAGTAAAAATATAATGACCATTTTAATTGGGAACTGAACAGATGCACTTCAAAGTTTTTGTTATGCAGTCCAAAAAAATTTAAAAAAGCCGATTATTTAATCGGCTTCAGACTATCGATAAATTGTCATTTTAAGAGGAAAGACTCGTGTTTTCCGTTTGAGTTGTCACGTCATTTTCTTCAGCTACATGAATATTTATGTCTCTTTTTTTATTAATCCAACTTACTAAGTATTTTTGATAACGCGGCATTATCCATCCTAAAATTTTACCGATGAAATATGCTGCAACTAGTGTACCAATGCCAATTGACCCGAATGAATGAATGAAAATAATACATACTAAACCTGCTACACAAACATTCACTAGATCACTCGAAATTTTGGCCTTACTAAACTTCATATTAAATTTCTCGCTTATTGCATAAGTTAACGCATCATACGGCATTAATGGAAATTTAGCATTGAAATATCCAAATAAACCAATCGCAACAATAAATAAGCTTAAAATTAAAAATAACCAACGCATCACTAATGTTTCGGGTGTGGGAAATAATTTCACGAGGGATAGAGTTGTATCCATAAAGAATCCAAACAAAAATGTAATAATTAATTGCACGACAGATTCTTTCAAATCCATTCGTTTATTTAATATCACTTGTATGCCGATAAATAAAATATTTGCTACGATTGTCATAATTCCTACTGATAGACCTGAAGTTAGAGAAAGCGCATAGGCTAACGAGGAGACTGGTGAAACTCCAAGAGCGGCTTGTATTGAGAAGCTGACGCCAAGTGATAGAAAAAACAAGCCAATTACGTATAAACTAAGACGTTTCAAGGTCACATTAATGTGTTTCATAAAATCCTTCTTTCTAGAAATATTCTATAGTCATCGTAACATGTCATTCGATATATGAAAAATATATATTTGTTATACTTGTCATATGAAAATACATATAACGGAGTTGGGAAATGGATATTCGTCAATTACATTATTATAAAGAAATCGTTAAACAGGGAAGCATTTCAAAGGCGGCTGAGGTATTGAATATTGCGCAACCTCCATTAAGTCAGCTATTAAAAAAGCTCGAAACGGAATTAGGTACAACATTAATTCATCGTTATCGTCAAAAATGGGAGTTGACCCAATCTGGTCAATTGTTATATCAATATGCAGAACAGTTATTAAGTCATATGGATGAAGTAAAGAGACGTATTCTTGAAATAGAAGAAGGTACTGCGGGTACTGTACGCATTGGTGTTTCATCCGCATGTTCTAATATGTTAATTGATTATATTGCAGATTTTAGAGAACAATATACACAAGTCAAAGTCAACATCGTTTCTGGTGACTCGGAAGGGTTACTAAAAAAGCTAAAAGAAAAAGAAATTGATATAGCTTTACTGATAAGACCAAGCAATACGGACCAATATGAGGAGAAAGCTTTAAAAAAACAACCTGCGATTCTTATAGTTCCTAGCAAGTGGACAGCCTCCCTCTCAACTCAGCCTACATTAAAGGAAATTGCAGATTTCCCTTTTATTATGTTAGGCGCTATGGAAGGACACTCGTTTTATGAAAATATTTTAAATGCCTTTGATGAATATGAGGTAAAACCAAATATTATGGTTGAATGCAAAGATATTCCGATGGTAGTTGCACTTGTTAATCGAGGAATAGGTATAACCATTATTCCGAGAATGCACTATAAATCTTTGTTTTTCGAACATTTAAAGATTTACGAACTTCAACAATTTGATTTTAGTGTAGAGCCGGTTATGATGAAGCTAAAAGATGAACCAATTTCAAAAGCAGCAGTCCAATTTTGGGAAATGATGAAATAACGCAGACTTTCTCTACAAATACAAGGGGAGGGAATATATGGTATAAGGTATCTTGGGGTGTTAGTGCATAATTGTTTATCATGGAGTGAACTAAAATGAAGAAATGCTCTTTTCCAATGGCGAAAAGAACATTTTTTCATTTTAGCTTAATTACTGTTAAATCACATCATTCTAGGTACTTATGGAAAATTATGAAACTTTTCGACAACTACTTCGTAGAATGCATATATAAAAGTAATAGAGGTGGGAAGATTGAATAATTCATTACTAATTCTCATATTAGTTGTAATTCTTTTCATTGCTTATCAATTGTTAATGAAAAAAAAGAAAAAACTTAATAGGTTTAGAGAAGAGTGGGAATCAGGAGAATTTTTAGCGCGAAGCGAGGATCATCAATCGGTTTCAATGTACTGGGAAAACAAAAAAAATAGGGAAACAATATATGATGGGATAGATCAGTTGACTTGGGATGATTTAGCTATGGATACTGTTTTCAAAAAAATCAATTACACGCAGTCTTCGGTAGGATCAGAATATCTATTTAATCAGCTTCGAGATATTAATCCATTCTTTGAAGATATACAGAACAAAGAAGAACTCTATAAATTATTGGCAAACGATCAAGCATTAAGAGAAGAGATCCTACACATTTTATCAGGTCTTGGAAAACAGAATTACACTGACTCTTCTTCGTTTTTCTATGAAGACAGGAAATATAATATTAAATATGTAGCTGTCTATAAACTTCTAGCCTTACTGCCATTTGCATCCATTTTCTTGATGTTTTATAGCTTAAAATTCGGAATACTGAGTTTAGTAGTATCTTTTCTAATTAACACAATCATATATTACAAAAATAAAACCGCATTAGAGAATGAATTATACTCCACTGCGTACATAGCTTCTATCATTCATGCAGGGAAACGTTTTTCATCCGTCAAACATCTGAAGTTTACAACATTTGCTAACGAGTTCAAGGATAAAGTTCAGCCAATCAAGAAAATTTTAGTGCTAAACAATATAATTTCGTTAGGAAAAGGAAGTAAAGGAGATTTTGATGCCATTTATGAGTATATTCGAATATTATTTTTATTGGATTTTATTTCTAATAACAATATTATTAAGACTATTTCCAATCATAAAGATGAATATCGCGAATTATGGCAACGTATAGGACAACTGGATGCGGGGATAGCAGTTGCGTTTTACCGTAAATCACTAGTTTCATATTGTATTCCTGAATTTGTGGAGAGAGAGGAGCTTTCGTTCGAAAATATGTCTCATCCACTTATTAAAGACCCAGTGACAAACACTACGATTCTCGGCAAGTGTACACTCATTACAGGGTCGAACGCATCAGGGAAATCAACGTATATCAAGGCAATTGCCATTAATGCTATTTTGGCGCAAACGATTAATACGGTGTTAGCGGAAAACTGGACAATGAAACCTAGCTATATCGTAACTTCAATGGTGATTCAGGATAATGTGTTAGATGGAGATAGTTACTTAATAGCGGAAATAAAGTCACTCAAACGTATTATTCGTCTATGTGAACAAGGTAAACCATGTATCTCTTTTATTGATGAAATACTGAAGGGAACTAATACGATTGAACGAATAGCTGCATCGGCTGCAATGATGGAATGGCTTTCTTCGAATAAAGGAATGAATATTATTGCGTCACACGATATTGAATTAACCGAAATGGCTAGAAAAGTGTATGCGAATTATCATTTCAGTGAATCGATTGAAAATGGAACAGTTCAATTCGATTATACAATCCATTCTGGTCCATCAAAAACGAGAAACGCTATTAAGCTTCTTGGTATATTGGATTATCCAGAAAGCATCACAAAAAAGGCCAATGGGTTAGCAGAGTATTTCACCGAAAGGCGTGAATGGGAAGAAATGAAAGCAATAGATGTCATCTATTAGAGGTAAAATTTTTAACTAAACTTAGTTAGAATGGAGTATATGATGATAATTAACAAACAAGAATTTTATGTTAATGGAATAAATTATACTGTGAGATCTGCAATCGAAAAAGATGCAAAAGATTTGTCTAATTTAAGATTACAAATTGATGGTGAGACTGAAAATTTGGATAGAGAAAAAGGGGAGGGGTTCTTAGATAGAGAAGGATTTGAACAACTTATAAAAACGGACACTCAGAAATCAAGAAATTTGTTTTTAGTTGCAGTTGTTCATGATCGGATTGTCGGGTTCTCCAGATGCGAAGGAATTTATTTAAATAGATTTTCTCATAAAGTAGAGTTTGGAGTATGCGTTCTAAAGGAATTTTGGGGTTATGGTATTGGGAAAAATCTTTTAAATGAATCTATTTCTTGGGCTGACTCCATCGGCATTAAAAAAATTACTTTGAATGTTTTAGAAACAAACGATAAAGCCATTGAACTATATAAAAGGTTTGGCTTTGAAATAGAAGGTATATTAAAAAACGACAAAATTCTTGCCGACGGTAAATACTACAACACTATTATGATGGGGAGGTTTAATGAATGATTAAAGCCGTATTATTTGATTTAGATGGGACATTATTAAATCGCGACGAATCGGTAAAGAAGTTTATTAATGATCAATACGAGCGATTACATAACTATCTAGGACATATTTCGAAAGAAAATTATATGACTAGATTCATAGTGTTAGATAGTCACGGATACGTCTGGAAAGATAAAGTATATCAGCAACTAGTAGAAGAATTCAAAATACAGGATATAAGTTGGGAATTTTTACTGCAAGACTATATAAGTGAATTCAAGAATTTTTGCGTGCCTTTTCCTCATCTTCACAATGTGTTAGAAGAGTTAAAAGAGAACAATCTTATTCTAGGCATGATTACAAATGGCTATGGGCAGTTTCAGATGGATAATATCGAGGCATTGGGAATTGAAAAGTGTTTTGATACGATTTTAGTATCGGAAACGGAAGGAATAAAAAAACCAAATCCAGAAATATTCGAGCGAGCATTAAAGCGCCTTGATGTTGTTCCTAGTGAAAGTATATTTGTTGGAGACCATCCGGAAAATGATGTGAAAGCATCTGAATTCGTAGGAATGAAAGGCGTTTGGAAAAAAGATAATCAATGGGGTACATTTGAGACTGATTATATAGTGAATGATTTAGCGGAGCTACCGACTATTATAAAGAAATTGAATAATGAAAGCAGCTTGAAATAATCAGAGATTGAATATAAAGAGGTGAAAAAAATGGAAAGGGAATGTGTTTTTATAAGGCTTAGCATCGTGTCAGATGATTGGCCAGTAGATGAATTTACGACAAAGATAGGTATAATTCCCACAACATCATATAAAGTTGGGGATGACTATACACGTGGAAATAGACTAAACAAATGATTTGAAACGGTATGGAGTATGGAATCTGGTGAAATGGCTATGCGCTATGGAGAAGGTGCAGACAAAAGATTCTTTGAATCGGTCATTGTTCCTTTAAAATCACATGTCAAACTAATAAATGCTTATAAAGAAGAACATAATCTTACTTGTATATTTTTCGTTCATTATAACTTTTACAATGCGCAAACACCTGTCATGCGTTTGGACCCGACCATTATTACCTTTGCGCATAGTACAGGGGCTATCATCGATATTTATATTGATAATGAGTCGGATTGGGAGGACGAAGAATAATAGTACTTATAGAACGGAGAGAAAAAATGGAATTAAAAAAATGCGAGAAATGTAATACACAGTTTAGTTGGGGCAAAATCTACAAATCTCTTATGATAGCATATCAACCAATTGTTTGTAGTCAATGTAATACTTCTCATAAGATTGCTTTCTCTTCCAGAGTCACGGTTTCTATTACAATAGTTCTTCCATTAATGATATTCCTCTTTTTGATATCGAGGCAATTATCTTTATCAAATTTTGCTATTGTATCCAGTTTAGTTATTTATTTCGTACTTATTTCTTCGTTTTCCCCTTTTTTGGTAAAATACTACTCATAATATACATTGTTTGTAGAATATAGACTTGGAGGTGTAAGTGAATATGAAAAAGTTGCTCTCTAGTTTATTAAATTTATGCTTATTTACAATTCCGGTATTCCTTTTATTCGCTTGCAGTAGTATTGAAAAATATGAACATATTGAGGTTTTTGTAGCAGAAACCATGGAGGACAATAAAGCGGGATTGTATGAAGCTACTGGTTACCAAAAAGTAAATGCGATAACGTACATAGAGGAAGGAAAAACTTATATAAAAACAGATGTTAAATCCATTGAGGACTTTTATGATACGAAAGGTAATTTTATAAAGTCTGAAATAACGCATTCTTATTTCACTACCTCATATATAACCAATGTAGTTCGTGGTGATAATTTAAAGGAAGAACTTCAAAACCCTTCCACGATATTATTGCCTGATGATTATAAAGGTCACTCTAAATCAGAGAATATGACAAAGGAAGAAAAGGAACAAGTCAAAAATCACGTACTTTCCTTTACGAATAAACTAACTAAATAAAAAGAGTGTATAAATACTTATAAGCATCTAATGTAAGAAAATATATGTTCAATAGATTAGTTTTAGGAGGTTATTTGATATGTTTTATGTAGGCATTGCAATCCTAATTGTAATATCTATTTCGGCAAGCACAATTGAAAATGCTTTAAAATCCATTCAAAAGCAAAATGAAGTGACTATTGAACTTTTAAAAGAAATTCGAGATAAACAAGAATAAAAAAAAGAGGAGGGAACTTCAATGATTCATTCCCTCTAGTTTTTTGATCTTTAAACCCAATGCTCTCCATACACATCTTGCTTTGTAATCTCCCTCGCTCTTAGTAAAACATCATCTGAAACCGGCTGGTTATAAGCTTTGATGGATTCTAAAAGCTGTTCTACACTACTTGCACCAATAACCGTAGACCCTGTCACTTTTTGTTGCAATACATACAGAAGTGCAACAGAAGTCATTGGAGTATCCAATGCTTGCAGTTGCCTTATAACAGCAGCTAATTCTGCATTGGAATAAGACAAATATTCATCCGTTTTATTTGTACGGTTAAGGCCATCCGCAGTTAATAGTCCTTTTGCAAGCGTTCCACGGCTTAATAAAGAGGCATCATTTTCCTCTAATAACGAAAACCATTCTTCTGGTCTTCTATCTAGCAAGCTATATTGCATCATAACGGATACCGCGTTGCTTTTCTTCAGAAATCGATCAATTACAGTTGGTCGAATTGAAGAAATACCGTATTCTCGAATAAGACCTTCTTTTTTCAATGAATCCATCGCATCGATCACTTCATCGACATCATCTTCCATAGTCCCTCCATGTAATTGATACATGTCAATATAATCTGTCTGGAGGCGCTTTAAAGATTCATGAATAGCAGAGGTTATCCACTTTTTCGATGGATCCCATGACCACCCCTCACCAGACTCTTTCAAACGATTGCCGACTTTTGTTGCGAGTATAATATCTTTTCGATTATCTCTTAATGCATTTCCGACAACCTTTTCATTTTCGCCATTATTATATAAATCTGCCGTATCAAAATAATTAATACCATTATCTATTGCAGATTGTATAAGCGTATTCGAATCTTGTTGACTAGTCGGAAGCGACATACAACCAAGTCCAATTTCGGAAACAAATAGATCACTTTTACCTAATTGTCTTTTTCTCAATTTTCATCACGTCCTTTTCTACATGTTACAATGTGTACTAGTCAGTTACAAATGAAAGGAAGATAAAATATGAAAAAATTTGAAGAAAAAACGATTACATCTGATTTTAAATACAAGGGTCGAGTGATCACTTTACAAGTAGATGAAGTTCTGTTAGCGAATGGCAAAACTAGCAATAGAGAGATTGTAAAACATCCAGGAGCGGTCGCTATTATGGCTATTACAGAAGACAAGAAGATAATTTTAGTGGAACAATATCGAAAAGCATTAGAACGATCCATCATCGAAATTCCTGCTGGTAAAATAGAGCCTGGAGAGCCGCCAGAAGCTACTGCACGAAGAGAATTAGAAGAAGAGACAGGATATACATCTAGTAATCTACAATATGTTCAATCTTTTGCCACATCTCCAGGGTTTGCAGATGAAATTATTCATCTCTACTTTGCAGAAAACATTGAGAAAATGACCAAAAAAGCAGATCTAGATGAGGATGAGTTTGTAGAATTAATGCATGTATCAATCCAAGAAATGGAATCATTAGTGGAGAATAAACAAATATTTGATGCCAAAACAGCTTTTGCTTTCCTTTGGTTAAAAGATTATTTAAAAGAAGCATGAAGTAACTTTGTACAAGCATATGATGAAAATAGATAGGGAGGTGTTCCAATTTGAACCAAACTTATACTATTTTCATTTCATTATGCGTACTAGTTTTTAGTTTTATCGGGGGGTTAATTCTTTTTGAAAAAAGCACAGCAGAACAGCAGCAATGGATTATTCATCTCTTGGACGCACGTGTTCTATTAGTAGAACAACCTACTTTTCTAGAAACAATTTTTCCTCACTTGATGATTGCTATTGTGTTTTTTTTATTTTATCAACACCCTCTTTTACGAAAACTTATTCTGGTGATTTGCGCTTTTAAAATTACGTTCTACGGGTTTTGCTCCAGTTATTTGCTTCAAACACAGACTTCCACATTTCCGTATGTGTTTTGGTGGTTTCCGTTTCAACTAGTTTATTGTGTTCTTCTTCTTGCATTAGCAAATCGAATTAATTTGTTTACGTTATCCTTATATTCTATTATCATCATAATAGAATACTTCTTAATACCATTTGTATTATATAATAATTAATATTTATTAATAATTATTATTAAGTGAATTCCTTGTCATAATAATTCGCTATTTGGTATAATGGAAGAAGTTTAAGGAGGCGTCACATGGAAAGCCGTATTGATCGAATTAAAAAACAATTATCTGGTGCGAGCTATAAACTGACGCCACAGCGTGAAGCGACAGTCCGAATTTTGCTTGAAAATGAAGAAGATCATTTAAGTGCAGAAGATGTATTTTTACTAGTTAGAGAGATATCACCTGACATAGGACTTGCTACAGTTTATCGTACTCTAGAATTATTAAATGAATTGAATGTGGTGGATAAAATTCAATTTGGAGATGGTGTATCACGCTATGATTTGAGACAAGAAGGAGCAGCTCATTTCCATCATCATCTTGTTTGTATAGAATGCGGAGCTGTGGATGAAATACAAGAAGATTTGTTAGAAGACGTAGAAGCAATTGTGGAAAGGAAATGGAACTTTATCATTAAAGACCATCGATTAACCTTTCACGGAATTTGTTATCGTTGCCAAGAAGATAAATAAACAAAAAAGGATAGCAAATAGCTATCCTTTTTTTGATAGGAGGTATATAAAATTGGAAAATGGATTGCTTTATTTAGAAGATTATTTGCATTTTTTGCGTATTGAGCGACAATTAGCAGATAACACGCTAATTTCCTATAAAAAGGATTTAACCGATTATTTACGGCATATTTTTAACATCCAACAATTACATAGTTTAGATAATGTAGAACGGCAGCATATTATTAACCATCTTAGAAAATTAAAAACGGAAGGAAAAAGTCCGAGATCGATTGCAAGGAATATTTCATCTATTCGTTCTTTTCACCAGTTTCTATTGCGCGAAAAAGTGACTAATCAGGATCCTACCATCCATCTGGAAATACCACAAATGGAACAAAAATTACCTAGTTTTCTTTCAGTGGAAGAGTTAAACGGTTTGTTAAATAGTATAGATACTTCTAAGCCGCAAGGTGTGCGTGATTTAGCAATGTTTGAGCTCATGTATGCAAGTGGTATGCGTATTAGTGAGTGCTTAAACTTGGATTTAGAAGATTTACATCTAACGATGGGATTTGTACGTGTATTTGGTAAAGGTGGCAAAGAACGTATTATACCTCTAGGAGGTGCGGCTATTCGTGCTTGCACGACCTATATAGAAGAAGCTAGACCAAAATTGCTAAAATCAACCGAACGCACAGATGCAATTTTCGTCAATCAAAGAGGAAAGCGTTTGACAAGACAAGGAATTTGGAAATTATTAAATAAGCACACAGTAAATGCAGGAATACAAAAAGAGATTACACCGCATATATTGCGCCATTCATTCGCTACGCATTTAATAGAAAATGGAGCGGATTTGCGTGCTGTGCAAGAGATGCTAGGACATGCAGATATTTCTACTACCCAAATATATACGCATGTCAGTAAAACGAGATTAAAAGAAGTTTATAAACAATTCCATCCAAGAGCATAATTTGTCAGAGGTCTGACGTGTACATTATTAAAAAATTTGGTAAACTAGAAGAAAATAGTAGGAGGGAATAAAGATGAACAAATTTAAACGTATTCATGTAATCGTTATGGACTCTGTAGGAATCGGAGAAGCACCAGATGCGGCCGATTTTGGGGATGTAGGTTCCCATACATTAGGGCATATCGCGGAGAAAATGAATGGTCTGAACATGCCTGAAATGCAAAAACTTGGGCTTGGAAATATAGATGCTATTAAAGGGTTAGAACAAGTGGAAAATCCAACAGCGTATTTTGGAAAAATGCAGGAAGCTTCTGTCGGGAAGGACACGATGACCGGACATTGGGAAATGATGGGTTTGAACATCGATAAACCATTTAAAGTCTATCCTGAAGGTTTTCCGGAAGAATTAATTTCTACATTAGAAGAGAAAATTGGTCGAAAAGTAATTGGAAATAAACCAGCAAGTGGAACTGCAATTTTAGATGAACTTGGCGAAGAACATATGAAAACAGGCGCAATTATCGTTTATACTTCTGCTGACCCTGTATTGCAAATTGCTGCACATGAAGAAATAATTCCACTTGAAGAACTATATCATATTTGTGAAGTTGCAAGAGAGCTTACACTTTCTCCAGAATTTTTAGTTGGTCGTATTATTGCTCGTCCATTTATGGGGGAACCAGGGAATTTTGTTCGCACTTCCAATAGACATGACTATGCGCTTAAGCCATTTGGGCGAACTGTAATGAACGAATTAATGGATGCGGGATTAGATGTTTTAGCGATAGGTAAAATTTATGATATTTTTAACGCAGAAGGAATTACTTCTACCGAACGTACGAAAGACAATATGGACGGAATGGATAAATTCATCACAACATTAGACAAAGACTTTACTGGAATAAGCTTTTTAAACTTAGTAGACTTCGATGCTTCCTTCGGACATCGTCGTGACCCAATTGGATACGGTAATGCATTGGAAGAGTTTGATGCTCGTTTAAAAGAAGTTTTGCCGAAGTTAACAGAAGAAGATTTACTAATTATTACGGCAGACCATGGAAACGATCCAACTATGCCAGGTACGGATCATACGCGAGAATTTGTTCCGTTAACCGTCTATTCTCCAAGACTAAAAGAAATAAAGGAATTACCGCTACGTATGACATTTGCTGATATAGGTGCAACTATTGCCGAGAATTTTGGAGTAGCTAAAACAGCATTCGGTGAAAGTTTTTTATCTTTACTTAAATAAAAGAATAAGATGGGAGAGGTGTAGTTATTATGAATATGCTTGAGCTGATTGATAAGAAAAAAAGAAACAATTCATTAACAGAAGAAGAAATACAATATATGATAACGAATTATACAAATGATGATATTCCAGACTATCAAATGAGTTCCATGCTTATGGCAATATTAATAAATGGGATGAACGATAATGAAACAGCTTGGCTAACAAAAGCAATGGTTGATTCAGGAGATGTTATTGACTTATCGTCTATCGAAGGATTTAAGGTGGATAAACATAGCACTGGTGGAATTGGGGACAAGATCAGCTTACTAGTAGCACCAATACTAGCATCATTAAATATTCCTGTTGCTAAAATGAGTGGAAGAGGGCTAGGCATTACTGGTGGTACAGTAGACAAACTAGAGTCAATCAATGGTTTTCACGTTGAATTAGAATCGGAAGAGTTCATTAAGCAAGTGAACGAACATAAAATAGCTATAGTTGGACAATCTGGAAACTTAACACCTGCAGACAAAAAACTTTATGCTTTAAGAGATGTGACTGGTACAGTAGATTCGATTCCGCTAATCGCTTCCTCTATTATGAGTAAAAAGATTGCAAGTGGAGCGGATGGTATTGTTTTAGATGTTAAATGTGGTAAAGGTGCATTTATGAAGGATTTAGAGCATGCTACTGAATTGGCTTCAACAATGATTAGTATAGGTGAAAACTTAGGTAGAAAAGTAGCGGTAGTTATTACGGATATGAATCAACCGTTAGGTCATAATATCGGGAATAAACTAGAAGTTGCAGAAGCGCATGATTTTCTAAGTAACTATAAAGAAAGTGAACAAGGTTTACTTGATGTTACAATAGCAATTTCCTCTAAAATGTATCAGTTAGCAACTGGAGTAAATGAAGAAGAAGCAGAACGAAAAGTAGTTGAAACACTTTCAAATGGTGCAGCATTAGATAAATTCAAAGAATTCATTACTGCTCAAGGTGGGGATTCAACTGATATTATTGCTAAAAATACGAAGCATCAGATTGAAGTAAAAGCATTAAACGATGGATATATTCAGTTGATTGATGCTGAAATGATTGGTAAGTCTTCTTTATTAATTGGAGCGGGAAGATTAACAAAAGCAGATATTCTTGATTTCGATGCTGGAGTTAAAATAGTAGCACTAACAGGGCAACAAGTTAAAAAAGGTGATACTTTAGCTATTTTGTATTCAAATAAAGATGAAGTAACTGAATCGGTAAAATTAATCGAAGATGCCTATACAATCACAAATGCTGAACCTGTAAAGAAAAATTCTATCTTAAAAATAATGTAAAAGAACATGCGTGTTGATTAGATCAACACTTATACCGTGATTTTTAAATGCCAGAAAGGCGCTAACTGTACTAGCGACCCACTGGCATTTTTTTTGTACTAAAATAGCGTAATTCCATTAAATTTCAGCTTATAGGACGCATTCACTTTCCGTTAAATGCAAGTAGAGTGTTTTTTATTTCCAATTAATGAAACTTATTACTCGTTAAGACCGTATCAATATTTAACTTAGATTCTTTGGCGAATGGTACTAGATAGTTACCCAGGTAGATCAATTTCATAATTCAAAGTTAGAGCATAAAACACGAACAATATTTAAGTCAAACTTTAGAAAATATAACATATACTCTTCATAGATCAGCATGATTTCCGCTATCGGCGGTCGCTTTCCGCGGGGCGAGAAATGAGGCATCACCGCCGCCTGTCGCTCCAAACAACAAATAATTATTGTTCGTGTTTTATAATTACATACTATTTATGAAATTAACTCAGATAATAATAATTAATAAGGACTTTCTATTTAATATCGCATTAAGTGAGACACAAAAGGAATTATTGTGGATATATGAATTCACTAAAAACAGCAGGGTAAAAGTTACTCTGCTGTTTTTAGTTTAAATTTCTTGTAACCTTTTAAACGTTTCAAACGAATAATAATTGATTACATAAATGAGAGGAGAGAAATATGATTGATTTAGATAACCTAGAAGACAGTATCAGTAAAATCTACAGGCAATACTATTTGGATGTTTATAGGTTCCTTGTTTGTTTTTCAGGAAATCAAAATGACGCGGAGGACTTTACACAAGAAGTGTTTATTCGTGTCTTGAATAATTTATCTAATTTCAATGAAAGTAATAATTTGAAGACCTGGATTTTTTCCATAGCAAAACATGTTGCAGTTGATCATTACCGAAAGAAAAAATTTACCTCTTTCTTTAAAGATGGTTTTTTTAAACAAATAGCATCAACTGATATAGAGGTACATGCATTAATTGAACAATTTGAGATGAAAAAACTTGTTCATGAGGCCATCTCAAAACTAAAACCAAATTATAGAGCGGTTGTAATACTGAGGGGTATAAATGAGTTTTCAATTATAGAAACTTCAGAAATCCTTCGATGTAGTGAATCAAAAGTTAAGGTAGATTATCATAGAGCTTTAAAAGAACTTAAAAGGAGAATAAATATTGACATAGGGGAGGTTGTAAAAAATGCATACTGATAAGGAAATTATTGAATTTATTAAAGAAGGCTATTCTTTAAAACCATCCGAACAATTTGTTTTAAGTACAGAATATAAATTAAAGCAAAAAGCAAGGGGGATTAGTAGAAGCATGATGGTTAAACGAGCATCATTTGCTTTCAGTGGATTGGTATTATGTATTTTTGCAATATCATGGCTATTCGTTTTTAATGGAAAAGAGACGGTTATAAATACTATTAATTCATTTAAAGAAGGAAATATACCAATCTTAATCGATAAGGAAGAAACCTCTATTTTTATATACCAAACACACAATTTGGAATCATTTATGCCAGAAATTAATACTGAAGAACTTCGCGAAGCATTTCACTTTACTAAAAACATCAGCCTCGTAGGTGAAAGGCTAAGTAAGGAATTAAAAGAAAGGAATATTGGCACTATCCATGATGAAAGCAATATAAGTGGAATATTGAAGGAAAGAGGACTATTTTCTGAAGAATCATATATAGTTTCAAGAGAAGTTCTGAAAGATGTTTTGGGAAATAACAAAAACATTAAGATGGCGTTCGATATACACAGAGATTCAGCTAAAAGAAGCTTCACGACCTTGAATTTAAAAGGAGAATATTATGCAAGGATTGCATTTATACTATCTGATTCAAGTTCTAATTTTAGAGAAAATCAGAAGTTTGCAGAATTACTTCATAAAAAAATGGAAGATAAATATCCAGGATTATCAAGAGGAATAATAGTCAAAAACACAGGTAATACCTACAATCTAGACGTTTTAGAAAAGTCAGTATTATTGGAAGTTGGGGGAGTTGAAAATAAGTTAGAAGAAGAATATAGAACTGTAGAAGCTCTCGCAGATGTAATTAAAGAAGTAATTGATTTGGAAATTAAATGATGTAGGATAGATTCTTTGGGATAAATTTTATACAGCTAAAGGCGAAGGTTAGTTTAAGTAAAAACCGTTTTAAGAAAGGGTAATTAGTTATGAAAGATGATGCTTTGTCGAAATAGTAGGCAGGCGTTTAAAACGAGTGCAAAGATGGATATGTAAAAGGTAGGAGCTAATAAGCGATGCCTTTCCGTTCATTAGTAATTTACCTTTATTTTGTTTTTCATTGTGTAGTTGAATAGGGTTGGTGGGAGTTAAGAAAAATAGATAGCTTCCATTAATAAAGAAGTGCTGAGCGGACGAAATTGCATCTTCGTCCGCTTTTAAAAGATTAGGACAGTATCTTTTCCCTCATTATCCAAGTCAAATGCATCCCTTCTCTACATTTACCAGGAGGCCGGCGGACAAACATTCGCCACAAGATAACCGAAAATGAGGAGTTGGAAGTGACGTAGTCACTTCCAACTCCTCAAAATTCACCTGTAATACTGTAGTCAATGTTTCGTCTATAGTACTCTGGAAATAGCAAAGAAAAGATGCACTTAAAGGATATTTGCGTTTTTCTTAATAAATAATAGAGTATACGCTTTTCTAGTTAGTAGCTGTCCAGACGCCCCTCGGGGTCAAATGTGAAAAAGCTGCGGTGGCTGGGAGTCTGCCTCCTCTCTTTTCCCCATTTGCCTGTCGGGGCAGACATAGACGTTTACGTTTTTCTTATCTATTCGTTTCAAATTGATAACGGATATCATTGTAGCCTTCGGAAAACAATTGGATTAACTAACATTGAACTTACCCTCCCTCGAAAGTCATTTTTGATGAAGAGTAGCATAGCTCCTACGCACTTAAACTTACTGTAATGAGAAACTAATATTAAAATAAATGGGCATCCCGTATAGGTTTAAAAAAACTTTTGTGGGATGCCTGTTTTTTGTTTAGAAATAGAATAATAATCCCATACTATGAATGAATAATTCTATGTCGAAAATAGACTAAAAAACAATGATTTTTTCTACTTTTGTCAAGCACAAGGAATTTTAGCTATTGATGGTGAATTGTGCTATCAAGAGGAGGCGGTTATATGTATCACGAAGTAGAAAAAGTCGGTGAAGAGATTATTATTATTCGATTAAAAGGTGAATTAGATCATCATGGTACGCATGATATACGAAATGAAATAGTACCTATGATCAAAAATGGTTCTATTAAAGTATTAGTTTGGAATTTAAAAGATTTACATTTTATGGATAGCTCAGGTATTGGTCTTATTCTTGGTAGGATGCGGGAATTGGCGCCAAAAGAAGGTCAGACAATTATCGTAAATCCATCTCCAACAATGAAGAAAATTTTTCAGTTTGCGGGGTTAAGCCCATATATTTATAATGAATCAGAAATTGAAATTATGTCAAATTTAGGGGGCATTGTTTATGGACAATGAAATTACACTATCTTTTATTGCTAAAAGTGAGAATGAAGCGTTAGCTAGAATGGTAATGTCTAGCTTTATTGCCGCAATTGATCCAACTATTGAAGAGTTATCGGAATTTAAGACTGTTATTTCAGAAGCAGTAACAAATGCTATAGTACATGGGTACGAAGAAGATGGTGTCGGGAAAATTGATATTCATGCACAAAGAAGCGATAGAGAAATAATTGTTTCTATCGTTGATTACGGGCGAGGAATTCAAGATGTTAACCAAGCACGAGAACCCTTATTTACGACGAAGCCAGAGGAAGAACGGTCAGGAATGGGGTTCACAATTATGGAAAGTTTTAGCGATTATGTGGACATTTATTCTATTCCTAATAGGGGGACTACTGTAACTATTACGAAGAAATTTGTACCAATTCAAGAATCTTGTAGGATCGTCTAATGATGAATAATAAGCCGTCTATTTTACTTACACAAGAAAAAATGAGAGAGCTAATTGCATTATCACAAGAAGGGGATAAACTAGCTAGACAGCAAATGATTGAAGGTAATACGAGGCTTGTTTGGTCGATTGTGCAACGATTTGCATCTAGAGGGGCTGATTTAGAAGATTTGTTTCAAATTGGTTGCATTGGACTCATGAAATCCGTGGACAAATTTGATCTTAGTTATGAAGTGAAGTTTTCTACGTATGCAGTTCCAATGATTATAGGTGAAATTCAGCGCTTTTTAAGAGATGATGGTATGGTGAAAATTAGTCGTTCGATTAGAGAGCTTAACTTTAAAATTCGTCATGCAACGGATGATTTTTTAAAGACGCATGAACGACAGCCGACCATTTTAGAACTAGCAAGTATTTTAGAAGTTACAAGAGAAGAAATCGTTATGGCAACAGATGCCTTACGAGACCCTGCATCGTTGCAAGAACAACTGTATGAAAATGAGAGTGGCGATGCTTTAACGTTAATGGATCAAATGAAAGATGAACGTTCAGAAAAGTCGTTCGATCATATCCCTCTTAGAGAGCTGGTTGAAAAATTAGAAAAAAGAGAACAAATGATTATTTATTTACGATATTACCTAGACTGTACACAAAGCGATATTGCAGAACGACTAGGTATATCTCAAGTCCAAGTATCTAGACTCGAGAAGAAGATATTAACCCAGTTAAAAACGTGGTTAGTACCTGTTGGTTTTGCTAGCAATCAAAAAGTAAAAGACGGGTGATTGAAACGAATTCATTATTTTCCAGTATGTCAGAAGCAGAAGAGTTTTTGAAAGAAAAGTTTGGTGTCAATGAATCTTATGATGTGGGAAATTTGCATACACATTTATTTGATTTTCCAGTGTTGCTTATCTATATAAATGGATTAGTAGATGGTGCAGTTCTAACAGAGTTATTGGCGAATGTGCAAGAAAATAAATGGGAAACAGATTTAAATGAAAATAGAGTAATGGAACACTATTTTCCGTATCACTCCATTACTCAATATGATTCAAAAGAAAAATGGCTCGTAGCGCTTCTCAGCGGTCAAGTAACATTTATATTGAAGAATGGTTCTGTCTATACGATTGATGTTCGAACTTATCCAGGCAGACAGCCAGAAGAACCAGATAATGAAAAGGTAGTAAGAGGATCAAGGGATGGATTTACGGAAAACATTGTTCAAAATACAGCTCTTATTAGAAGAAGAATCCGTGATACGGACTTACGTTTTGAGTTACATCAAGTTTCTACAATTGGCCAAACGGACATTGCGATTTCTTTTATAAAAGGGATAGCTAACGAAGATAATTTAGCCCAAATTCGAGATAGAATGAACCAAATTCAACATGATGGATTCACTATGACAGATAAAGCATTGGAAGAATGGATATTTAAACAAGGGTTTCATCCGCTTCCGTTCGTCCGTTTTACAGAAAGACCAGATATTGCAGCAGCGCATTTATTGGAGGGTCATATCGTAATAATTGTTGATACTTCTCCATCTGTAATCATTGTTCCAACAACATTATTTCACCATCTTCAACATGCGGAGGAGTATAGACAAGCTCCTATAATCGGTACAATCGTTAGATGGATACGTTTTTCAGGTGTATTACTAAGCTTATTTCTACTACCATTTTGGTATTTACTTGCAAAGCATTCTGAATATCTTCCGAAGTCATTGGATTTTTTAGGTCCAAAAGATGTAGGTGAAATTCCGTTGTTAGTACAGATATTATTTGCAGATGTTGGAATTGAATTTTTGCGGTTAGCGGCGATTCACACACCTACACCTTTGTCGACTGCTATGGGTATTATTGCAGCGTTAGTAATAGGGCAAATGGCCGTTGATGTGGGTTTATTCATTCCAGAAGTGATTTTGTATACAGCGATAACAGCGATATTTACTTTTGCTATACCATCCTATGAGTTAAGTATTAGTACGAAAATTTTTAGAACACTTCTTTTACTTAGTACAGCATTGTTTGGAGTAAATGGTTTTTTTGTAGCAAATGTATGTTTACTTTGGTATGTTTGTTCCGTAAGACCTTTAAATGTCCCTTATTTATGGCCAGCACTCCCTTTCTTTCCGAAAGCCTTTTTGCGTATTCTGATCAGATTTCCAATGCCGACTAATGCAAAAAGACCATATATTACACGAGCGCCTGTTCGAAAAAGGTCGTAAATAGCATTGCAATTTCCTCTTTTACTGTGGTAAAGTTCATATAGAAAAAGAGGAAAAGAGGCGGGGTACATGGTGATGATATCAAAGCATGCTGTAAATAAAAAAGGTCACTTATTATTAGGTGGAATAGATAGTATAGAATTAGCCAAAACATACGGAACACCACTATTTGTATATGATCTGTCGCTTATTAGAGAACGTGCACGTGCATTTATTAATACGTTTAAAGAACAAAATGTACAAGCTCAAGTTGCATATGCTAGTAAAGCTTTTTCAAGTGTTGCTATGTATCAAGTGATGAATCAAGAAAATTTATCTCTTGATGTAGTGTCAGCAGGAGAGTTATATACTGCACTTAAGGCAGGATATCCTGTAGAACGTATTCATTTTCACGGGAATAACAAAAGTAAATCAGAATTACTGCTTGCACTTGAACATAACATCGGTTGTATCGTAGTAGATAACTTTTATGAAATTGAGTTATTAAAAGAATTAACTACTGAACTTAACCAAAAAGTAAATATTTTATTGAGAGTTACTCCAGGGGTAGAGGCACACACGCACGATTATATTACAACTGGTCAACAAGATTCAAAGTTTGGCTTTGATTTACTAAATGGACAGGCGGACCGAGCATTTCAAGAAGTTTATCAAGATGAAAATATCCAATTACTGGGTTTGCATTGTCATATTGGATCGCAAATTTTTGAAACAGTTGGTTTTAAAGTCGCAGCCGAAAAACTTATAAAAAAAATGATTGCATGGTATAATGAATTTACTTTTCAATGTACAGTACTAAATTTAGGTGGAGGATTTGGGATTAAATATACAGATGAAGATACACCCTTAGAGCCTTCTGTATACGTGAAAGAGATGGTAATAGTCGTGAAAAATTTAGTTGCAAACACTGATTTCGCGATGCCAGAAATCTGGATTGAACCAGGTCGTTCTCTAGTAGGGGATGCTGGTACTTCTTTATACACAATTGGAGCAGAAAAAGAAATTCCAAACGTTAGGAACTATCTTGCTGTAGATGGAGGCATGTCCGATAATATTCGACCTGCATTGTATGGGGCATTGTACGATGCAGTTATTGCGAACAAAATCGACGAGAAAATTGAAAAAGAGTATACGATAGCTGGTAAGTGTTGTGAATCAGGTGATAAACTAATTGACCATATTTCATTACCAAAAGCGGAGGCTGGGGATATTTTAGCCATGTTCTGCACTGGTGCATATGGATATGCCATGGCAAGTAATTACAATCGGTTAACAAGACCTGCAGTCGTTTTCGTGGAGCATGCAAACCACCAACTAGCAGTAAAACGAGAAACGTTAGAAGATATTGTACATCTAGATCTTCCTTTAACAATGGAAAAGGAGTGATGAATAGATGAAAAAACAAAATATTATTCTCTTTTTCATGTTGCTATTAGTTGGAATTGGTTGGGGATTAGTGTACTGGCTCTTTTTTGCTCCGAATGGAAATTTGTAATTTGAATAACTGTCGTGTAAGATAGAAAAAGTTTCTTTAAGAAATTAAAAGAGGGTCTAAAATATGTTGCTACGATATAAAAAAGCATTTGAGAAAATTTCTATGGGGCTTCTTTCTTTCATGCCTCAAGAAAAAGACGTAAAAAAGTTATTAGAAACAATTCATCAGTATGAAACTGATCCGAATTGGCACTTGTTCCTATGGAAAAGGGAAGAGGATTTAGTAGGGATAGTTGGCGTTCGAATGCAGGATTCAAATGGAATCATTCAGCATATATCGGTTAATCCTTCTCATCGTGGGGAAGGTATTGGGAAAGAAATGATTCAAAATTTGCCATCTATTTTACATACAACATCTATTCAACCATCAGATGATACAAAATCTTTTTTTGAAAAATGTCAAATGGAAAATGAAGAGGAATGACGTTAACATCTGTCATCTCTTCTTTTTTTGCTTTTTTCTCGTTCTTCAAGTATTTCTGAACGATCTCTTAGCATATGCTTATGGATAAGATAATCTAACGCTTCTCTATTTTCGATCCTTCTTTTGTTCACTAAAGTCTGTAATTTGGAATCTTTAATCTGAATGGAAAAGGCTTGAAATGCACTCGCTTTTTGCATGAGCGCAAGCGAGATAGTTGTAGCTTGCAGAATTTGTTCATAGTCAATTGTTTCAAAAAAAGAAGAATCACTTGTTTGGATTAATCGTTTGATACTCGTACTCATTGTTTTAATTGCGCCTGTCATATTTCCTCTTCGCCAATGATACATACTAGTGGACATAAGTATTAAAGCCGTTAAGGGATGAACTTTTTGTCTTGGAGCAACCTCTTTCCAATAATCTTCTAACACTTCGTGGCACTCAAAATAATCGGTGGTTTCATTAAATTCTTTTAGAAATTGTACAAAATTAGGATGGAATGTAGGATGCAATATAATCACCTTTCCTCTATAATGATGTTAAAAATCGATAATAGGTGGAGTTTTATGTCGTATGAAGTTAAGACAGAGGCGTTTGAAGGACCTCTTGATTTATTATTGCATTTAATAAATCGTTTGGAAATAGATATATATGATATTAAAATGGCGGAAATCACTTCACAGTATATGGAGCATATACACACCATGCGAGTGCTAGAGCTAAATGAAGCTAGTGAATACTTAGTGATGGCAGCAACTTTATTGTCCATTAAAAGTAAAATGCTTCTTCCAATTCATCAAGATGAGGAAATGGAAGGCGATTTTGATATTTCCTTTGATGATCCTAGGGATGAGTTAGTAATAAAGTTAATTGAATATAAAAAGTATAAAGAAGCTGCTGGTAGCTTACATGAAATGGAGGAATCTCGTAATCTATTTTACACAAGACCTCCTGCAGACTTGAGTGGCTTTCAAGATAATCAGCCAGTTGCTTTGTTCGAACTAGATGTTAATGTGTATGATATGTTAGGTGCTTTTCAGAAAATGCTCCGTAGGAAGCAATTAAATGCGCCACTTCAAACTAGAATTAGTAAACAAGAAGTTTCGATAAGAGATCAAATGAAAAGTGTGATCTCTACTTTAAAACAAAGTGGAGGAAAATTATCTTTTTATGATTTATTTCCGTCAAGAGATAATGGGACAATAGTCATCACATTTTTATCAATACTCGAACTAATGAAGCGTCAAATTGTTCAAGTAGAACAAAAAAGTAATTTTGAAGAATTATTTGTTCTATTGCGAAAGGAAGATATAGAAAGTGAATTCGACGATAAACTTATTGAGTAAAATGGAGAGCTTGCTATTTGTTAGTGGCGATGATGGGTTAACAAAAAAACAATTAGCATTTTTGACAGAAACAACAGAAGAACTAGTCACAGAAACGTTAGAAAAGATGATGCGAGAATATGAGTTGAATGCAGAGCGAGGCATTGTCATCAAACAACTGGCAGGTACCTATCAATTTGTGACCAAATTAGCCAATGTAAAAACGATACAAAAGTTAGTAGAAAATCCCACTTCCCAGTCACTTTCTCAAGCGTCATTAGAAGTGTTGGCAATTATTGCTTATAAACAACCAATTACAAGGGTAGAGATAGAAGATATTCGAGGAGTGAAGTCAGAAAGGCCAATCTATACGTTATCGGCGAAAGGTCTTGTACAAGAGGTTGGTCGCGCAGAAGGAACGGGAAGAGCCATTTTGTATGGTACAACAACCGAGTTTCTTCAATATTTTGGACTCCAAGATATTAAAGCACTTCCGCCATTGCCAGAAGAAATTTCTGTGGATGAAATGGAAGATGCGGATTTATTTATGACAAAGTTTCAAGAAGCATTTGTAAAAGAGGAATAACTTAAAAAGGAGTATATATTATAGTCAAAAAAACACTTATTTTTTTGTTGCTTTTCCTATTTTGGCAAACGAATGGAGTTGAGGCTTCATCGTCCTATGTTGTAATTGATGTCAATTCCGGAAGATTACTAGAAGGGAATAATGCTAATGCTGAACTTCCGATTGCTAGTTTAACGAAGGTCTGGACAGCTTTAACCGTGTTGGATTCTTGCGATTTGAATGAAGAAATAACTATTTCAGCACAAGCCGCCTCCCAAGAAGGGTCCTCTCTATACTTGCAAGCAGGGGAGGTTTGGACTGTGAATTCTCTGCTTCACGGGCTTCTTTTGCAATCTGGAAATGATGCTGCTTATGCACTTGCGGAACATACAGGCGGTTCAATCGAAGGATTTATCCAAATGATGAACGAAAAAATTCAAATTGCAGGAATGGAGCATGCTCATTTCACGAACCCTTCTGGACTTCACAATGATGATCATTATGCATCTGCTTTTGACATGGCTACTATGCTTCGATTGGCGCTTCAAAACGAAGACTTTTATAAAATTGCATCCGCTAAAACTTTTAAGCCAAAAGAACGCAATGTCCAATGGAGAAATAAGCATAAGCTTCTGCATTATGAGGATGATGCTAAAGCTGGTAAAACAGGTTTCACCAAAAGAGCTGGTAGAACACTTGTAACGTATTTCAAAGATGGATCGAAAGAAATTATTGTCGTTACTTTAAATAATTCAAATGATTGGAAAATACATACTTCTTTAGCGGATAAAATTTTCGCTAACTATGAAGTTGTGAAAGTTGTAGAAAAAGGCAAATATAAATTGTTGAATAACGAGACTATTGAAGTAAAGCAGGACCACTTTTTATTGGTGAATAAAGAAGAGAAAAAACAATTACAAAATGTATTACATATTCCTAGAAAAAAAGATACAAATACTCCTTATTTGTGGAACGTTTATATAAATAATGATCTTGCTTTGCGATTTAATGTAACGAAAATAAAAAGATAAGTTTGGAAGACAGTTTTACAAAAAGACTGTCTTCTTTTAATTTGGATGAAAGTATGACATAATTCACTCATGTTAGTGGAAAGAATGGACGAGGTGAACGATTTGGAGAGATTACAAAAAGTACTTGCTCACGCAGGTGTAGCATCAAGAAGAAAGTCAGAAGAAATGATTTTACAAGGTAAAGTTAAAGTAAATGGTAAAGTAGTGACGGAACTTGGTATAAAAGTGACGGATGCGGATACAGTGGAAGTAGAAGGAGTTAAGTTAGAAAAAGAACAAAAAGTATACTATTTGCTTTATAAACCAAGAGGAGTTATTTCGGCGGTAACAGATGATAAAGGGAGAAAGACTGTAACTGATCTGCTACCACATGTGACAGAACGGCTCTATCCAGTAGGTAGATTAGATTATGAAACATCTGGTGTGTTATTACTTACAAATGATGGCGATTTTTCATATGCATTGACGCATCCTAAATTTAAAGTCGATAAAACCTATGTTGCAAGAGTAAAAGGGATTCCGCTTAAAGAACAATTACGCCCATTAGAACGTGGAGTTGTTTTAGAAGATGGTAAAACTGCCCCAGCTCGAGTGAAATTATTATCTTCCGAACGCAAAACAGATAAAGCAATCATTGAAATTACAATTCATGAAGGTAAAAATAGACAAGTTCGACGCATGTTTGATGCAATTGGGTTCCCAGTGCAAAAATTAAAACGGGAACGATTTGGCTTCTTAACATTGCATAGTCTTAATGCTGGAGAGTGGAGAGAACTGTCTACTCATGAAGTAAAACAGTTACGAGTTCTTGCCGAAACAGGTAAAATAGGGAACTAAAACCAAGTATGTTCACAAAGCAGTCAAAAGTATTGATTTTAACCGTTATTTATTTTGGTATAATAAATAACGGTTATGCTTTGAATTGGAGGAAAAGAAATGGCTCAATCGAAAAAGAAACGGTTATACATAAGATCCGTTATTTTGGTAGTGCTTACATTAGCGATTGTATTTACTATTTATTCAAACTTAAATAAAGAAAAAAATGCAGTACTTCAAGTAGGTGACAAAGCGCCAGATTTTGTTTTGATTGATATGCAAGGAAATGAGCATAGACTTTCAGATTATAAAGGCAAAGGAGTATTCTTGAACTTTTGGGGAACTTGGTGTAAACCATGTGCAACAGAAATGCCTGCAATGGACAATCAATACAACATTTATAAGGATCAAGGAGTTCAAACATTAGCGATCAATATTGCTGAGTCTGATCTGAAAGTAAATAGTTTTGCAAAACGTTTTGGATTATCTTTCCCTATAGCAATCGATCGAAATAAAAGTGTCATGGAATTATATAATATAGACCCATTGCCTACTACTTTTTTAATCAATCCAGAAGGTAGGATTGTAAAAATTATAAAAGGTCAAATGACAGAGAAAGATATTGCTAATTTTATGGGTCAGGTTAAACCTTCCTAAAGGAGTTCGTAAAAATGGACAAAATAGTTTGTACATGTGGGAACGTAAATCCAGCTGGTACAGAATTATGTGAGAGCTGTGGTCGTCCTTTAAACAAAGAAGTAAGCGAAAAAAAACTTGTAGATATGCGTTATGAAGGTTCTGCAAGACGTTCTCAAACATATAACAAAACAATTATTGATAAAATATGGAACTTTTTTTCGAGCGTGAAGGTTGGTATGTGGTTAATTACTTGCATTTTAGTTGCCGCTGCCATTGGTACGATACTTCCGCAAGTTTTTTATGTTCCCGCGACTAGAGAAGCCGATATTGCGGCATATTATGAAAGAGTATATGGCACTTTTGGTAAACTATACTATAACTTGGGGTTATCCGATTTATATAGCTCCTGGTGGTTCCAAACATTAGTCGGCATGCTTGGTATTTCATTAGTTATTGCAAGTCTAGATCGTGTAATTCCCCTCTACAAATCATTAAAGAAACAAAAAACAAAACGACATATTAGTTTTTTAAGTCGTCAACGCATTTATGGAATTGGTGAAGTTGAGACACCTAAGGATTCAATAGACAAAGCGGAAGCTAAGTTGAAAAGAATGCATTTTAAAGTGAAACGCGAAGGAAATGCCATTTTAGCGGAAAAGGGACGTTTTTCACGGTGGGGTCCCTATATTAATCATCTTGGTCTAATCCTCTTTTTATTTGGCGTTATGTTACGAGCTATTCCGGGATTTTATGTCGATGAAACAATGTGGCTTAGAGAGGGAGAAACGCTTCACATACCTAAAGCAGATGGTTATTTCTTGGAAAGCAAACAGTTCACTTACGAGACGTATTCAAAAGAAGAATCTTCAGAAGTATTTGGTGAAGCAATTGATCGAGTTGGCTCTATCGCTAAAAATTATCAGACAGATGTTACTTTATACAAGGGTTCAGAAGATGCGATAGCAGGAAAATCAGAGAATTTAGAATTTGTTAAAGATGCATCCATACAAGTGAATAAACCACTAAAATTTAATAACTTTTCAGTGTTTCAAATGGATTTCCGTTTGGATGAGTTAAAATCCATGACTTTCCAATTACAAGATAAAGCATCGAAAGAATCCTTCGGAGAATTCACTATAGATCTAGCTAATCCTCAATCTGATTATGATTTTAAAAATGGTTATAAGGTAGAGATATTAGATTATTATGCTGATTTTACAGGATTCGAGGATGGAGTCCCACAATCAAAATCACCACTTCCAAATAATCCTGCATTTTTAGTTAAAATGTATAGTCCCGAATTTCCAAAAGGGGAAACAAGCTTTGTTATGATAAAAGAAACACTTGAGCCATTAGGTGAAACAAAACATAAAATTGCCTTCCAAAGTGTTGAAACAAGAGATGTCTCTGGTTTAACCATACGAAAAGATTTAACACTTCCTATTATCGGGCTTGGAGGACTTATCTTCATGATTGGAGTAGCTCAAGGGTCGTACTGGAACCATCGTCGTATTTGGTTGCAACTATTAGAAAATGGTCAAGTTGTAATTGCTGCCCATACAAACAAAAACTGGCTAAGCATTATGAAAGATTTAGATGCAGTGTCAGAAGTAGCGGTGCTTCCGCCATATGAAGATCAACAAGATTTAGATTCTAAAGCAGAAAAAGAGGAAGGGGTATAAATTTTATGGAGATGGTATCACTTAGTAGTAACTTATTGTTTATTGCGTTTATCGCTTATTTAATAGCAACCTTTTTATTTGGAGGTGCAGTAAAGGGTTCGAGCTCAGAAGCTTCTAAGTCTTTTGAGCGTTGGGGTAAATTAGCAATAAGTGTGACTATTCTTGGATTTATAGCTAATGTTGGTTACTTTATTACTAGATGGATTGCTGCTGGACATGCTCCGGTAAGTAATCTATTTGAGTTTACAACGGCCTTTGGTATGATGGTCGTTGGTGCATTTATCTTACTTTATTTTCTATACAGAACTCCTGCACTTGGACTTTTTGCTTTACCTATTGCAATATTAATCATTGCATATGCGAGCATGTTCCCAAAAGATATTAATCCATTAATACCAGCACTAAAAAGTTATTGGTTAACTGTACATGTAATTACTGCTGCACTTGGTGAATCTATTTTGGCGATTAGTGCTGTTGCTGGTTTTATTTGGTTATTAAAAAACATTGACCTAACTAAAAAATCTAAGCAACGTTTTTGGATAGAAGCTGTTATGTATGTCATTGTGTTAGTTCTAGGATTTGTTGTTGCAACTACTTCTTTTTCTTTAGCAGATTATAAAGCTGAGTATAATTACGTAGATAAAGAAGGAAACGCTGCTAAAATGGAATATGATATGCCGCCTATTTTCGGTATGAATAAATCAGAAGCAATCACTGAAAATGCAATGGCGCCATTAGTGGAAATGCCACCACTTGTAAATGCTAAAAAACTTACGATCGTTACTTGGTCTGTCCTTTTTGGAACAGTGCTGTATGTATTACTACGTTTAATTTTACGTAAACGAATTGCTGCAGTCCTACAACCATTTGCGAAAAAAGCAAACTCTCAATTCATGGATGAAATAGGTTATCGCTCGGTGCTAATCGGATTCCCCGTATTCACACTAGGTGCACTTATTTTTGCAATGATTTGGGCGCATGAAGCATGGTCTAGATTCTGGGGTTGGGATCCTAAAGAAGTTTGGGCGCTTATTACATGGCTTTTTTATGCAGTATTTTTACATCTTCGCCTTACTAAAGGTTGGCAAGGTGAGAAATCTGCTTGGTTAGCTTTAATTGGGTTTATTATTATTATGTTTAACTTAGTTGCAGTTAATCTAATTATTGCTGGTTTACATTCTTATGCTTAAATTTTTAGCTCTTATCTCTTCATAATGAGGTAGGAGCTTTTCTTTCAATTTAGGAACACAAATTGTACAATATAAATAGAAGTTGATAGAGAGGTATGATAATATGTCAGAAATGATTAAACTTTTAGTGGTGGATGACGAAGAACGTATTCGTCGCTTGTTGAAAATGTATTTAGAAAGAGAAGGATATGAAGTTGAAGAAGCGGAAAATGGAGAAATTGCTCTACAACTTGCATTAGAAAATGATTATAATTGCATATTATTAGATATTATGATGCCAGAAAAAGACGGAATCGAAGTAATAACAGAATTACGTGAACATAAACAAACTCCTGTCATTATGCTAACTGCTAAAGGAGAGGAAGCAGATAGAGTAGAAGGTTTTGAATTAGGGGTAGATGACTATATAGTGAAGCCTTTTAGCCCTAGAGAAGTAGTTTTGCGTACTAAAGCTCTTCTTAGAAGATCCGCCGTGTTGTCGCCAATGCAAGGAACTTCTGCTTCAAAAGATATCGTTGTATTCCCTCATCTAACTATTGATCACGATGCCCACCGTGTGACAGCAGATGGGGTGGAAGTTAGTTTAACGCCGAAAGAATATGAGTTACTCTATTTCTTAGCAAAGGCACCAGATAAAGTATTTGATCGGGAACAATTACTAAAAGAAGTTTGGCATTATGATTTCTTCGGAGATTTACGTACAGTAGATACACATGTAAAACGTTTGCGTGAAAAACTAAATAGGGTTTCTGAAAAGTCTGCGAAAATGATTGTAACTGTTTGGGGTGTAGGTTACAAATTTGAGATTGTCAATGAATAGAATTTTGAACAGTGTTGTCGGGAAGCTATGGGGAACCATATTGCTTCTCGTCTTATTTGTGTTGTTTATTGTAACCGTATTAATGCTTGAATTTCTGGAGAACTTCCATACACAACAAGCAGAAGAAACATTAAGACAAGAAGCTGCAACCATCGGTAAAATAGTAGAGCAACACGATAAAGTAGAAGATTCGCTTCAAATCATACAAGATATACTGGGGGCAGAGACAAACGCTTTAATTGTCAGAAATTCGGAATCTGTTTTTTTATCGATTCATGATGGGTTAAACGAACATGTCATAAAAGATAAAATATTAAGTGATTCTGACCTCAAAAAAGTATATATTTCCAATAAAACAATTATAAAAAAAATGCTGATGCCCTCTATGACAAAAGAAGACCAAATGGAATCTTATATTATTTTAGCTTCTCCTTTTGAATCGGATAAGGAAGTACATGGGGCCGTCTTTATTTACCAGAGCTTAGAGGTAGTAAATAAAACATCTAATCATACGACGAGAATTGTTTTTTTATCTGGTTTTATTGCATTACTATTAACGACAATGTTTTCGTTCTTCTTAACTTCTAGAATTACTTCTCCACTACGTACGATGCGTGAAGCAGCATTAGAGTTAGCTAAAGGAAACTTTGAAACGAAAGTACCACAGCTACAAAGAGACGAAATAGGTGAACTTGGTTCTGCTTTCAACCGAATGGGAAAACAGTTGAAAAATCATGTCGAGGTAATTAACCAAGAAAAAGAGCAGTTATCGAATATCTTAACAGCTATGACAGATGCAGTTATAACATTTAATAAGGATTTTCATGTTCTTGTTAGTAATCCTCAAGCCGATAAGCTATTTCAAAAATGGAATATAAATAACGAAACGACGGATTACTCACATCTACCAGCTGAGTTATATCATTTACTCGATCATGTTTTCAATTTAGAAGAAGAGTTAGAAGAAGAATTGGGTATTAAAGGTTCCTACTTCTCGGTATCCATTAGTTTACTTTATAGTAAAGAAGCAGTACGCGGAGCAGTGGTTGTGCTTAGAGATATGACCGAACAGAACCGTCTAGACAAAATGCGTTCAGACTTTATCGCCAATGTATCGCATGAACTTAGAACTCCAATATCCATGCTTCAAGGATACAGCGAAGCAATCATTGATGATGTGGTCACGACAGAAGAAGATCGAAAAGAAATGATTCGTATTATCTATGATGAGTCGAAACGAATGGGAAGATTAGTGACAGAACTTTTAGACTTAGCTCGTTTAGAATCGGGGTATTTAAGTATTTTCAAAGAGGAAGTCTCCATAATACCAACGATTGAACGAATTACCCAAAAATTTGATCAAATAGCAAAGGAAAACAATATTCGATTAGTGCTTGAGCAAAATCTTAAAGATCCACTATTCTTAGAATTAGATGAAGATCGAATGGAACAAGTGCTTACAAACTTAATAGACAATGCGCTACGTCATACAGAAAAAAAAGGCTCAGTAACGGTGAGATTAACCCGACTGAATCATCACTTGACTATCGAAGTAGAGGATACTGGTTATGGTATTCCGAGTGAAGATCTTCCTTACGTATTTGAACGTTTTTACAAAGCAGACAAAGCAAGAACAAGAGGGAAAAGTGGAACAGGTCTTGGTCTCGCTATAGCGAAGAATATTGTAGAACGGCATGCGGGCAACTTGTCTGTAGAAAG